>PBPL01000213.1 GCA_002724675.1 Deltaproteobacteria bacterium | reverse complement strand
GACGACGACTCCGGCGACGACGACGACTCCGGTGACGACGACGACGCTGGTGACGACGACGACTCCGGTGACGACGACGACGACGACGACTCCGGCGACGACGACGACTCCGCGTGATCGTTAGCTCGTAAGAGCAAACCTATTGCCTTTTGAGGGGGCGAAGTCGGCGAGAGCGGACTTCGCCCCCTCTTTTTGTCCGGCTTACTAAGAGCAGGTTGGCGGGACCAGGCGCATTGGGTGGTATGGAGTCGCTTCCCTCTGGGGTGGCTGGGGCAGTATGCTTGCCGCTCCTACTTGCCTTAGGTGTGCTTGCGCGCTCCGAGTGACTGAGTGCGAGTCTGTGGAGGGAGCGGGTTGAGCTGTATTGACGCTCGCAGAGGACGACTCGTGACGGGCTCTAGGGGCCCCTTGAACTCGACCGTGTCTTGGTTGGTCCTGGCTTTGCTGTGCTGGTCCTGCTCGCCTCCCGATGGTGCGAAGCGTCAGCCTGCGGATCCGGTCCCTGACCGCGTGGTTCCTTCGAACGCTTGTGAGAACTTTGCTTCCGTCCTCTATGAAGAGGTGGAGCCCAATGAGAGCTCACCCAATCAGGTGGCTTTCGAGTCTCATCGTCCGGGAGCCAAGTCGGGACAAGGGCAGATCGTAGTCCGGGGCAGCGCTTCGGGCTGTTCCAATGATGGCTTGTATGAGTGGACAGGTGACCGTGATGTGTTTGCGATCGAGCTTCCTTGCATTGGAACCCCGCGTTTCAACTTGGACTGGGCGGGCGAGGGCACGGATCTGGACTTCAATGTCTTTGCGCCGGATGTCCTGGCAACGGATTTCTTGGTTGTGGATTATGAGTCGGGGATGGAGCCATCGGAGTGTTGGCGGGACGCGCCGTTTGAGACGTTCGGGAGGCTTGAGGTGTCTGTACTGTGTTGGGACGGTGCTCCTTCGGACTGGGAACTGACTATCAGTTGGGATGGTGGAGAGGGGGAGTGCCCCGGCGATGGAGACGACGACGACTCCGGTGAGGCCGCTGACGACACGGTTGAGGGTGATGACGACACAGCTGAGGGTGATGACGACACGGCTGAGGGTGATGACGACACGGCTGAGGGTGATGACGACACGGCCGAGGGTGATGATGACTCGAGCGGGGACGATGATGACTCGATCGGGGATGATGATGACTCGAGCGGGGATGATGATGACTCGTCTACTGAAGCGGGGGGTAGTAGCCGCTGAACGCGGCTCGCGGCGACCGGACCGGTCAACTGACTATGGCGAGAATTCAGCCCGATCTGCTCTCTGCTAGTGACGACTTCCCGGTTGTTTTTGGCAGATACACACTCCTTGGGGTCCTGGGCGAGGGAGGCATGGCCCGGGTATTTCGTGCAGAACTTCAGGGTCTGGAGGGCTTCCGCAAGAAGGCTGCAATCAAGATTATCCGGGCCTCGGTGGCAGCGAGCAATGCTGACCTCGGTAAGGCGTTGGTGAACGAGGCTCGTCTGGGAGGGCTGCTGCATCACCCGAATGTTGTCGAGACCTATGAGTACGGTGTCGTCGACAATCTTCCCTTCATTGCGATGGAGTACGTGCGTGGCATCGGGCTGGACGAAATCCTCAATCACGGTTCTCAGCTGACACCCGGGCACATCCTGGAGATCGCGGCGCAGATCTGCGCTGGCCTTGATCACGCTCACAACCTGGAAGATGCGGGTGTCGAGACCGAGCTCGTTCACCGGGACCTGAAACCCAGCAACATCTTGTTGAGCCGGGACGGTCTCGTAAAGGTGATGGACTTTGGCATTGCCAAGGCGGCTGCTCTATCCACGAGCATGACGCAGACCGGTATGACGAAGGGGACGCCCGCGTACATGTCTCCAGAGCAGGTAGGTGGAGACCCCCTCGATCGTCGCTCGGACATCTTTGCCATGGGCGCAATCGTGTATGAGTTGGCCCTTGGCTCTCGAATGTTCTCGGGGGACTCGCTAATGACGGTGCTCGCTGCCGTGCTCCAAGTGGAGGAGCGCCTCGAGCGGTCGGATTCGCGAACTCGCCTTGATTCCGTGGTGCCTGGCCTGGCGGACATCGTGTTCCGATGCATGCGGAAGGAGCCTGCAGACCGCTACAGCGACGCAGCTGAGGTGGAAGATGCTCTGAAGGCGCTGCTCAAGCATCAGGAGTCCGGCGAGAGCCTGAGGTCGTTTGTTCGTGGTTTCCTGAAACAACACCCAGGCGCTCAGGGTTCGATGAGCACCGATTCGGGTGTCGAGGTTGCTCCGACGCTGGCTACTCCCGATGCTGCCTTGATGGCAGCCCAGGGAACCTCCGGTGGCGTTGCCCAGGCTGTGGGCCCCACAGTAGAGCAGCGAGGCTATGGCTCGGGAAGAGAGAACTCCGGCCACTCGGAGAGTCACTCCGAGCCGACTCCGCAGGCGCCGAGTGTCTCGTCGGAAGGCGCAGCTCGTGTGGGTGGTTCCGTGTCGTTTGAGCCCGAGTTCTCTGCAGCAGACATGGCGGACACTCGCACCGTTGCGCCCGACGCCTCGATTATTGGATCTGCGGCCATCGAGCCCGTTCCGCCGACTCGATTGGTAGGCAATGCGCCTGCGCCTGCCATGCCCTCGCTGCCTCCCACTCCGGCGGCTGGCACACCCTCTCAGGGAGACGGTACGCTCTGGGCGACGCCAGAGAATCGTCGTTCTGCCTTGTGGGTGCTTCTGTTTGGACTCGCTGTGGGGCTGTTGCTTGCGGTTGCCGTTGGAGTGGGTGCGGTGTTGATCTGGAAGTCATCCGATGCCCAAAAGGATGGGCTCACTGAGCAGCCGGCAGAAGAGTCGGACCTGGGAGGTCTTGATTCTTTCCCCGTAGCTGCCCGGGGAGACGATCTGGCCACGAGCACGAAGAAGTCGGCTTCTGCTCGCGCCCCAGTTCGGCGGAAACCGGGAGCGACTACCAGTACAGAGTCGTCGCCTGACAACGTGATGACTCCTTCCCGATCGACTGGGGGAGCGTCCGCAAAGAACTCGGAGACGGGCGCGGCGGAGGGAGCAAGCACGGATACATCGGCTACTGGTCCTGCGGGTGGGATGGAGACGGTTGCTGCGGAGGATTCTGTGCAGCCGCCTGACGAGCCTCGGAAGCCGCTTGCGAGTCCGCCTGCCCCGGTCGCATCCCCCAGCCCGCCGCCTGCCTCACCGCCGCGGTCTTTGCCTGCATCCAATCCTTCCCCACCTGCGTCCTCGAAGAACACGGTGAGTCGCCCCAAGCATCTGCACATGGGAGAACTGAAGGGGCGGGTCATCGAGCGCTCGACGCGAGGCACGCGGATTGAATTCAAGGGCCGCATCTACGGTGCGACTGAGGGGCGGGCGACCCTCTATTACAATCCCCCCAAGGCGCGGTGGCTGAAGCGGAAAATGGACTGTGGTGGTGACCGTTGGTGCTCCACAGTCGTGTCTCTCGAAGGCGTCAGCAAAGGCCGTGTTGTCTACTATGTCTCCGTCAAGGGCAGGCAACGGGATGGTCGAGAGAAGGGCTGGCGTAGCAAGGAAACAGACTTCCGCATCAACCCGTAGGGCAGTGCTCTAGATGGGGCTTCGGCTCGAGTCGAGCGGAGCGTTTGTCTGAATGGATCACCAGCGCGCGCTGAGTAGGGACACCTGGTAGGTGCTGCAGTCGGTTCCAGCGGGCAAGGATGCACGCGTGCTCCGCTGACTCCTGGCTGGAATGGAACTGAGTTGGACGGCAAAGCTTCGGCTGACGCATCCCACCTCTGTGACCACTTCGCTGACGCCAACCGATGCGCTGTTGTCGACGACCACTTCGACCTCGATGCCTCCGTTCCACTTGATAGTTGCGGTGGAGCCCAGCGAGAGCCAATGGCCAACATCCAGTTGTCGATCACCGAATAGGTCGGTGGGAATCAACTGAATTTCCCTCTCGGAGCTGCGGAGCGTGACCTCGAACAATCCGGTGGCGTTGAGTCCCAAGAGTCCCCTCGCATCCTCCTGGGCACAACTGTCACAGATTGCCGCGGACACATTCTCGATGGGGATATTGTCGAGCCAGAGGCGCTCGATGAGTACCACGACGCTCTCGACAGGACCTCCGGCTGTTTGGAGGGTTGCGCGAGGGGCGTGTTCGGGGACCGCAATCCCCAGCTGCTCTAAGGTGGCCGAATTCAGCGTAGTCAAGGTCGCCCCGGTGTCGAAGAGCAGGGGTATATCGGTCACCTGCCCGTCGATCTCGATGCCCACACTGACACGGAGACTGCGCCCCTCTCCGTCTGTTGCGAGGATCGCCGCCTGAGGCTCGTCCTTGGCCGTTGGTGCCGTGTCGTCTGTAGGAACGGCGTCATGGCGCTCCGAGTTCGGCTCGCCGATGGCCATCGCCGTGGTCGTTACTGCATCGATGGGTTCTGCGGGCGGTGAGGTGGGCCCAAAGACTGCAAACGGAGCATCGATGAACTCAGCGATGCTCTGGGCTAGGTCTACAAAGCTCTCAGAGTGCTGCCCACCGAATGGGGAGGCGACGAGTCGACTGCCTGTCAGCAACGCTTCGGTCTTCTCTCCAGGGAAGTAGGTAGGCATGAGCGCCCAGACAAGCAAGCTCCAGACCCAGAGCCCCACGGCCAGGCTGAGTCTCCTCCGACCAAGGAGAGTCCAGAGACCGATGATGGGAAGCACCATGCCGGCAACTGCCAGCAGCAACGCCACCCCGGTGGCCAGCCCTCTGAGCGAACCCAGGCCCAACAGCACCGTTGTCGTCAACATGACGGGCAACAGGCCACCAATCACCATTAGGCCACCGTTTTGTGACCTTTTCTGCTGTGCAGCTTGGTTGTCCCGGCCGGTTGTCATGAGGAGCTAGGCAGGTCTCCGTCACGGGGCCCTGTGCTCTCAGCCTCAAGCCTCTCAATGCTGATGGAGGTGAGCTTGAAGTTGCTCTGGGCGGTGTAGGGGCATCGCCCTGCCTGGGACGTGATGTTGTTGAGGTAGCGACCGTGGTCCAGCTGAGCGCGGTCTTTATGGAACGGAATATAGGCGAGCTGGCCCCGGAGGCGTTCTGTGACCTGCACCTGGAAAGGAACGGACTTGGTGGTCTCAGTGTTCTGAACCAGGACCTTGTCTCCACACTCCAGCTGCTCTTGTTCGGCAAGCATGGGGGAAATGTAGAGGGGGTGTTCTTCCGGCATTCCCGTGGCGGGCGTCGCCTTTCCAGAGTTAAAGCTGTGGATTGCGTAGCGCAGGTCCGCTGGATTCTCCGATAGCGCGGACCGACCCGAGTTCAAGACAATACCCGTAGGTAGCTCGAGGTCCTGCTCGGTGGGGATGAAGAACCGGAAGCGGTACGGACGTTCATAGATGTCCCCGAAGGGGCTGTGTCCTGGGCTGTCATAGTCCAGCCGGTACCGGCTCGTGCCCACACCGCCGTACACCTGGTCCCCGTCTTCCACCAACTGTGTCCAGGTGATGGGGGCGCCGCTGTCGTCCACTGGTCTGCAGTAAAGGGGGCCGCTTCGTCCGGGTCCGTCGTCCATGTAGTCCAGAACGCGCTGCCACAGGTGGGCTCGACTGACCTCCCCGCCATAGCGAGGAAGGCCGCCCCCGTCGGCGGGGTCCTCGAAGCGCTCGCGAAGATAGCCCGACTGGGAGTGAAACCCGAGATCTGGGTGCACCATACGAAGCATGGAGTCTTCTCGGATACGCCGGGAGATGACGGCCATCATGTCGTAGAGGATGGTGGCGTCCGACCGTGTCTCCGGGGCCATCTGACGTCTGGGAGCGGACAGGGTGAGTCGCCACTCTCCATTCTGGTAGAGCTTGGGGGTCGCCGAATGGGGTGGCGAGGGGATCACGAGGTGGGCATTGTCGAGTGTGTAGGGGTCTGGGATTGGGTCGACGACGACTAGCGTTGTTCCCTCGCTCTTCAGCTTCTCCAGCCAGCGATCTCGGTCCATCATGTTGGCCTCGAACTGAGTGCCGAAGGCGATGATCAACTGTCGGTCGAAGCGGGTTGCTGGATCCGAGTAGTCCAGGACCGCTCTAGGCTGATCTCGTACCGCAAGCTCGTAGGAGTCATCGGGCAGCCCCATGCGGCGAGCTGCCTCCACAGCTCCCTGATCGTCCACCGGGATTCGTCCGAAGAAGAACAACCTCGACAGCGCTTGGACCTCGCTCTGAGCATTGATCTGCCCTGGCACTCGGAGAGTGCCCCCCGCTGCGCTTCCGTCGGCTTTCAAGCCGTACTTGCCGACCATGGCCATGGCGCAGCCCCAGAGGCAGTGACTCACGGCGCCCTTGGTTTGAGACAGGCCTACAGAGGGGATGTTGATGGGCACGGCCTCTGGCGCTGCAATGCGAGCCGCGATGTCCTTGATTGCTGCTTCAATCCGAGGCACCTCTTGGGGCTCTGGGGCAATTCTGTCGGCCACCTGACCGGGGCTGAAGTCGTCCGAGGCGGCCAAGGTCGAGAAGGCCTCCCAGCTTCCCTGATCAGCGAACTGGTCGATGAACCGTTCTTCGATGGCCTCGGGATGGACCGTCAGGATCTGGTGTGCCACCCCGAGGGCTAGGTGTGGATCGCCCCCCGAGCGAATCAGGACGACGCGGTCTCGGCCGAAGCGCCGGCCGATGGTCTGGGCCGACTCAGACTCCATGACGTCAATCAGGTATCCATCAAAGTTCTTGTCGCCCAGCATGCGGTGCCAGGCACCGGGGTGGGTGATCTGGCCATTCCAGCCATTGAGGATGAAGAAGCGATTGGAGCCATCGAACGCGCTGTCAAAGGTGAGAAAGGGCCCCTCCTGCCCAGTCAACATTTCGTTGTGGACAGCTCCTGCGTTGAGACAGTGCTCAGCATTCCCTGCAATGTTGCGAACCCCGAGCAGTCGAAAGACTTCCTGCATGGCGAAGATGGTGAAGTAGTCAATTTGGCCACAGCCATACACTAGGATCTGGGTGTCTGGGTCGCGATGGTCCAGGACCAGGTCGGCAAAGCGCTCAATGGACTCCTCATAGGTCATCTGCTCCCGGTCGCGGGCGTAGCGCCAGAGTACGGATGGCGCCGTGTGAATGGGGAACAGAGTTCCTAGTTCGCCAGCGGAGACCTGCAGCTTGGCGCAACCCTTGGTGGGAGAACGGCGTCCTACGCGTCCCCCAGCTCGATCGGGGGCGCCGTCTCCTTGAGGGCGCCTCTTTCCCCGCACCACACCGCTATCTCCCACTCCGCAAAAGCCGCACGACATTCGACCTTCAAGGTGAGTGCCCTGCAGTGCCTCGGGAAGCAGATAAGGGGGGATGCCTGGTAGGTCGGGCAACCAGCCCGCATGTTCCAGGGTTGGTAGAGGCTCGCCTCGAGCACTCCGGGCCCGTTGGTCCTGGGTGGCTAGGTCCCGAGATGAGGTCTTGATCTTCCGAGCCGCTGCGCTTCGGGGATCGATTCCTTGGCGGCGAATGGCACTCGACTCACTGGGCTCGCCGGGGCCGTGTGTCAAGCCCGGCCGGTCTACTGGCTGTCCTTGGCTTGTTGTCTCTGCTGGTGTCTCTCGGTGTGGGCGCTTGTTGGTTTGCCTGCCTGGCTTGAGCCGTCGTGCCCTGCGCAGGACGGCTCGTCCTATACGGGGGAGGAGACGCCGGGCACCCCGGCTCGAGCCTTGTTCTTCTGTACGTTGCGCTTGCTGGGTCGCGCCGCCTTTGTTTGTGGGGTGCTCGCCCTGGTCGTTGTGATGGGTAGAACTCGATGAGGAGGCCTCGCCCTCGGACGCACCTGGGGCTTCCGGTGGGAATAGCGACGGTATGGCTGCAACCACTGGTGTCGCTCTGTTGTCGGGGGGCTCTGGAGTCACGTGGTCCTCTCGCGGTCGGAGGATAGCGTTGAAATCACTGGAGTCCAGTCGTCCAGTGAAGCGTTTGCGGTGCTCTCTGCGGCCTCACTTCGTGGGCTCGTCGTGGTGGATGACAACACGGCAGTTGGCACACACATCGAACAAGGTGGCGTGCGACCGTTCCTGGTCGGGCCACCAGATGTCGATGCGGTCGACGCGATCGGCTGTTCCTAGCCCGTAGAAGAGCTCTGGTTCGCTGGTTCCAAAGCTGCCGGTGCCGCCGGCGTCCATCTGCTGGGTTTGGCTGTGTCCGTCCACCTCGACCCGCACCCGAGCGCCGATCGCGAACGGGTTCAAGGCCCGGTCGTCTTGCAGCGCGATCACGAGCCGGCTGCTATCGGTGCACTTACCCAGGTAGACATCGGGGGGACCTAGGTAGTTGTGCACGATGATGTCTGCCACACCGTCTCGGTTGAGGTCGGCCATGCCGGCTCCTGTCCCGTTGCTCGGTGCGACTGGGATCAGATCGGGGTCCGATTGGAAGAATGGGGCTTCGCCGGGATTGTTGCGATTGACGAAGATGCGGTCGGCTTGCGGGATGTCGGAGAGGTCCTCTGAGCCGAAGTAGTCGAAGCCAAAGGTGAAGCCAAACGTTACGAAGATCTCGGGGTGCCCATCCCCTTCGAGGTCCACCCGGAGCACAGACCAGGAGATGTCGCCATCTCTGTGCTCGGCTGCATCCACCCAGTTGCCCTGGCCCACGTCGACAAAGGCCCATTCGTAGCTGCCATCGTCTCGAGGGCCGCCGACGTTCTGAAAGACGCGGTTCTGTCCCACATCACTCAGCCAGATGTCGGGGAGACCGTCTTGGTTGAGGTCGTTGATCACGACACCCATGGGACCGAGGAGCATGCCCATGCCGGTGTCCGGCTTGCGCTCATCCCAAACGACGTTCCCAGTGTCGTCGACGCCGAGGTTCTCCCAGAATCGAGAGGGGTGAATATTTCCATCGTCGTTGAACTCGAAGAAGTCCTGATCTCCGTCGCGGTCCAGATCGAACCAGGCAGTGTGGTTGCTGGCGCCCAACAACTCGCCGATGCCTCGCCCTGTCACCTGGGTGAGGGACCCGCCCCCCTCGTTACGGAACAGGTGGTCTGCGACTCCTGCCTGCCATTCTTCCTCGGTGCCGCCCTGCCTCAGGATGAACATGTCCAGATCGCCGTCGAGGTCCATATCCCCCCAGGAAATTCCGGCGCTGTACGCGTTCGCTGAGTTCAGCCCCACCTGACTCGTGATGTTCTCGAAGCTGCGGTTGCCCAAGTTCCGCATCAAGCGCACCGATTGATGGCCGGAAGTCAGCACGACGTCCTGCAAGCCATCCCCGTCCATGTCAGCGGCACCAACGGCGGGGTTGCCCTGCATGTCGCCTCGGAAGAGCCCCTCGGCCACTCCTGAAGCCGGCTCGAAGGTGGCCGAACCATCTCCTAGGCAACGATTCCAGTACAACTCACCGTCTCCATCGGGTTGGGTGAGGATCAGGTCCGGGCAGCCGTCGTTGTCCAGGTCGTTGAGTGCGACTCCGTCCGAACCGAAACCGCCCCAGGCAGTGAAGGCTTGGAATGTGATCCCAGAGTCGGCGAGACCGTCTACGTAGCCACCGACTCCATCGCTGGAGGCCGTGCAGGGTACGTGCTCGTACTCTTGGACACGTGCATCGGAAGTCCCCACAGCGACATCCGAGTCGCCTGTTCCGTTGCAGCTCGGCGAACCGAAGCAGTTCGGGTCTTCACAGTCGGTGAGTCCATCCCCGTCATCATCGATGGAGTCCTGGCACTCTCCGGGCATGTCTCCCTCGATGTTCATGGAGCAGCCTCCCATCAACAGAACCAGGACAGGAGGGGCCGCCGTCAGCGTGTACTTGGGGAACGAGAACCCGCGCCGCCGATGGGCATGGGGGCTCAGTTGCGCGAGGTTGAATGCCATCCTGCTCAACAGTCTAGCTGCAACCGCTGAGTCCGCCTGGGGCATCTCCAGGCTCACCCATCTTGAGAAGGGCACAACGGACGTATGAATCCGATCTTGGCTCAGTCCGACCCATGAACGTCTTAGCGGAGCTGGGTCTTGGGTTTCTCGCGAGCGTCCACCTCTTCTGTGGGCGGCTTGGGCTGTTGGATGACAATGTCGATGCGACGATTGCGGGCTCGCCCCTCATCGGTTTCGTTGGTGTCCACCGGGTGGAACTCGCCGAGGCCCGCGACTACGAGCTTCTCTGGCTGAAAGCCGTGCTTTGAGACCAATTCGTTGACCACGGTGGTCGCTCTGGCCGAAGACAACTCCCAGTTGTCCCGGTAACGCGCTCCCGGCATGAGGGGCCGGTTGTCCGTGTGCCCTTCAACCCGCAGCTGGATGTCTTCGTATTCTTGGAGGCTCTTTGCCAACTCGGAGATCAGCCCGTCGCCTTCGGCTTGGAGCTCAGCACGCGCAGAAGAGAACAGACCGGCCGAAAGGAGGCTGACTACGACATCTTTGCCGCGCTGCTCGACTTTCATGTGACCAGCGAGTTCCTCGTTCTCTTCTAAGTCCTGCAATTCCTCGGTGATGACCCGTGCCTTCTTCTCTTGCTCTTCCTTGTCCTCGGCAGTCTCGATGCATCGCTCTTCAGCGACGATGAATGTGCGCTGAGGCGCCGCTGCAGAGGGGTTGTCCGAGTAAACGGGGTTGGTTGAAAGAGGCTTGAAGAGCACCTTCTCGGACCAGGATGCGTTCAGCGCCGAGTGCACCGATGCGCTGAAGGCCTCCATCTTTGTCTGGTCAACGATGGAACAGGCATAGAGGGCTACGAACGTCGCAAACAAGAGCGTGATGAAGTCCGCGTAGGAAATCACCCAACGTTCGTGGTCGCCATGTTCTTCTTCGTCGCTCATGCCAATTCCGAAAGCGGGCTATCGAGGTTCAGTCCGTGTCACGCCGCCGCATCGGCCGGCTTGGCTTGGGCCGCAGCGATCGCTTCCTGCTCCGCCGAGGGTAGGTAGGTGGTGAGCTTTTGCTCCACAATCAGTGGGTTCTCGCTGGCGGCGATGGCCGCGGCTCCCTCAATGATGAGCTCCATTCGCTTGACGCGTTTGTCCAGCAGTGTCTTCAGCTTGCCGGCAATGGGCAGCAGGAAGAGGTTGGCAACACCCACGCCGTACAGAGTGGCCACGAACGCCACCGCAATGCCCGCCCCAAGTTTGTCGGGCTCGGTCAGGTGGCCCATCACGTGAATGAGGCCCATGACAGCGCCCAACACACCGATGGTGGGCGAGTAGCCGCCGCCTGCCTCGTAGATCTTCGACGATGTGATGCGTTCCGACTTCACGTTCTTGATCTGCATTTGGAGCGCCTGTCGGAGCGCCTTCGGCTCAATGCCATCAGCAGTCAGTCGCAGGGCACGTTGTAAGAAGGGGTCGGCGATTTTTTGGGCTTCACGGTCGATGGCGACCAGCCCTTGTCGACGAGCCAGCTTGGCCAACTCGAGGATGGTGTCCATGGTCTCGCGAAGGTCCTGCTTCGGTGGCTGGAGGATATCGCGTGTGTCTTTGCCTGCCTGGATAAAGGCTTCCCAGGAGAACTGCACGAGAATGCCTGCGACGGTACCTCCAAATACGATCAGCGCTGCTGTGGGCTGCACAATTTGGTACATGTAGCCACCCTCGAAAAGGTGGCCTCCCACGATGGAGAGGGCGGCGAGGCCCGTGCCGAGGACAGCGGCAATGTCGAAGCCTCGTTCTTCAGCGGCAGCCACGACCTAAGGGGCCTTCCTTGGATCGATGTGGAGCGCGAACACCTGCTGCTTGTATGCAATGGTCCGGTCGACCACCTCTTGGGGTGTCTCTCGAACCTTCACGATGTCGCCATTGGTCATGTGCAGCGTCGTATCCGGATTCGCTTCAACACGCAGGACGAGCTCGACGTTGACAGTGATCGTCTCGTTGTTGAATCGGGTGAGTTGAATCATGGGTCAACTGGCGTCAAGCACGGGCCCTTCCACGTTGCATGCCGCCGGGTCCTTCCTGCGGCCTTGTTGTGCACGCCACCAGCCGAGTCCTGTTCGGCCAAGGTAGCACTATAGCAAGCCAAGCCGATCTCGGGCATTTTCGTTCCCGGAGCAGCACATTCATAGATCGCCTGCAGAGTGGAGGAGTGGGAAGACCCTGGCATAGACTTGCTCCATGGTCTTGAGGCGATACGTGCGGTGGCTCCACACGGGCTGGCCGGCTGGCACACCAGAACGGCTGCCGGTCGTCGGGGAGTTGGGGCGGACGTCTGTGCCCGGGCTGCGAGTGGTCGGGGACCTGTGCGGGGTTCCATTGTTGAAGTTTGCAGTGGACAGCGGTGCTGCTGCAATTCAGGCGATCATCAGCGAACCTGAGTTTGTCGATCGCCGGGGCGAGGAGGGTGTCCTCGACGTGGCCGTGGTGGGTGGAGGTGTGGCCGGTATCTCGGCGGCCATCGCGGCCCGGGAGGCGGGTCTTGATTGCAAGGTCTACGAGGCCGCTCAGTCGTTTGCGACGATCCACAACTTTCCTCGACGGAAGCCGATCTTTACCTATCCCAGTGACATGGAACCGCGGGGCTCGTTTCAGGTCACAGCGGAGAGGCGCGAAGAGTTGTTGGTCGAGCTCGAGGAGCAACGGCGGCAGGCTGAGATTCTGCCCGTGTGCCTTCGCATCGACCATGTGGAGCGACGCGACGGGTTGCTCTACTTGATACCGGCGGGTGACGAAGAACCCGTTCCTGCGCTCCGAGTGGTGGTTGCGATCGGGCGCACCGGTAACTTCCGAGCGCTCGGTGTGCCGGGTGAAGAACTCGCGCACGTGACCAACCGTCTTCACGATCCCCAAGACTTCGCCGGGCAGAGCGTCCTTGTGGTGGGAGGTGGGGACTCGGCAGCTGAAGCCGCCATTGCGTTGGCGGCCTGTGGTGCTCGGGTCACGCTCAGCTATCGAAGGCCGGAGTTGACTCGGCCCAAGCAAGAGAACGTGGAGAAGCTGGAACAACTGGCCGCGGACCCCAACGCAGATGTCCAGGTGGCGCGACCCACGTCACCACGAGTGACGGCGGCGTTCACGTCTGAGATGGCGACGGTCGGTGGAACTGGCAGCCTACGGCTAGCTCTGGCTACCCAGGTCCAGGAGGTGCGCGCCGATACTGTTTGCCTGACCCATCAGGACGGAAGAGATGAGACGCTCGAGGCAGAGGCTGTCTTCAGCATGATTGGCCGGGAGGCCCCGCTCGACTTCTTCCGCCGCTCCGGCGTTCCGATCCACGGTGAGTGGCGCCGTCTTCAGATCGCAGCTTGTCTGATGTTTGTCTCCCTGTGTGCGGCCATCTACCACTGGAAGAGCTATTCCTGGTTCCCGGCGCAGTCCATGGATCCCAGCGGCTGGACCGCTTGGCTGACCGAACAGCTCGGCGCTGCGGCGACCGACCGGACGACTCTGCTGCACACCGTACTTCGTTCAGCCAGTGGCCCTAGCTTCTACTACACGCTGCTGTACAGCTCTCTCGTCGTGGCCTTTGGCTTCCGGCGGATTCGTCGGCGTCGGACACCCTATGTACGGCTACAGACAAGCACTCTCATGGTGATCCAGTGCTTGCCCCTGTTCATACTCCCCGAGCTGGTGCTGCCCTGGATGGGTCGAAACGAGTGGTTTGTGGAGGGTGCCGTGCTTCGGCCATTGGCCGATCTGTTCTTCGAGCCTTACGACGGAGGCTTGGGCATCGAGAGGGCTTATTGGAGGTCCTATGGATTCGTCCTCGCGTGGCCCTTGATGGTCTACAACTGGTTCACGCATCAGCCGATGTGGGGTTGGCTTGTGGTGGGCTCCTTGCAGACCTTCGTGCTCATTCCCTTAATGATCCGAAGGTGGGGCAAGG
This sequence comes from Deltaproteobacteria bacterium, assembly GCA_002724675.1. Classification (GTDB taxonomy): domain Bacteria; phylum Myxococcota_A; class UBA796; order UBA9615; family UBA9615. The sequence goes on along the minus strand of PBPL01000213.1, from coordinate 40,049 downwards.
GCGCCTACTGTGGTTGGATCTGCTCCTGTGGTGCGCTGGCGGAAACGCTAGGAGATACCCATCGTCACAAGATGCCCCATGGTCCGCGCTGGAATCGCCTGAACCTAGTCGGCCAGGGCATCCTGGTGGTGGCGACGCTCATGCTGTTGCTGCGGGTGGTGGGTTGGATTGCGCCGGGCTCGTGGCCGGCAGAGGCCTTCTCTGGGTTGCTCGATGCCAAGTCACCCTGGACCTACAAGTGGGCGGTGGACGTCTTCCTTGGCGGCATCGTGGGAGTCGGTCTCTACTTCTGGTTCAGTGGTCGTGTCTGGTGTCGGTTTGCCTGTCCGCTCGCGGCGCTGATGAACATCTACGGTCGATTCTCGCGATTCCGAATCTTCTCGGACAAGAAGAAGTGCATCTCCTGCAATGTGTGCACCTCAGTCTGTCACCAGGGCATTGATGTCATGGCTTTTGCCAACAAGGGAGCGCCCATGGAGGACCCGCAGTGTGTGCGCTGTTCCGCGTGCGTGCAGGGCTGTCCCACTGGGGTGCTCAGCTTCGGTCGCGTGGGTCATGACGGGCTTCCCATCCTGGACCGCCTCCCGGCGTCCAATGTCCGTCAGGCTGAGGGCGCCTGATCGGCTCAGCAGAGCTTGCTGAGGGCTCGCTGTACGGATTCGTCGGTTCCCGATTTCTCGACGTCGCCCAGGGGGACCCAGCGGGCATCGGCGGCATCGTCACCTGGGCGCAGTTCCTCCGAGCCTGCGCGGAACAAGATCCGCATGTCGAAGTGCTCGTGGGCTGGCTCGTCACGCTTGGGGTGAGCTGGGATGGGGTGAATGTCCAGATCGAGAAGAGTTCCAGGGCCTGATAAGCGCTGCAGGGTGACGAGTCCTGTTTCCTCTCGTACTTCCCGTCGAGCGGCAGCTTCGATGTCTTGATCTTGGGGGTCGATGTGTCCGCCGGGCTGGAGCCACAGCTTGAGCTTCTTGTGAAAGATGAGCAGGAGTCGGTCTCCCTCGGGCGAGAGGACGAAGGCGGAGGCGGTGAAGTGCCCCGGCTCCCACAGAGAACGTGAACAACAATGGGAGTGGGCGTTCACCAACTCCAACATGCGCGCTTTGTGACGTCGCTCTCGGTCATCCCTTGGCTTGTGACCGTGCAGCACCTGGGCGAGGCGCTGCCGCCGACTGTGCGCCTGCTCCGCCGGTGGATCGTTGGCCGTGCCCAGATGCACCATGTGCGTCCTCCTGCGCCGACCCCGTTCCGAGCGCCACGCATTCCCGAAGCCACCATAGATCAGGCCGAAGGCTGGCGTCAGTCAAGATCGAGCCGTAGCATCGGAGGTCTGGAGGAACATCATGTCGGATCGATTCCAGCCGCTGGAACGACTCATGAGCGAGGATGGTCGAGGGATCGAAGTGCGGTGGGGAGACGGGCATCGCTCGGTCTATCCGTTTCTCTACTTACGAGGCTATTGCCCCTGTGCGTCCTGTCAGGGACACGGAGGCGGGCCTCGAAAGTGGACTGATCCGGAGGATGTGGACCTCAAGGGGGTGCGTCTCGTGGGCAACTACGGGATCAATCCAGCCTGGAGCGATGGTCATGACAGTGGCATCTTTGCCGATCGCTATATGCGCAGTATCTGTCCCTGTCCCACATGCCTAGACATCACCGAATACGGCCCACCACTGAAGCCCCTTGTGGGGCTGGAGCAGAGCTCTGATTGAGTCCAGCGATCTGCTCCGGCGTTGGGAGTGGGCCTGCTTGTACGGGTATTCTTGAGATATGAGTTCCGTCGGTTCTGGAGCCAAGTCGGGTGTCTCGCAGCAGGAGGTGCTGCTCTTCGTGCGTCAGATGCGTGCGCTGCTCAACAACATGCGTGTCTACCCGCGGGGCCATCGGCTGATCGGCGAGGCAACAGTTCGTCTGTGGAATCTCATGCAAGCCATCGTCGAGCGCTCTGGCGTGTTGGTGGTGGACTGTCGAGAGCACGTTCTTCAGTTGAATGGCGAGAGTCTCTTCAAGGCTTCCCGTGAACGTGATGACAGCGCGATGATTGCTTCGTGGCTTCGCACGCGGGGTCTGATGACCATGGAGTTCGATGGTCGGGGACGGTCTGAGGAATTGCTCTCCGTCGTTACCTGGTTGCAAGGCATAGAGGCTTCTGAGGCTCGGGCGGTCCTGGAAGCTGGAGGCCCCGCCCACTTCGATCTGTTCGGCTTGAGCTTGAATCCCGGCGCCTCGTCGGACCGGGGCGATCCATCGCCACAGCCCACACCTGCAGAAGGCAGTGACCCGCCCTGGGAGGCAGAGCAGTCTGGCTCGGAGTCGATGCCGGAGCCGTCGGGAGAGGTCGAGGGAGGGGCCGAGTCGAGCCCTGCCCCGCCGTGGGAGTCCGAAGATGCTGCTCCGGGGGGGGGGCGTGCAGCAGACCTGGTGGAGCACCCGGAGACCCCGGCAGAGCAGCGCGAAGAGGACTGGCTCGACTCCTACCACGGTCTCGATGACCATCGCGATCTAGCGGCGGCGAGGAGTTCGGATGCCGACGACGGGGGAAGCCCCGCGGCGCCGAGTTTCGAGGCTGTTGCAGATGACGAGGACCGCCGGCCAACGGACAGCTCTCTCGAATTGATCGATGAGCCGGAGACCGTGGACGACCTGCCCTCTGTGCAGCGTCAGCGAGCCCTGCAGGCTTCCGCAGCTGGCCTGTCGACCGAAGTGGGCGGGGTGGACTGGGCTGCGATCCCGCCGGCAACGCTAGATCAGAAGCTCGAGGAGGCTGCCTCGATCCTGCTGGCTGGTAGCTCCGCCGACGGTGATGCCGTCGAACCGCTGCTGCACGGGGTGCGCTCAGTCCTCTGGGAGGGACCACACGAGGCCCTGGCTTCCTATCTGGCGACGCCCTTGCCGGAGGCGGAGATCGGCCAACGCCTGCGAGTGTCTCTACTTCGGGCTCTGGAAGACAACCCGCGGCTCCCACCAGTGCTGACATCGATTGCTAGCCGTCTGTCGACTCTCGATGATGTCGGCCGCGCGATCGGTTGTCTGCATGCGGCGGAAGAGTTGGTCCCAGCGGCGATCAATACGGGCGCTCTCCACGCGGCCGCCAGTGCCCTGGGGGGCGTGGTTCTGGCGACACTGCCGGTTCATGAGCCAGCCGTTGTCGCCCGAGCATCGACCACCTTGCAGTACTTGGGCTCTCCCGAATTGGTTTCGTCTGTCTTGAATCAACTCGACACCAGTACGCCGGGCAACCCCACCGTGGTGCGGTCGATCTTGCGGGTGTTGGGGAGGGGAGCCGTCCCCACCCTTCTGAAGGTCCTCCAGGACTCAGAAGATCAGGACGTGCGCATGGCTGTAGTGGAGTCTCTGACTGACGTGGGTCAGACCGCCAAGGTCGAGGGGCGCGATGTGGAGGACCTCTTCGCCCCTCTTGTTCAGACGCTCAAGGCCCCTGACAATGCGCCCTGGTATCTGATCCGAAACGTGGTGAGTGTCTTGAGCCACGTGGAGGACGAGAATTTCCAGCGCCTCCTTGTTCAGACCTTAGATGGAGGTCTGGACACCCGGATTATCACGGAGGTCGCCAGGGGTCTCATGCGGAGTGACAGCAAGGCAGCGCGAGGACTCCTTCGCAAGGCGGCGTTTCAGGGCAACCTGACGGATCCTCCTGGAGTGTACGAGGTCGTGCGTCACTTGAGTGGGGTCGAGCCTGCGATGACCCTCAACGATATCGATGAGCACATGCTCAAGCGGAGCGTCGGGGCCGAGCGCCTCCTCGCAGCTCTCTTTGGAGTTGCGGGTGCGAAGGACCCTTCTGTCGTGGCCTTCCTCAAGGGCCTCTTGATTGATCGGGGTGGAGTCCTCCGGCGTCCCTCCCATCCGGAGCCGGTGCGCATTGCTGCGCTGGAGGCGTTGGCCACGATCGATCACGCTGTGGCGCGCGCAGCACTCGATGACGGCCGGGACGACCCGTCAAGGGCGGTCGCTCGTCGGGCGGATGATCTCCTGGAGGGTTCGCCGTCTCGGGCCGCCCGCGACTTGAGTCATCGCCTTGGTCTGAACTGAGTCAGCGACCGGTCTCGTTGGGCGGGGCGCCGTCGGTTCCAGTTCGCGATGCTACGACAGTCCACGCTGCGCTCTGAAGGCTAGTCAGCTCAGCCTCGGATAGATCGCCGAAGCCCAGCTGTTCAGCGCCGTTCGGGGGACGCCCGAACAAGGTGGAGTAGAACACACACGCCGCCAAGTAGGTGCCCGCTGTTGTCGGATGGCTTCCGTCTTCATCGTGGAGGGCAATGTGTGGGAGGTGGTCACGGGCGTAGCGCCAGGCTGGGCCGACTGGGGCCAAGTGTCCTTCGGCCCGCCTGGCAGCCCGGGAGTAGGCGAGTGTGATTCCGTCTTGCATGGAAGGGACATCTCGGCGGGCCCACGTGACAAAGAACAAGACCCGAGCCCCGGTGCCTTTGATGGCTTCCGCAAAGCTCTGGCTAGCCTGGAACAAGGCCTCGGGTGCTGCTATCGACTGGAGGCTGTGGTCCTGAAGAACCACGACGTCCCAGGCGCTTTCCTGAATGGTCTTCAGAGCCTCTCCTCGCTCCCAGTGTTGTTCGAGGCTGTAGCCGGGGAAGGAAACCATCTGAGTGTGGATGGTTGGCGGCGGTTGGGATGCTTCGGCGATCTGCTTGACCAGCACCGGAAGGTCGTGTGAGGACGTATAGCTATTGCCAACGAAGAGCACCCGCAGCTCTTCGCTGCCGTGGGATGGTGGGACCGCGGTGTGGCGGTCGGATGGCGCTGGCTCCTTGCTTCCTCGAGCGGGGGCGCCACTCGCAGGCGCTGTGGACGTGAGCGCTGTTGTCGCTGTCTCTGTTGTCGGCGTCGAGGAGGGCCCAGCGCAGCTCAGCACAAGGGCCGCCCCCATGAGGGGGACCAGGGGGAGTAGCCAGCGGGTCACCGTCTGGCTTCCAGCGTCTCGATGGCCTTTCGGATTGGGTCGGGCAGGGGAGCCTTGTTGTTTCCTCGGTAGTCAAAACAGACGATCCGGCCCTCACCCTCCGCCGCTAGGCGGCCGTGTTCAGCACTGTGGACCCGATAACGCATGGTGAACCGGTCGTGCCCCAGGTCCATGGCTTGGGCCGAGGCCGTAACGGTGTCGGGATAGGTCAGGGGGAGCCGAAACTTGCAGCTCGTCTCGGCCAAGATCGGTCCCACACCGGTGGCCTTCAGATGGTCCAGGAATCCGATCTCCTCGAAATAGCGAATGCGGGCTGTCTCGAACCACTGAAAGTAGACGGTGTTGTTTACGTGCTGGAAAGCATCCAAATCCCCCCACGACACAGGAATCTCCACGGCGACCATGAATGGTTTTTTGTCCTGCGTCATGGTGCACTCCTCAAAGGGCAAGCCACCAGGCCACCATTTCGCTGGCCTCCTGGTCCGAGATCCCGTGGCCGCCCGGATAGATGTGAAGCTCCAAGTCGCTGAAGCCCAGGGCAGTCATGTAGTCCATTTGTTCCTGTAGGTGCTCGGGCGAGCGAATCGTGTCGTTCTCTCCGGTGGAGAACCATCCTGGAATGAGGTGCTCGCCAATGCCGCCTGCGATGACCCCGCCGTGGAGCACAGCAAAGGCCTGGAAGCGGTCCTCATTGGTGGCAATGTACGGGGCTGAGCTAGCCCCGCCCGAGTGGCCTGCGGCCAGAATGCGCCCGTCACCCAAGGTGGCATCCGGGCGTGCCGTCAGCTCGTCAATGCATGCGAGCATGTGGCTGTAGTCGGGCGTAACTTCGTTCGCTAGATTGCCGACCTCCCACGTGTACTGGCCATCGGGAGAGATGCGTGAGTCTGGCGCAACGATGGCAAATCCGTGGGTGCGAGCCAGATCCACGAAGGTGCTGAGGAAGCCACTTCCTGCACCCCCGGTGGCGTGGTAGCCGGCCAGGAGAGCGAGGGGCTCGCCCGCGGCCCGGGCGGGCAGGAAGTACGAGCCGCTCCTACCTACGGAGTTGGTGGTCTTGAGGCTGCCCTGTTCCTCGGGAAGGATCTCGCCGCTTCCTGCCGAGTCATCGTCGTCGCTCTCTGCCGAGTCGTCGTCGTCACCTGGGATCGGCTCGCCAGCTCCTTCGGTGTCGTCGTCGGGAGCCTCTACAGCAACGCAGATGTTGCGCTCCAGGTTGCACACGGAGTCCTCGCGGCAGTCCTCGTCCCTGGAGCAGGTCTCTTCGTGGGCACTACACCCAGCCAGGATGAGGACTATCCAAAGGAGCGCAGCGAAGGATGTGTTGGTCCTGGGCGGGAACCACCCAATGGGGGTGTGCTGGCGGCTCATAATGGGTTCACTATTCATTAGCGAGTTGCCGCTACCAGCGATGGTAGGCCGGATGATCCGCCCCCACAGCGACGAAGGTGCCAGTGCAGGTGGCACAGACTTTTCCGGCGCAGGACAGTTCGGATTCCACCACAGCCTTGTTCCCGTTGATCTCAGTCGTCCAGGCTCGAAGGTGGACGGTTTGGTCGGCTGGGGTGGGCCGACGCAGGCGCACTGAGAAACTGGCAGTCACGGTACAGGGGGGTTCATCGAGCCCTTGGTCGTTCATGAGTGCCCAGGCGGCCGCCCAGTTGCTGTGGCAGTCCAGCAGTGCACCGATGATCCCGCCATTGAGCATCCCCGGAAAGGCCTGATGGTGTTGCTCTGGGTCCCATTGGCAGATGACTTGGTCGCCATCGGGAAAGCTGTTGATGCGCAGCCCTTTCTCGTTCGAAGGCCCGCAGCCAAAGCAGATGCCCTTGGCCCCATACTCTTGTTGAAGGCTAGTCGTTGCCATGGGAGGAGAATACCGAGCCAAGCCTTGGTTGTGGTGGCTCTCACTAGAGCCATACCCGCACAAAGCCATACAGATGTCTGAGAGAGGGGACGTAGACCAGATCGGCCAGGTAGGCCAGGTACAGCAGCCGAGCACCCAGAGCCGCAAGTGTGATGAGGGCGCAACAAACGACCAGGGCCACCTCCCAGCGGCTCATGGAGAGGGGATGTCGGACCGCTCGAGGTGCCGCCGCATCGAAGCCACGGACGTCTAGGGACTCGGCCATGGAGCGCGCGCGCCGGACCGAACGCGCCACGACCGGTCGCAGCATCGAGACCTCTAGAGCCAACCACTTCCATGGGGGCCGCTTGTGGGCAGGCCGGCCACGCCGGGCTCGGGCTCGACGCACGGTCAGAACCTCTTGGCCCACCTCTGGGACAAACCGAAGCCCAGTGACTGCTAGGAATGCGAGCGTATAGGGAACCCGTAGTCGCACGAGCGCTGCGAGCATTCTGTCCAGTGGCGTGCTGGCAGCCAGGGCAATCCCCCCCATCGTGACGGCGACGAAGCGGAGCGACTGAACAAGTCCATAGCTGATGCCCTCCGACCAGATGGATAGGGGGCCTAGGCGAAAGAGTTCCGTCCTGGGGAGATCCGCGAAGAAGAGCGCCTGGGACAAGGTCGTAGCCCAGATCACGGCAGCGGTGGCAGCCAACGCTCGCACTCGCCAGGACCAGGACATGGGGAGGAGAAGCAGGGGGAGTCCGCATGCGAGGGAGAGAACGCCCAGTGAAGCTGGTTGCTCCAGCACGAGAGCGAGCACTCCTGCGCAGATCAGCAGCCCCAGCTTCGTACGAGGGTCCAGCTTGCTCGTCGGGTGTCGTCTGGCTCCAGCGGCGGTCACGGTTGGCCCCCAGAACTGCATCGATCGTTGAGCTCTTGGACGCTGGCATAGGGGACCTCGTGCTCTTCGCACCAGCGGGCCAGGGGGGGAAGCAGCAGAGGCAACTCGGGGGGAAGGTCGAACAGGATTCTGCTGGGCGGACCTGCGAGTACCTGTCGGCCTTCGTGAAGCACCAGCACCCGAGTGCTGTAGCGGAGAGCGACATCCACATCGTGGGTGGCGAAGACTAGCGAGCCGTTCGCGAGTTCCTCCGTGATCGTGTCCATCATTCCGGCGACGTGGCTCCCGTCCTGGCCAGAGGTGGGCTCATCGACCAGCAATACGGTGGGCTGGCACGTCAGTGCTGCTGCGACGGCAGTTCTGACTCTCTGTCCGCGGGACAAGGCCTGAGGCGGTCGATGCAGTAAGGGCTCTAGGGACAGTGCACGTGCGGCTCGGAGGGCTCGCTGCTGGCAGGCTGCGGGGTCTAGTCCCCACTCCATGGGACCGTAGGCCAGCTCTTCCTCGACGCTGGCACAGAAGAGTGTCAGGTCCGGGTCTTGGGGCACGTGGAGGATCCGGCCCGTGCTGTTCAAGCTGGCGGGCAGGTGGCCGGCCAACAACGAAAGCAAGGTCGACTTCCCGGAGCCATTGGCGCCCAGGATGGCGACGCGGTCACCAGCTTTGAGGCACAGGTCGACCCCCTGAAGGGCTTGGTGGCCGCTGTCATTTGAGCCGTAGCTGTAGCTCAGGGGCTCTATTGTCTGGAGGAAGACTCTCTCGGGCTCGGTGGAGGCTGTGTGGGCCACTCTTGGCCTTTGCAGCAGCTCCAGCAAGGCCTGGGGCAGGTCGTCTGGCGCACACTCTAGGCGGTCTTGCAGATCGTCCATGGCCGGGACGGCCAGACCGAGCTTTCTGAGCGTCTCGGTGGGCAACTGGGACCGGGGACCTAGGAACGCCGCCTGTCCCTGGTCCAATAGGAGCACGCGGTCGCAGTAGGGCAGGCAACTCTCGATGCGGTGCTCGACGAGGACGACCACCATCCCTCCGTCTGCGGCGCGGCGGAGGCGTTCCAGCAGGTCTCTTCCTGCTGCAGGATCGAGCTGCGATAAGGGCTCGTCCAGGACCAGCACGCGAGCGCCGGCAGCCACGGCCGCGCCGACGACGAGGCGCTGCTTCTGGCCACCCGAGAGCGCCCGAGAAGACCGCTCGGGGTCAGCGGGCAGGCCTAGCTTGTGGATGATCTCCTCTACTCGCGCGACCAGGGCTCCCCGCTCCCAACCCGAGGACTCGAGACCAAAGGCGATCTCATCGCCAATGGTGGCTGCCACGATCTGGTCCGACGGATCCTGGGAGACGAAGCCAAGTCGACTCGGCATCTCTGGCCTGGGCAGCAGGGATGGATCGGCACCATCCAGCAGAACCGAGCCGTGAAGCTCCCCGCGGCCGTGACGTTGGACCAGGCCGGCGATCAGTCGAGCTAGCGTGGACTTTCCGCAGCCCGTCGGCCCCGAGACCAGTAGGACTTCTCCGCGGCTCACCTCGAGGTCCAGAGGACCTACAGCGGGTGCACTGCCACTGGGGTACCGGTACGAGAGCCCAGCGATCTGGAGGGTGGGGCTGGTCATGCCTCCACCTCTCGGAGCGAGGCTGCAAAGCCGGTGGCCATCCAGCAGGCGAGCAGGACGTACAGGAAGCCAGGCACACCAGCGATGAGCAGGACATACCAGGTCGCAAAGTAGAGGCGATACAAGATGGCAGCGGCCGCAAGACCCGACAGAGCGTTGGCAACAGACGCGAGCCCGAAGCCCACGGACAAGCGGGCCCAGCGAAGAACGCGGCCTTCGTCACGCCAACGGGTTCCCCGAGTGATCCCCACGAGCCAGAGGCTGGCCTCCAGCCAAACGACCGAGGAGCACAGGACGAGCAGGTCTCCGGGGGTGAAGGCCCCGAGGGCGATGCCACGCATCAGGGCACTGACGACGAGTGTCAGGGTGACGATTCCGGGTGCTGGCAGCAGGGTGATCAATGTTGCCAGGAGTGCGAAGCGGAACGCTTCATCCAGTAGGCCTGTTACTAGGGACGAGAAAGGACCCAGGAAGGCCCCGAACCCCATACCCACGAGGTGCGAGGCAGCCGCCAGAACAAAGATCAAGTTGCCAAATAGGGCCACAGTCATCAGGGTCGAGGTAGCTTGGCTGCCAAGCCACCCAGGCCCTCGGAGTGTCACCAACCCGAGGCCCACAAGCGCGGCGAGGACGACAGCTAGGAAACCGAAGGTGGCCAGTGGGTTGCCTTGGTCCACCACGAGGTCCTGCCTGCGCACGAGCAGAGGCTCGTTGCTGCCGAGCGGGGTGACCTCGAGGATCCGCTCGAACTCTAATGCTCCATGGCCCAGCTCTCCAGGGTCGACAAACAAGGGCAATGCCCCCCGCGCTCGCTGCCCGGGAGGAACACGCAGGAGAACTGTGACCACTCCGGTGTCGCTGTCGTACTTGCGCAGGTTGGGGCGGAATGCCGGCGCGTCTTGGCCTGAGCCGTCCACAACGCGGGAAGCCAGCAGGACCGAGATTGCGCGGTCCCCACTGTTTTGGAGCTCGACGCCGAGATAGGCCCACGGAAGCTCCACGGCTCTGGCTCGGGCGCCAAGACCCGTCTTGCGTAGCACCTGATCCCAGAGGCGCGATGGCAGCGTGATCCGACTGGCTTCGCGGCCCACGTCGGGCAGGCCGTCCGATGCAGCCGGGAAGGCGATGTCGGTGATCTTCAGAGCCTGCTGGGCTTCTGCGAGTGTCGTGGTTCGCGCTCGAAGAGTGATGCGTAGCAGTTCTTGTCCTGCCGCGATTCGGACGAACTGCTCGCCACTGTCCGGCAACGGGAGCGGCACGACCCGTCGATCTCCGCTGGCTGTCCACACGAGCGGGACGGCTGTGTCGGCCCCTTCCCCCCCGTGCCCCAGGTACACAGTTCCCTCCAGAGGGCTCGATGCGGTGAGGAGCAGCAAGCCCTGTGCGGGGTTGCCCTCGACAATGGGGTACTCGAGGACCTGGCCGTCCTTCACCCTGCGCACCACCTGTCCTAGGGGAGCCTCGACGGCCACTGCTAGTTGTTCTTGTTCCCGTACCACCGCCACCATCGTGTGCGCGGTGCCATGGCGAGAGTGGCCGACGACCCTATAGCGCTCCCCCGGGTCGAGAGGTACCGGGAAGTGGACTTTGGCCCGCGGCACTGGCGGTTGGAAGGACGCGACAGGGCTCCCGTCAGCGGCTAGCACCTCGATTCGTTCCATGGCGTGGCTTGCGTTGAGGTCCAGCCCCTCGGGGACGGGGTCTGCCTCGAGACTCATGGGCTCGTCAGCGCAGCCGCAGGCCAGTGCTAGGGCCCAGGCCCAACACAAGCTCACAATCCGGATGCGCAGGTGTGTCATCAGCGCATCACCGTCACCTGGTAGGTGCCACTCAGAGTTCCGTCTGCCCGCCTGTATGGGTGTTCGGCGAGGGCGAGGCGACCGTCTGAGCTCAGGCTCGGGCGAAAGAACACCGGTCCTTCCGTGCGACACGTGACGATGCGCTCCTTGGTTCCAGCCTGCTCGCGGTCGAGGTCGAACAGCGCGGCTCCAAAGAGGTCTTCTCTGCCGTCATCGGGGCGCGCTGTGGTCCCTACCACCAGGGTGCGTCCATCCGCCCCCATGACCAGTCCATTCAACTGCTCGATGCCGCGATGAGCCCACTGGAGGGCGCCGGACACGTCGTACACGGACAGTGTGTTGTCTCCGGGGTGTGGCGACGGTGGCCGTGCAGCTGGAGAGGAGGAGCCGTAGGGCACATTGGTGCCAGATGTGTGGACTACGAACTGATCCCCTCGAAGCAGGCCGAAGCCAATGGAGGCGGAGATGGGGGCTGTGCTCGAAGACAGTGGGGTGCCTAGATCCACCTGCCACTTCGGTTTGCCGGCGAGGTCTTGGGCGATCAGACGACCGTCCCCCATCCCGGCGATGACGAGGTCGTTGGCTACGGATAGGCCAACAGCCTCCCAGATGAATGTGGACTTGAAGTGTGGTGGCAGCGGGGCGATGGGCAACGCACGAAGTGGCGTCAACTGCTCCAAGCTCAACAACTGCAGGCCGCCAATGGGGAGTCCAGGAGGAGCCTCTCCATGGGCTGTGCGGCCAACGACTACCGCCAGCATGTCGCCGGCCTCGTCGATGGCAAAGTGCATGAGGGTTGCGTCCAGCGCCTGGCTCGGCCAGGCGGCGCGAACGGTTCCGTCGGGGCCGAATCGCAGCAGGCGGGAGAGGTTCTGGCGGACTCCGTGTTTGTCAGTCCATCCGTGCGCTGCACCGACCAAGAGGTCGCCTGCCTCCAGTACCGCAAGCTGGTAGGCCGTGGGGAGCGTGTACACGCCGAAGACATCCTGCCCGTCGGGAGCTGGGGAACTCCCCACCTCGTCGGCCAAGCGAACCGTCCATCGCGAACCTAAGTGTTCGGGATCGAGCGCGTGCAAGAAGGCATCGGGGGACTGCTCGGTGGCGTATAGAGTTTGACCGTCTGCAGCCCATGCCACTTGCTTGACCATAGTCTCAGCCAGTCGTCGCCGAGCCAGGATGGTGCCGTCGGTTCCATCGACCACCACCACCTCACCGCGGTAACTGCCTACAGCGAGCAGGCGCTCGTCTGGTGACCAGGCCAGCGCGGTGTCCGGGGCCGTGCCGCCCATGGAGACGACGCGAGAGACATCCCCCAGAGGCACCTGGAAGAGGGGCACACACTCTGGGTGGCGGGGGGCGGTGGCCGTATAGCCGTCCATGGTTATCGTCTCACCAGCATTCCATTCCCGCTCGACGACTTGTGGACCCTCCTCTGCACCGGGAACCAGCACCGCGTCACGGAGAAAGCGAAGTGATGGGGGGCTCTGGTCTATGGGGCTGGGGGAGCAGCCCACACCGAGTGACGAGCAGAAGGCCCAGGATAAGACGAGGAGGGGAATCGGATGGCGCACGCTCAGTCCAAGAGAATGCTGAAGAACTCGTCACAGCTGTCATCTTGCAGGCGCTGTTGTTGAGCTTCGCAGGCATGTAGGAGTTCCTCTGTTCCGTCGGAGGCGTCCTCGCCCGTTCGAGCCAGCAGTCTTCGCTCCAGAGTCCATGTATGGCACCAGTTGTCGAAATCACTCTCCGAGTCGAACTCGACGGAGTCGATCCAGGTGCGCCCCTCGGCTTCTAGGCAACGCTCGTAGGTCGTTCGAGCCGTGACGCAGAGGGAGTCGCAAGCGTCCGGCGCACGACAGCTGATGACCAGAAGCAGGCCAATGACGGCAGTGACCATCATCACGGAGGCGGTTGTGGGGGGGCGTCCTGTGCTCATCACGGAAACGCCATGTCCGTAGCCGGCAGGCTGAAGGGAACCCATGCACCGTTGTTACTCAGCTCGCACGAGGTGGGGTCGAGTACCAGGATGCCGTGCTCTGCGGCTGGATCGTCGTAAGGAGGCAAGGCAGCAATCCAGACGCGGCCGTCCGGTGCCGTTCGGACCGTCCAGATGTTTTGCGGCAACCCCGACGGGCCGTCGAGCCAGCTTCCTGTCGTACGGTCGAGGCAGAGGATATCGAATGTCTGGGGCGTGGCTGCGTAGTCCCAGGCAACCACGACCAGCTGTCCATCGTTGGCGGCGACGCCGGTGATGTCTCTTTGGAGATCGGCTTCTGTCACGAGGGTCTGGATCCAGGACCCCGATGGGATATCGAGCACGCGGACAGCCCCGTCCAACTGGAAGAAGTCACCCTCCCGCACGAGGAGTCTTCCCTCCTCGCTCGGGTCGGCCTGAATCGAAGGATTCCGTGCAGTCTGCCAACTGTCGATGACATCGCCCGTCTCGCAGTCCACCTGGACGACCCAGCCCACCGGGTCTCCTTCGAGGGTCTGGAGATTGAATCGCTCGAGAGCAACCAACAGAGTGTCTTCGTAGAGCACCATGGAGGAGGGCTCACAGCTACCGTCGCTCCCCTCGTCGTACTGCGTGAGATCGACGCGCCCCACCTCTACTCCGTTGATGGGCTCTCTGATGCTGATGGCGCTTTCGTCGTAGAGGCTGACGAACAGGCGGTCTCTACAGACCTTGATGGTGTGAGGATTGGACCCAGCTCCCGTGCTGAACTCTAGAGTGGGCCCTTCGGCAATGGTGTTGCCGTCAAAACGTCGCACCACGTCCGCGCCAGTTCGGGACACGACAAAGACATCTTCATCCTGCGCGAAGACCCGAACATCTCCTTCTGCGTAGGCGACGAGCTGGTCGGTCACCTCGAGGCTATCGACGCCGACTCGGGCCAGGAGAGTGTCTGTGTAGTCGCTGGTTACGACGACGGCGCTCCTTGTCTCTGAGCCAGACTCGTCCTCTTGCCCCGCTGGACCTGTTGTGATCCCTTGGCCTGGTTCGCAGCCACTGCAGAGGATTGCGAGCACAGTGCTTCCCGCCAGCAGCAGGGACTGCGTTGCCCGTGTGCTCATGGTTGTTGCCCTTCGGCTCTCGGGGGGGACCAGCCTACGGTGATCAACACGGACCGGCCGGGCAGCGGGTTCCCACGAAAGTCCTCGAGAGAGACGATATGGCGGTCTTGCGGGTCAGGATTCGTGGGGTTGCGGTACTGCGGCGCCATGGTGGTGTCCAACAGGTTTCGTAGGTCGAGCGCCACCCAGGGGAAGCGAATGTCTGGTTGAACCCGGAGGTGCAGGGAGTGGATGGGTCGGGGAGCTGCACGAAAGAGGTTGGTGGGACTGTCGAAGGTGCCGTCTGTATAGGCGAACTGCCATCGCAGCTTGAGGTGGTGGTCCAGCTCAATGGCCACAGAAGCATCCAGTTGCCAGCGGGGAGTGGCTGGCACCTGGTTCCCCAGATGGGCGGTCTCTCCCTCCAGAATTTCGGAGTCGACAAACGTTGCAGCGCCGGTCAGGTGAAGCCATCCGAGGACCTGCGCACTGCCCGCCAGTTCGATACCGCCCACTCGGATGCGGCCAAAATTAGTGGGCGCGGCGACTCGGAACGCATTGGGTCGATAGACGATGGCATCTCGTGTGAACACGAGGAACCCGCCCATCTCGACTCCGGCATTGAGCCACTTGTGAAGCCGCCCACCCACACGCAGAGACAGGTCTGCGGACTCGGAGGACTCGGGGAGCAGCCAGGGGTTGCCGGCCATGGTTCCGTGTTGGCCAAAGAGCTCCTCGTAGGTGGGCGGTCGGAATCCTCTAGCGAGGCTGCTCCGGAGGGTGAGCCAGGGCTTGGGTCGAAACGCGATCGCGATTCGTGGCTGGAAGTGTCGGCCCCACTCGATTCCCTCGGATGTTGTGGTTTGGTCCTGGTACGGCACGTCCCCCAATTGGTGGTTCCCCAGCCCATAAAATGAGAGCCCGGACAGCAGCGATATGCGCTCGGCCCAGAACGTCGCCTTGGCGCTGAACCCCAACTCGGTGGCGACTCGTAACTGGGTCGTCGCTGTGGTGCTCTCAAGCAGGCGGTTCGATGCTGCATAGGTGTCGACCACCAGTCGCACGGCGGGGATGAGCGCGAGCCAGTCCACGGGATGTAGCTGTGCCGAGGTTGCCCCCGTCAGCTGATGGTAGCGGTCTCGGCTGTCCGAGGTACCCGGGCCGATCTCTCCATAGAGATCGCGGAACCTCTCTTCTCGAGCGATATGACTCAAGCTCAGGTGCAGAGAGGTTTTCGAGCTCGGGGTGATCTTCGCCGACACACTGGCGAGGTTGCGCATTACCGTGAAGCGGGCCTGCTCTGTGCTGCCGTGGGCTGGGCCGGGGACCCCTTCCCCGCGCCACAGGAGCAGGTCCGAGAAGTTCAGTACTAGAGGGCCTCGGAACAGAGTGCTGCGTGCGGCTAGGTGCAGTTGATCCCGAGCGTTGTTGGCTCGAAACCGGGTCCGGTCGTCTAGCAAGTTGTAGATCGTCCCCTGGTTGTCCAGGTAGCGAAAGTCCCCACGGGTGCCGTCGTAGCGAGCGTCGAGCCGCACATCCACCAGTCCTCCGCCAGGGGTTGTTCGGCTTGATCCCGCGCCCAGGTGTAGGAAGCGAGTCGCCCAGGACCCAATCCCGGCCTCCACGGAAAAGGGACGGACTCTTCCCGGCTTGCTGCTCAGATGGACGACTCCGCCGATAGGCGCTCCACCGAGCTCTGGCGGTGCGAATCCTCGGAACACATCCAGTTGATCCCATGAATCCACGGGGAGCTCGCTCAGATCGATGACGGAACTGCCCAGTGAATTCAGTGGCACCCCATCGATCCAGATCTCCACCTGTCGGGCGGTCGAGCCTCGGAGCGAGACGGTGGAGGGGTCACCAGGTCCGCCGAATTGGCGCACATGGACCCCCGCGAGGCCTCCCAGGACATCCGCCAGCGTGGCGCCAGGGGCAAGGTCCTCGTCCAGGTCCATTGTCGAGACAGCCAGCGGGGCTCCGAAACGACGCTCTCGAGGACTCAGCCTTCTTCGCGCTTCTTCCACTTGGACACGAGCATGGATCTCTTCAGAAGCAGCCTTGCTAGGTTGCTCTGTGGCGCTCTCCCTGGAGGCAGAGTTGTCCTGGGCCTCTTCTTCTTCGTCGTCTTCGTTGTTGTCGTCTTTGTCGTCGTCCTCGCCTTGCGCCTCTTCGTCCTGTTCAGTCGAACGATCATCGGACATAGCCGTGGTCCAGGTCGGGCCCTCCTGGTTGTGCAGATCTGCAGACCAGCTAGGGCGGACGAGTGATGCGAGGGTCACGAGTCCCATGAGGAGCGTCATCATGCTGCGGAGACAGCGCAAGTTCCTCTCCTCCCACGCCCTGCGGAAGAGGAGAGGTCCGGTTCGAGACGGGAGCTGCAGCCCGGGTCGCGACACGATCCCACCACCCCGGGGCTCGTAGTTCTGGACGGGAGAGGTCGGTCTCCTGGCTTCCGGATCACTCGGCTGCCTGCGCCTTCCCGGTCAGCTCCGGTGGCTTTGTGCAGGGCCGTCCCCGGTCACAGTGGCGGGGGCCGCGCCGGTCTCTCACCGGCTTCCCTTGCTCGCGCACTCGCGCGAGCACCACTTCCGTCGATGTCCTGTCGCCAGAGTTCTGGCAACCGCCGAACCGTAGCGTTGCGCTCAGAAGCCTGTCAAGACGTCGTTTGGGAACGCTTTCTGAGGGAGTGGAAAGGTTTCTAAAGGACTTGTCCACCAACTGGGGTTGTCCAGTGTATGAAGTAGAAGCTGGGTATGGACGTGCTCGCCAGGAGTCGAGTGGATGAAAGCAGCGGTGACCGGAGCGACCGGCCACATCGGGGCCAATCTCGTGAGGCATCTGATGCAGATGGGCATCGAGGTGCGCGTCCTGGTCCACCGGGACCGACGGGGCATCGAAGGGCTTGGGTTGGACCATGTTGAAGGGAGTGTGTTGGACAAGGCCTCGCTGTCGAGGTTGTTCGAGGGTGTCGATGTCGCATACCACTTGGCGGCCCTCATCTCGATTACGGGAGATCCCGACGGTCAGGTTCGTCGTACGAACGTGAATGGAGCCGAGAACGCTGCCCGGGCCGCTCTGGAGGCGGGAGTAGGGCGCTTTGTGCATGTGAGCTCAGTCCATGCCTACGACCTCAGCCGTGGTGGGGCTCCTATCGACGAAAGCAGTGTCCCTTCCGGGTCGGACCGGCCCGCTTACGATTACTCGAAGGCCTTGGGGCAGGCTCGAGTCAAGGCGGTCATCGCTGACGGCCTCGACGGAGTGTTGGTCAACCCGGTGGGGGTTGTCGGTCCCGGGGACTTCCGGCCCTCCAGAATGGGACACTTCTTCCTGGACCTGGCGCACCGCCGCCTACCAGCGCTGGTGGAAGGCGGCTTTACCTGGGTGGATGTTCGCGATGTCGTGACAGCGATGGTCGCGGCGTCCGAGCGAGGATCGACGGGTCAGAACTACCTCTTGGGTGGTCCACGTTTGACGACCCAACAGTTGGCTGATGTGGCCCAGCAGGTCATCGGAGTGGTTCCGCCACGTCTGGTCACGCCTCTCTGGATGGCTCGCTTAGGTGCCCCGCTCATGGAGTGGAGCGCCCGGGCTACTCGCAAGGAGCCCCTCTACACTCGGGAGGCCTTGGATGCTCTGGAGACGAATCCGCAGGTAGACGATAGCCTGGCTCGGGCAGAGCTGGGCCATGTCGCTCGACCCATGGAGGAAACAGTGCGAGACACGTACGCATGGTTTGCAGCTCGCGACCAGCTGCCGAAGGAACTGCGATTGGGCGAGTTGCAATGACCGAAACAGGTCTTCACTCAGCTTTGGTGTGGGCGGTCTTGCTCCTGGCGCCGCTGACAGCGTGTCTCTTGATGGTCATCAGCGCACCCTATGGGCGGCACGGTCGTGCTGGCTGGGGACCGACCGCTTCGGCTCGTTGGTCCTGGCTCGTCATGGAGTCGCCTTCAGTTCTCGTTTTTCTTGGGGTGTATGCCCTCGGAGAGCATCGGGCAGCGCCGGTGCCGCTCCTTTTCTTGGCCATGTGGCAGGTCCACTATGTGCACCGCACCTTCATTTATCCTCTCCGCATGAAGTCGACGGGTCGGCGGACTCCTTTCTTTGTCGCACTGTTGGCGTTTCTGTTCACCCTTGTGAATGCGTACATCAACGCTCGCTGGGTGTCTCACCTGGGTACCTATTCCCTGGAGTGGCTGGCCAATCCGCGTTTTGTTGCGGGGGCAGCCCTCTTTGCATTGGGGATGGGGATCAACTTGTACTCCGATGGGGTCCTGCTCAAGCTTCGTGGCCCCGGTCAGAGCGGATACAAGGTGCCCGAGGGTGGGCTCTACAAGTGGGTCAGTTGCCCCAACTACCTGGGGGAGATCCTGGAATGGATAGGCTGGGCACTGGCGACCTGGTCGTTGGCCGGCGTTGCCTTTGCCGCGTACACCGCGGCGAATCTGGTTCCCAGGTCGCGGAGCCACCATCGCTGGTATCACGAGCAGTTTCCCGAGTACCCCAAGGAGCGAAAGGCGCTGGTTCCGTTCGTTTTTTGAGAAGGTGGGGTCAACCACCACAGCGGGGTGCTGCAGTGCCTCTAGTCCCCATTTAGAGGGTTCTAAGCGGTGCTCTGAGTCCAGCATGGACGCTCGCGGCTCGCGCTGGTGTCTATAATTCTATGGATGGTCGACTCACACCATGGGCCCTGGGCTGGCCGTGACTACCTCATCGAGCAGGACGCAATGCTCGTCAAGGGGGTCCTTTACGTTCGTGGTGTGCTGCGTTTGACGCCCGACGAGTTGCGCTTTGAGCCCATCCGGTTCATCGACAAGCTGGCGGGGGCCAATGACCTTGCCATTCCATTGGCCGAGTTGAGCGCTCTCGACGGCGGGAGCCAGCAGCTGCTCGTGGTGCACAAGGGACAGCAACTGCTCTTCCGTGGGAGAGGTGCGGGCCATGTAAGGGCTCGACTGCGAGCCCTCTTGCCCGGGCTGGACCCCAGCGACCGAGAAGATCCGTCCTTTGACGACGGCGAGAAGGTCCTCGTCCAGGGGGAGCTGGAAGCCTACGTCAACAACCTGCTGTCCTCGCGTGGCACTGTGACACTGACCGATCGGCGCTTCCGCTTTCTCCCCGATGGCTTTCTCAATCGTATTGTGGGCGAGAACCTTGAAGTTGACGTCATGCTCGCTGAGATTACGGGCGTCGAGATCGTCGCCGTGCGTCGTCTGTTGCGCATTGAGCTGGGGGAACGACATCAGCTATTCGCTGGCTACTTGGTCCCTCGCTTGTATGCCCAACTGGCTGCGATGGGGGTGGGGGTGGATGGGAGCGCGGCCTCCACGGATGGTCAGCGTCAGATCTTGGGCACCTGGAAGCTCTCCCTCTTGAAGGGGCCGTTGGCCCAGCCGGGTCTCTTGGTCGTGGGTGCCGATCGACTGACGTTTACGCCAGAGGGACGTCTAGACGCCATTGTGGGCGCTCAGACGACGGAGATCGCGTTGGCGGACGTCCGGAAGATCAGCATGGGTGGATGGCCTGAGGCCCGAATCACAGTCTCAGCTGGTGACAACGAGTTCATGTTTGCGCTCAACGATGCCGAAGAGCGCATGAAAGACCTCATGAGCCTGCTTCTTCACTTCCGTGACGAGAACGAGCCTCATGACAGCGGGCCTCTGGGTTGGTTGGGTGAACAGGCCGAAGAAGCTCTGGGTTCGGTGGCCCCCAAGCTCCCAATGGATGCTGATGAGGAGGTGTTGTTGCTGGGTCCGAGCCTGCAGTGGGTGGGTGAGTGGACTGTCCGCCGCGGTTGGATCTTGGTGACGACCCAGCGAGTCCTCTTTATCCCGGGTGCCAAGGGGGATGCACCTCAGTCTGCGAAGATCACCAGTCTGCGTCGAGTACCTTTTGGTGAGGAACTCACCGCACAGCTTCAGTTTGTCGCAAAGCGTCGCCATCTTCGGTTCTCGCCTCGAGGGGGGGACCTCTTCACAGGCCGTTTCTGGGCAAGCGTCGAAGAGGTGGTGGGCCCGGTAGACGAGCCCGATCCGGACAAACCCCAACCCGGAGCCAGTGAGAGTTCCTCCATCACCCTGGAGTTCTTGCCCCGGAATCTGGGGCCGGTGAAGTACGTGGCCATCGAGAGGGACCACCGAGTCGTAGCGCGCATCGCTCCGGCTGAGACGCTTCGGCAGCCTGATGGGCTCGGCATCTTCTATCCCGGCCTGCCCTCTTCCGAGTTGGAGGAGGGCGCCGAGGTCCTTGTGGAGATCGGCCGGGATGATGGCGTCTATCGCTTCGATTCGACGATTGTCCGTCTTGACGACAGCCCGCAGCACGGCATGCAGCCGTCCGCACCTCAGGCCATTGCCGAGGGCGATGCGGACGCGGCCGCTGTGTCCGCCGTGGGAGGCGTTGCCCTGCACGTCGTTCGCGAAGACCAGTTTCTCCTGGTGGTTCAGTACCCCGATGATCTGCGCTTCGTGAATCGTCGGGGAGCGTTCCGAGTGGCGTTCCAGTTGATGAGCCGGGCACGGTTCTTGGAGCCCGATGAGAACGGGGACTTGGTGGCCACAGGTGACTTCTTTAGGTGCACCTTGGAAGACCTAGCCCTCATTGGTTGCTCGATTCTTGCGACTCGGGACATCGAGTTGAACTCGATCGTCGAGCTCGAGTTCCCCTTGCCTGATGAACCTCTTCTCGTGCGGGCCCAGTGCAGTCGGGTGGAGCCTCCCCCTGTGAGTGGTGGCGCAACCCGCTACGGGTTCAAGTTCCTGGGCTTGACCATTGCCGAGCAGGACCGAGTGCACTTGGCGTTGACCGTGCGTCAGCGCGAGAGTCTCCCCCTGAGGGCCTGAACTCGTGCCCATCTACGAGTACGTCTGTGATTCGTGTGGTGAACGGATTGAGGTGTTGCAGCGCCTCTCCGATCCGCCACCCGAGAGTTGCCCGCGGGATGCGGGTACCCTGATTCGGGTCCTGAGCGCTCACAATGTGGGTGGGGACGGCGTCGCGACGACGTCGATTTCATCGGAGCAACCAGGGATGAGTTGTGGAACTTGTGGCAAGCTCGGTCCTGGCTGCAGTTGACCTGAGCTTGGAGAGGGGTGGGATGACTGACACGTATGGCAATATGCATCGTCGCCTGACGGACTACATGCGAGATCATGGGCTCAAGCTCACTCGTCAACGGGAGGAGATCCTCAGCCGGTTCGTTGAGCTGGGGAAGCACGTCACGGTGGAGGAGTTGCTGCATGCCGTGCGGCAAGTGTCGCCAGGCGTTGGGCATGCGACCATTTACCGGACGATGAAATTGTTCGTTGATTCTGGGGTCGCTTCGGAGCGTCACTTCCTCAATGGCCCGGCCTGCTACGAGCCTGGTGAGCATCACGAGGACCATCACGATCATCTGATCTGTACGGCTTGTCGAACCATCGTCGAGTTTGAGAATGATGCGATCGAGCAACTCCAGAATGAGGTTGCCACTCAGCACGGCTTCGAGTTGAAGCACCACAAGATGGAACTCTACGGATTGTGCCCGGCATGCAGGGGCGCCTGACTGAGCGACAAGGGGTGGCCTGACCAGGCGACAATGGGCGAGTACGTTGGTCAATACAAGCTGACGGGAGTATTGGGAGGCGGTGGCATGGCCACCGTGTACCGAGCGGAGAACACAGCAGAAGACGGTGTAGTGGCGGCCGTCAAGATGCTCCACCCGCACCTCGCCTCCGATGCGAGCTTGCGTCGTCGCCTTCGGGTCGAGGCCGAGGCGCTCTCTCGACTCCACCACGACAACATCGTCCAACTCTACGACTTTGTGGATCTTAGGGATCGGTGCGCCATCGTCACGGAGTTGGTCCACGGTCGAACACTGCGCCAGGTGATGGCCGAGCATGTGGATGCGCCCATGGCGCCTCTGATGGCGGTTCAACTAATGACGCAGGTGCTCGAAGCGGTGTCCCATGCCCATGCGGAGGGTTGTCTGCACCGGGACCTCAAGCCCGGCAACATCATGGTGACGGCCAACAACCAGGTGAAAGTACTCGACTTCGGGATCGCTAGTCTCATTGATTCCGATCGCCTTACGACCACTGGAGTCACTGTGGGCACGCCCGTGTACATGGCGCCCGAGCAGCTGAACTCCATGGATGACTTGGATGCTCGCGCGGACATCTATTCGATGGGCGTCACTTTTTGGGAGCTGCTGTCGGGATATGGCTCGCGCCCCATCGGGGTGAAGGAGTGGCGACTGTCCTTGCGTGATGTGGATGGTCTCTTGAAAAAGGGGGTCCCTGCTGCCCTGGTGGAAGTCGTCGAGTCCATGGTGCGGGAGCATCGAGCCGATCGGATCCCCTCCTGTGATGAGGTCCTAAAGGCGCTCAAGTGGGCTCGCGACGAGGGAGTGACGGCATCCAACTACGCCGCTTCTAGGCCGCAGGTGCCCTATGGGAGCATCACCGCCGACACGGTGGCACCCAGCGGGCCTTGGGGGCTCGGCGGTGGAGCGGCGGACGATGCCAACGACCCCGGAGCCATGAGCGGCTCCGTGACCGTTGCTTTTCGCGTGCTTCAAACCACCAACATTCAGGCGCGACTCACCACCTTTGTGGGTCGAGAGGAAGAACTAGACAGGCTGGCTGGTCTCTTCCACGGGCGGTCGCGGGTGGTGACGCTGGTGGGCGCTGCCGGTGCTGGCAAGACTCGGTTG
Organism: Deltaproteobacteria bacterium; assembly: GCA_002724675.1. Classification (GTDB taxonomy): domain Bacteria; phylum Myxococcota_A; class UBA796; order UBA9615; family UBA9615. The sequence goes on along the minus strand of PBPL01000213.1, from coordinate 17,208 downwards.
GCCCAGCGATTTGGGGTCGAGGCGGTTGAGCAGTTCCCCGGAGGTGTCTGGTTTTGCGACCTCACCCTGGCTCGTGACTTGGCAGGCCTCTGCGCGGTGGTGGGCGCTGTCCTTCAGGTGCCGCTGACGTCTCGGGACCCTGTTGCTCGCCTGGGAGACGCTCTTCAGGGTCGGGGCAAGGTGTTGTTGATCCTGGACAACTTTGAGCAACTCGACAGTGAGTCTGCCCTTGCAGTTGCCCAGTGGAGTCGGACAGCCACCCAAGCCCGGCTTCTGTTGACCAGTCGGTCGAAGCTCCAGCTGGAAGGCGAACAACTCCTCCCGCTAGCCCCCCTCCCTGTCGTCGCGCAGCAGAAGGTTCCTCTCAAGACATTGGCCGCCAACCCGGCCATACAGCTCTTTGTGGATCGGGCGCAGTCGGTTTGTCCGGACTTTGCCCTCGAGAGGAAGAATGCGGCGGATGTCCGGGCCATTGTGGAGGAATTGGATGGCTTGCCCCTGGCCATCGAGCTCGCCGCAGCGCGAGTTCGCCTGATTCCGCCTAAGACGATTCGTGAGCGGCTTTCATCGCGATTCCAACTCCTCCAGTCATCGAGTCGGGGGGTGAAGCCCCAGCAGGCGACGCTCTTGGGAGCGATTCGCTGGTCTTGGGACCTGCTCAATCCGTGGGAACAGGCCTCGTTGGCTCAGTGCTCCGTCTTTGAAGGGGGCTTCGGTCTAGAGGCTGCTGAGCAGGTCCTTGACCTCAGCCCGTGGCCCGACGCCCCCTGGGCGATGGATGCGCTGCAGCATCTAGTGGATCACAGCCTCTTGCATGTCCAAGCGCCGGATCGTCACTCTGGTGAGCCTCGGTACCGACTCTTGTTGTCCATCCAGTCGTTCGCATCGGATCAACTCCGCGGTGTGGAGGACCCGGAAGAGACCCAGGACGGTCTCGCGGTGATGGTCCGCCCCTCGGACATCGAACAGCGTCATGGGGTCTACTACGCTGCCCTCGGCGCGCCGTCGTTTCTCGACCGCTTGGACGAGGTGGGTGGGACGGAGCGTCGCCACAGCCTCCGTCTCGAGTTGGACAACTTATTGGTTGCTGCCGAGCGCGCCGTGGGGCGGGGAGACTCGGGGACCGCCGAGTCGGCGGCCCGTGCAATCCTCCAGGAAATTCGGATGGCTGGACCGTTCGATGCTGGTCTTCGTTTGGCGACACGCGTCTTGGCCCTGGATGGCGTTGCCGATTCCAGCAAGGTCCGCTTGCTCATCGACCGGGCTGCGCTCCGGGCTGGCCTGGGTGATCTGGAGAGGGCTGATGCCGATCTGGCCAGGGCTCTGAAGCTCTGTAAGGCGACCGGAGATCCGCTCTGGGAGGGGATTGTCTCATTGAACCAGGCAGGGCGCTCCAAGGCTCGTGGCGATGGGCCCGTGGCTCGAAGACGCTATCAGGAGGCCATCGGGATTTTTCGTGATGTGGGGCATCGACGCTTGGAGGGGAACGGCTTGGGCGGCCTCGCTGGAATGCTACGCAAGCGGGGTGAAATGGAGGAAGCGAGGGCCATGTATCGTCAGGCGCTGGAGATTCATCGCGATGTTGGAGACCGTCGGGCAGAGGCTGTCCATCTGGGTGAGCTGGGGCTGCTGGAGCTGAGCCTGGGCGAGCGCGGCTTTGCGCGAGCATCCATGGAGCGGTCTCTGGCCATCTTTCGGTCCATCGGGGACCGCCGTTCGGAGGGGATCGTGATCAACAATCTCGCCCTCTTCCATCGGGAGGAGGGGCGGTTGGAGGATGCACGTACCTTGATGGAGCTTGCCCTCACGCTTCAGCGGGAGCTTGGGAACGTGCGAGAGCAGGCGGTGCTCTTGGGCAATCTGGGAGACCTCGCCATCGAGCAGGGTGAGTTGGCGGAAGCGCAGATGAGGCTCACCGAGGCCGTCGGCCTGGCTCGAGAACTGGAGTATCAGGTCGCTATCGGGGCCTTCTTGGGTTCGCTGGGAACGGTAGCTGCCCGGCTCGGAGATGTGCGCCTCGCGCGCGAGCATCTCGATGCCGGTGAGGGGATGCTGCGGACTGTCGGAGACCTGCTGGAGTTGGCGAAGCTGCTCTGCAGAAAGGCAGTCTTTGCTCTCAGCCAAGAGCAGAAGGATGTGGCGACTGATGCAGTCAACGAGGCTCGTCAGCTGGCCGTGACACTGGGCGTGTCGGGAGAGTCCGAGTTGGCGCAGCGTCTCGACGAGCTGGCCACGAAGCTCTGACTCTTCGCCCACGGAAGCGACTGCCGCTGAACGCTTCCTGGGTTATCGTTGTTGGATGGGAGCGCCATCCGTCTTCAGCCAAATAGCCATCAGGCTCCAGTCGGTTCCGCTTCGTTCACTGGACCGCACCCATGGGTCCGTCGTTGGGCTCGTCCTCTTCATCGTTGGGATGGCTTGTACGGGGTGCGGCACTGAGAACTCCAGCGGCTCGCCGACCATCATCTCGGGCGATGGTGCGTGGGTCTCGATTCCCCCAGGCGCTCTGACGGATTCCAGTGTGGACATCCAAGTGCAAGAGGCCGCGCCTCCTCAGCCAGCACCCGATGAACTCCAATGGGTGAGTGGTGTCTATGCCTTCACTCCACACGGCACTCAGTTTACGCAGCCAGTAACGATTTCTTTGCCTCTGGCCGAGGAGTTGGATGTGGACCTGGGGAGCATCGGCGTGGTGACGTTGGGCTCGGACAACGACACGACCTGGATCACCGTGCCAGGCGTCGCCCTGACCGAGGGGGTAGCCCAGTTCCAGACATCCAGCTTTAGCTACTACGGAGTTCTTGCGGCGCAACAGGACGTCGGTGACGACGACTCCGGCGACGAGGACACAGGAGACGACGACTCAAGTGAAGAGGTGCCTACCGATGGAGGTTCTACCGGGAAGGATGGCCCCCTAGATGACGAGGTCAAAGATCCCCCCCAGGATGATGACGATTCGGGTGACGAGGACACCCCGGCCGACGACGACGACAGTGCCGACGATGAAGACTGCTCCAATGGAGTGGATGATGATGGGGATCTCTTGGTGGACTGCGCGGATCCCGACTGTACGGCAGACCCTGGATGTCCCGCTGTGACGGTCTCGACGGCAGAGGTCTACACCGTGTCGTTCGACACCATGGACACCGGCCTCACGTTCTCCACGGGCATGAACATACAGGGGTATGTGGGTGGGGCTGCGGGTATGTACGACGTGGCTTCTGGAGTGGACATGAAGGAGTCCATGGGGCATTGGAATTCAGCCTATGACCTCGACCTGGTCACCCATGTGGATGGCGTGGTCGATGTGTCGACGACCAGCTTGGCAAGCCCGGTGAGTACGGCACCCTTTCTCCCAGGAAGCATGAGTAGCGCTCACGCTTGGCAGAGCTTCACGCCGACGGTCTCTGGCACCCTTGCTTTTCAGATCCGCGCATTGTCGTCCATTGGTGGTCAGTTCGGCGGAGTGCTCTACCTGGGTGCTGGCTGCGCAAACTCGACTCCGATCGCCGACTGGTATGCCAGTGTCCCGGGCGACGGGGTGGCGGTTTGGGCCTCAGCCACGATCACACCCCGCTGACGCACTGCCACTGGCAGAGCGTGTCAGAGCTCGAATGCTGTATGCCTGAGGACGCAGCGTCGCTAGCAGTAGGGTTCAATTACCGCTGATGATGGTCTCGACGGCCTCGAGAATGGCTTCGCCATCGAGATTTTCATTCCCATTGGGGGTCCCGTGGCTCGTTGCGTAGCCGATGCGCATGTCGTCCCGCGTCACGATGATGTCGAATCCTCGTCCCACACTGAATGGGGACTCGTCGAATGTGCCAGGTTCTGGCTGGGTCTCACTGTCGCCCACACACCAGCCGCTCTCGCTACCGAGGAAGTCCAGGGTGCTCCGGCAGGACTCTGCAGTGCCCTCGCCGCCCAGGGAGCCCGACTCCAGCACCCAGATCAACTGAGCCCCAGCCTCGATGATGGCGTCTTCGTAGTTCGCAACCGACCCGGCGTGCGTTCTGCAAGCCGGTCACCAGGCGGGCAATGAAACGAAGAGCAAGACATCAAACGGGCTCCAGTCTAGGACCTCGTCGGTGTCGCAGGCCGCGTTCTCCAGGTCCAGACTTGCCTCCGTTCCGTCACCGTGAATGGCGTTGGGCCAGGCGTATGGGTACAGGACCTCTCCCAGTGTCATGGGTTCTGTGGCCCCTTCGGGGTAGGCACAGTCGGGTGTGTTGTCCCCTTCGTCAGCTCCTCCGTCGTCATCGTTGAGGGCCGCGCCAGGGCTGTTGCCATCTGCAGAACAGCCAGTTAGGAACAGCAGGAGTAGCAAGCAGAGCCACGGCATAAGACAAGATGATGCCATGGCTCTTTGCTTCGTGGTCGAGTCACGGTGTGGGACTGACGCTAAGATCATGTGTATGACGCGCAGAATTCTGTGGTTGGTGTGTAGCGTGCTGGTGACTCATGGCCTGGCTGGTTGTGAGCAGCAGACGCTCTTGACCGCCGAGCAACTGCTCAACCCCGACGCCTGTCAGAGTTGCCACCCAGATCACTATCAAGAGTGGTCTGGCAGCATGCATGCATACGCGTCGGAAGATCCGGTGTTTCGAGCAATGAATGCGCGCGGTCAGGAAGAGACTGACGGTGAGCTCGGTGACTTCTGTGTGCAATGCCACGCCCCTATGGCGGTTGCGCAGGGTGTCACGGAAGACGGCCTCAACCTCGATGAGCTAGATGCCCCGATGCAGGGCGTCACTTGTGCTTTTTGTCATCTTGCCAATGAGGTGGAGGGGGACCACAACGCGCCCATTCGACTGGGTACGGATGGGATCCTCCTCGGCGGGCTGGCAGACCCGGTGCCTACGGAGGCGCACAAGTTGGCGTATTCACCGCTCCACGACAGGAACGATCTGCGGTCGTCGACCTTGTGTGGCTCCTGCCATGACATTGTCACGCCTCGCGGAGTGCATCTGGAGCGCACGTTTGCCGAGTGGAAGGAGAGCATCTTCGCCCAGGACACCGTGTTTCGGCTCAGCTGCGGGAACTGTCACACGCGCGGACGCGACGGTCAGGCGGCTGATCTCGAAGGCCTTCCTATCCGCCGGCTTCACGATCACCGTATGGCCGGGGTCGACGTGGCATTGACGCCCTTTCCCGATGCCGACAACCAACGGCTGGATGTACAACGGGAGTTGGACTCGACGCTCGCGTCAACGATCTGTGTGGCGCCGTTTGCGGGGGGCTCGGAGGTCGTCGTCCGGCTGGACAACGTGGGTGCCGGGCATAGCTGGCCCAGTGGAGCTGCGCATGACCGACGGGGCTGGATTGAGGTCACGGCCTGGCGTGGTGACGAGGTGCTGTTTCAGAGCGGCCACGTGGAGGAGGGGGTGCCCATTACGAGCATCGAAGATCCGTACCTGTTTCTGCTACGAGACAAGGGCTTCGACGAGAACGGTGAGGAAGCGCACATGTTCTGGGACATCGCCTCGGTGGAGAGCAATCTCCTGGGCACCTCGGTCACTCTCGACCCTTCCGACCCGGCTTACTACCACTATCAGGAGGCTCGCTATCCCATCTTGGGTGCGGTCCCCGATCGGGTCACATCACGGGTTCGCTTGCGCCCCATGGGCCTCGAAGTCATCGACGACTTGATCGAGTCGGGTCACCTCGACCCGTCCATTCGCGCCAACTTCCCCACCTTCGACTTGGAAAGCACGGTTCTAGTCTGGGAGGGCGATGTGGGGGACTGTGTCGGCCCATGAGCGAGGCCGGTTCACTGTCGCGGCTGTTCAGCCCTCGATGCAAAAGTTGACCATGAGGGTGTCCGTCGCCTCGATGTCTGGACAGTCCACAGCCAGAGTGACTTCCCAGTATCCCGCCATGATGAAAGCGATGTCCGTGAACTGGTAGTCGCCTGCCTCGGCTCCCTCGGTGGCTGTGGGATTGTTGGAGCCATGGTTGTGATCGGGCATCCAAGGGGTTGCGCTCAGGCTGCAACCAGTCAGCGGTTCGCCGGTTGCCGCAGCTTCTAGGCTTATGTTCCAGCCGTTGTCGCCCACATCGACGGGGTCGGGGTCGAGAGTGCCCATGCGAAACAGCACCAGTTCTTCGTCGCCTAGCTTCTCGGTGCCCACCTCGTAGGCCTCCACGCGGCTGTCTTCGGCGCAACCAGCTTGTGTTGCGGGTCCATCGCCATCGGATGTGGAGCCACAGCCAACGGCGGCGAGACCGAGGAGCACGAGCGGTCCGATTGTCAGGAGGCAGGAGTTAGAAGGTCTCATGCGCTGTTGCTTCCCGTGTCAGTTGTCCAATGGATTGCAGATTCTAGGGCCCGGTCGCGTCGCCACGCAATGACGAACAGAGCTGTGAGACAGCCAAGCAGCCTAGCTGATGGCTTCGTCGGGGCCACTGCGCTCGCTGCGCACTGGCAGCCCTCTTCGGTCCCGTCGTCGTCATCGTCGCCGGGCCCTGGGCCGGGCGGCTCATCGGTGGTGTTGTCATCGTCGTCTCCCGTGTCGTCGTCCCCAGCGCTGTCGTCGTCATCACCACCCCGTCCCAGTTGGTTGGTCAGCATGTGCCAGGCGGGATCGCAGAATTGGGTGGAGAGGCTGTCCTCAGGGCACTCCACGGGGCCCTGGATCTCTGCGTAGTTCCGCGACATGAGTGGCTCGAAGGACAACCCGTCCTCGCTCACCGCCATGGAGTAGTCCTCGTACCAAATGTTTGCCGCTACCAGAAGTCCGCGCTGGTCGGCGTCCAAGCCAAAGGCGCGCGGTGCATCGGGTACCGGGGAGAAGGTCACCCCGTCGTCGGATCGATGGAGTCCCGATTCTTCGGTGATGATCCACAGAGTGCCCGAGGGGTCGAGTGCGGCGTCGTGGATGATGTCCTCCACAGAGAAGACCTCTGTGAAGTTCAGGCCTCCGTCTGTGCTGCGGAGTATGTGGTCGGTGTTGGGAGCGTCCACTCGAACCCAGACGCTAGTTCCATCCGCTGAGGCTGCTGCAATGTCCATGAGAACCTGGGTGGACTCGTTGACGGGGAAGTCGAGGGGCTGCGACTCCCATGTCTGCCCGGAGTCAGAGCTCCGGGCGACCCAGGCCTGGAGCACGGAGAACCTCGCTGCAGTCGCCCACACGAAGCCATTGCCCCCCGGAGCAAAGAGGACACTCCGAAAAATACGGTCGTCGTCATCGACCAATGCGGGGGCCCAGCTCGCTCCCCCATCGTTGGAGAAGCGGAGCCCGTTGTCGCTCTCAGGCTTCAAGTTCGCGAGGGCTGCGACTGCGAGGCTACCGTCTTCGGGGTCGAAGGCCACGTCGGCTACGACGGCGTCAGTGAGTCCGAGAGGGGCCACCCAGTCACAGCCGTCCTCTGAGCGATAGACGGACTCTCTGGGGTCAGCGAGGGCCTCTGACAGTAGGTTCGTGTAGGCCAACAGCACTCCGTCCCGATTTTGTGTGTAGCGCGGCAGGACGGCTGTCATGTCTCGGATGATTGTTTCGTGGCAGATCCATCTCCACTGCTGGCTATCGGCGGAAACCACGACTCCAAAGGTTGTCTCCAGCGACAGCGCGTCCTCGTCTCCCGGAAAGCGGAGAACATCCAGCGATTGGGGCAGTGCTCCAGCGTGGGGGAACGCTACCGAGGGGGTCAGCAACAGCCCTACTAAGGCGATGAACGGGAGTCGGTTCATGTGGAGACGATACCTTGCGATGGGTCTTGGAATCGGGCGGGTCGGTGCCCCCGGGCTTCGCGGAAAGCTTGGGGCCGAATCGCCTCTTCGGCAATCTCTGCGGTGATTCTGCATGTCTATCTTCGTTCCGAGAGTCGAGCCGGGACCTGTATAGGCGGGCGACTGAATTGATGCTGCAGGTCAGTTGAAGGGCCTCTACCCCCGACAGACTGTTAGGATGCTTTCTTCCTGGGAGCGCGCACTCTGGGGTATTGGCCGAAGCTTTATCGGCATGGCCCTGAGACGACCAACGGTGTGATGGATACGAACGAGCCCATTGAAGAGCCTTTAGCTGAGGATGAGGTTGTCGACGAGTCCGCAGCTTCCGCCGAAGCACCGGCGGGTGGTGCGTCGCCGAGCGCTAGTGAGCCCGGTGGTGAGCAGCGGAAGTTGCTGCTGAGTCTGGAAAAAGTGCTGCGCTCTTATCGTCTCTACGAGGCACGTGGCACGCAGTATGACGCGCACGTCAACGAATTGGCGAGCCACGCCGCGCTGGCGACCGAGATGCGGCCGGTGGAGGTCAACCTCAGTCCCTTTGGCCCCTTCTTGCCTGGAGACTCTCCCCCGTCTGATGGTGAGTTCGCTCGGCAGTGGTTCACGTTGTTCGAGGAGGGCGCCCGTCAGATCGTCTTTCAGCGTGGCATCGACCGCAATGAATTGCGGGAGTTGCTCCACATTCTCAGCGCTGATGCCGAGGACGGCGAGGACATTGTCACGGCCCTCTGGCGCAAGGAACTGAAGCATGTGCAGGTGTTCGTGGCGAGGGTCCTCATCCGTGGGGTTGATCTCGGCGAGGACAAGTCGGCCAGTCTCCAGGAACAGTACGGTCGATGGAAGTCGATGCTGCATTCGGGTGCCAAGCTGAGACAAGGTGTGGATGCCGTCCAATTGAGCCCCGATGACTTCCGTATTCTGGCGCTCGACGAGGACGGGTTCGATTGGTGCCGGCTGTCTACTGAGGTCTCCGCTGAGCTCCGAGAGGAACGAAAGAAGCCGAAGTTAGCAGCCTCGGTAGACCGCGAGATCCGCGACCTGGATCGATTTCTGGACCTGGCGGTTGCGCTCGAAGAGGACGCCGACGCCACGATTCTCAACGTGATGGCTGGCATGACCCGTATGGGTATGGTCCACGAACTCAACCGAATGATCTGTGCCGTTGCCGCGCACAGCGAGTTTCAGGGACGGTCACTACAAGCGCTGCTGGAAGACCCCGAAGCCCTCAATGCGCTTGTGCCATTGGTCGAGTCCGAGCCCTCAGCGTTTCATGACTCGTTGGCCGCCATCGCGGACATCAACGCGGAAGCAGCTGAGAAGCTGCTCGAGAATGTAGAGGCCGCCGAGGCGTCCGAGGAGAGCGGTGAGTTCGTGGCCACGCCGGACACCGCTCCCATGCATTTCTTCTCCAGCCGGCTCATGAGTTCGGATCCCGCGGAAGCACTCGAGGCGGTGGAGTCGTTGGTGGCCCTAGGAACAGATGAGGCCTTCTTGCTAGCGCTCGGTGGCTACGAATCTCCCCACGCAGAAGTCCGTCGAGCGGTGCTCAAGAGGCTCTTCGCAAAATACGACCCGACCTTGGGTCACATGATCCCCACCATCCTCCAGGACCCCCACAAGGCCAATCGGATCCTCACGTTGTCCTTCATCGCGGAACAAGGAAGCAACAAGCTCCTGCGCGAGGTCATGGCCCTGATGAAGCATCGGGACTTTGCTCGTCGTGACCACGACGAGCGTATTGCCTTCGTGCGCACTCTTGGCCGGCACTCTCGCCTCCCGGTGATAACTCGCTTCTTGTGCAAGCTGCTGCTGGGTTTTCGCCTCTTCAGCGGCAAGACCACGATCGAGTTCCAGAGTGAAGTGGCGAAGTTTGTGGTTGGCAGTCCATCGCAGGAGGCAGAGGAGACCGTTCGCAAGGTCCTAGCTAGCTGGGGAGTGCCCGCAGAGATCAAGCAGGTCATTCGAGCCGAGCAAGTGCGACAGAGCCTTGGCGACACCGACGTCCTCTCTGGGCGGGACATGCTGGGCTCGGTGGGGGGCGACACGCCCGGTGATCTCACAGCTCAAGCCGATCCTGGGGACGGTGCTGATGGCGAAAGCGATGTCGAGGATGGCTCTGAGGAGACCTCCACGTGACGCAGACTCAAGTTATTGATGCGGGCCTGAAGCGGCTCGGCACCCAGTTGGTGCTGGGCGTGCAGGTCTATCTGCGGGCACTACGCACCTACCAGTCCAACAACGCCATGGTCGTTCAGGCTCGGGATCAGCTAGAGGATTTGCTGACTACACACTTCAAGGACAATAAGGCCCCGCTGCAGCTGCAGTTCCTGGAGGGTGAGACGTTCTTGAATGGCAACCTGCTGTCTGTCGACTTCCAGTCGTTCTTGCGGGCTCAGGAACTTACGAGGCTCTTGAGGAGCTTCGATGTGGGAGAGGTCACCTTCTCACCCAATGTCACTCGGGTTGGGCTCGAGCAGTTTGCCGAGGCGATTTACGCTTGCATCCATCAGAAGGCCGAGACGCTTCCGGAGCAGTTCGAGGGTCTCACCCTCCAGGCTCTGCACTCGGCGGGGGTGGGCGCGTCTGGAGCAGAGATCCACCGGGGCTGTGTGTGGCTCTTCTCGGGGTTGCTGAGCGCGATCGATAGCCTCAGCGAGATTCATGATGAGGACCTTGTTCCGTCCATGGTCCCATTCACACGTCACCTGCGACTGTTGACTGAGATTATCGACGAGCGTCCTACTGTGTTTCAGTTGCTGTGCTCACAACGCCCCGCGACTCTCGAGGAGGGCGACAGCCTTCACTGTACGCTTCGCACGGTGGAGGCCGTAGGCTTTGGAGTCAGTCTAGGGCTCAGCCGGTCGGCGCTGATGACACTGGGGCTTGCCTCCATCCTTGATCGGGTGACTGCCCACCAGGGCTCGGCCGAGGTCTTTCAGCAACTGTCGCGCTACCAGAGCTTAGGAGACATGGCTCCGGGGGTGATGATGACGCTCTGGGATCTGGAGTTGATTCGCAACGGCAGCAAGGGCGGTCGACTGGCCCAGCTCCTGCACCTGATAGACAACTATGTCACCCTCTCTCAGCCGGTGGGCGGTGGTTCGGAAGAGGACGTGGCCGATGTGTGGTCACGTATGCAGCGAGCGGTCCCCACCGCCCGCTCGTTCATCAGCGCCCTCCGGTCTTGGAAGGGGCGAGTTCCCATCGGTAGCATGCTGGTGCACCCGGAGTTGGGGCAGTCTCTGGTGTTGGATCACTCTGGGCCGGACAGAACCCCGCGCCTGAGCCCCTTCAGTGAGTGGGGGGTCCTAGCGGAGCCGGTGGCGGGACTGGAGATTCCCAAGGGCATCTCGTCTCGGTTTGGCAAGAGCCATGAGCTTCGCTTGCCCAAGGACGTTCCTCACGCAGCCAAGAGCACGCCTCCGTTCCCCGTGGCGGGGCGCGTCGAGGACACGACCCTGGAGCCGGGCGGTAGCTTTGGCGGCCGCAAGGGCGACCGCTTTGTGGTGGAGGAGCTGGCAGGAAAGGGTGGACAGGCGGTGATCTACCGGGTGAGGGACACGCGCCTAGGTCGACTGGCAGCGGCCAAGGTCGCGTTGGTCAGCGATTCGTCCCAGCGGCAGAAGTTCCTGGAGCGGTTCGAGCGAGAACTCATGTTGTCGTCTCGGGTCAGCCACCCCCACGTCTTGCAGGTCTATGACTGTGGCGAGCTGGATGGAGGAACCCCCTACGTCTTGCTCGAGTGGATGGAGCGGGGCGACCTAGTGGGTCTCTTGAAGAACTCGTGGAAGGCTGGTCGGTCGCTGCCTCTGGAGTATGTGCGCTACTACGGCTTGTCCGTTGCCTCCGCGCTGCGCTCGGTCCACGCCGCGGGCATTGTCCATCGGGACGTGAAGCCGGACAACATCCTGTTGCGGGCAGATGGAGTCGCCAAGCTGACCGACTTCGGTATCGCCAAGGACATCAGCGAGGGCGCGATTGAGCTGACGGAGGTCGGCCAGACCATGGGGACGCTCGGCTTCATGGCACCCGAGCACTTGCTGGGGCTCCCAGGGCCCCAATCGGACATCTTCAGCTTCGGAGTGACGCTGTATCGGCTCATCTGTTCCAGGACCCCTGCCCAGGTGAAGGTGAACTCAGTTCCTTCTGGCCGGATCCTGGAGGAGGCGTGGGAGGGGGTCCCCTCCAACTGGGAGCCTTTGTTGCGCCGGCTGACGGCGGCGGAGCTGGAGGAGAGGGCGAAGGACTTCGATGAGGTCATTGGCCTGCTCCGGGACCTCGAGGATGATCCCGGCGACCACAGTCAGTACCTGAGGGTCGAGGAACTCCCTCCGCTCCCGAGCGCGGAGTTCGGTGTGGTCATGGCTCCGGTCCTTAAAGAGGGCAGTGGGCCCCACTCGATCTCGGACATGCCGGCAACGCCGAGTCCAGAAGAGGACTGGGAAGGCGGGACGGCGGAGACGATGGAGATCCCGTCAACCAATGAGAACCTGCAGGAGAAGACATTGCTTCACCAGTCGGCCTCTGCTTTGGATTCGGTGTCCCTATCGGACCCGGAAGAAGTCGATGGACCGCTCAAGGGGACGGAGTCGGGGGGCGATCCGGATTGAGCGCAGCGAAGGCTGCACCAACGGCGCCGGCCACGCGCCCGAGCTCGCTGCAGCGCAGGGGCAAGAGCCCATGGACACAGGCGGGGATCGCGTGGCGTAGCACCGCTCGCTCCAGTGGCTCCTGGAAGAGCGGGAAGTTTGCGGTGATTCCGCCCGACAGCACGACAGCGCCCGGGGCGAAGATGTGGATGAGCGACGCGAGCCCTCGGCCGAGGTCATCGCACCACCTCTCCATAGCTTTGAGCGCCGGCGTAGACCCCTGAGAGACCTGGAGGAAGAGCGACTGCGCCGTTGTGGGCCCGTCGCCATCGGAGTCTTTATCGCTCGACCAAAGCTCGCGGGCCGTGGCGACGAGTCCCGGGCCCGAGGCGTAGGTCTCGAGGCAACCCAGGCGCCCGCAGCCGCAGGATCGGCCATTGGGATGCAAGGTGATGTGTCCTCCTTCGCCTGCCGCCCCGCGCTGCCCCCGTACTAGCGTGCCCCCCACGAGGAAGCCTGTTCCGACTCCGGTGCCAAGGGTGAGAAGGACTACGTCTTGCACTGCGCGGGCGGCGCCCACCCAGGCTTCACCCAGTAGGGCGCAGTTCGCATCATTCTCTACGGACACCGGTCGGCCCAGCCGCTCGCTGAGACGTTGACCCACCGGGATGTCGACCCAGCCAGGAAAGTTGGGCGAGCTTCGGATCACCTGGTCGTGCCGGTCCTGAAAGCCTGGAATCCCAATCCCCACGGGAAGGGGAAGTCTCTCTGCCGTCGTCGTGCCCGGGCCACCCTCCAATTGCTCCACCAGTCCCACGATCTTGTCTTCGACCGACACCAGGCTTCGTTCGGCCTCGCCGTGGAGTGTCAGCTGGTCTGCCTTCAGGACCGTCCCGGCAGCATCCACCAGGACCGCGCGGATCCCGTGCCCGCCCACATCGATGCCCAGCGCTGCGGGGCTCTTGGCTGGTGCTGATTGGGAATCCACCATGCCCAACATCATGCAGCAATCTCACCTCGTGGGCCTCGAGAGCACCGAGGCTGTCTCCTCGGTAGGGCGAATCAGTTGAGCGGGTCGGGATCGCAGTAGTCGCCTAGGCCGTCGTCATCGGTGTCTGTCTGGTCGTCCGCCCACGGGCCGTCAGGTGTCAGCGAGACACCGAGGTCATCCACAATGGTGTTGCTCTTTGCATCGTAGAGTCGGACGTAGGTGCCCCAGCCCCCACCTTGGTCGTAGACCTTCAGGAGCAGGGGGTTCCAGCCGTTGAGCAACTGTGCGTTGAAGCGGAACTGATCTGCCGAGGTGCCCTGGCAGCCGTCTACCTCTCCTACTTCTTCACCATTGAGCCAGGCCCGCACGCCATCGTCTGGGCCCAAGGCCAGCACCACGGGACGGTCCGTGGCCGAGTAGAGCCAGTTCAGGATGTAGACCTCGCGAGGCGCGTCCTCGGTTCGCAGATGTTCGAAGTCAATGCGGAAGTCGTCGTCGATGTGCACGGACCAGGCGCTGTCTCCGGCTATGTCTCCTACGTGTGGACTGACGTTGCCGTCGTCATCGCTGCCCAGCAGCGGGACTTCCGAGGGTCGGCACGCTTCATCGCTGTCGTTCCCGAAGTAGGGCCCTGCGAGGAGCCAATGTCGAAGAAATCCCGAGCTGCCCGAGGTGATGTTGGGGTCGGCGGGTCCGTTGGGGACGTGGGGACAGTTGTCGTCCTCGTCGACGACTCCATCTCCGTCGTCGTCCTCATCGCAGAGGTTGATCAGTCCGTCGTCGTCGGGGTCGTCCGCGGGGAGGACCGGGACACCGTCCAGCGCGCAGCTGTCCGAGCCCGACTCCCACTGCAGGGTGTAGGTGGGAACAACCAGGCCCTGGAACCCGTCCACACAGAGGGTCCATTCCCCAGCCTCCATAAACCTGGCGGCCTCTACGCGGGACGGCAGGATAGGCGAGCAGCCCTCATCACTGTCCGGGCTACCGGTGGCCAGGAGGTTGCCGTCTGGCGAATAGAGCGTCAGGGTGCTGGGCGTGGGGCAGTGCTCCAAGCCGTCCCCCACGAGGTCGGCGGCCAGCCAACCGTTCGCCTCCACTTGGATGACGTAGCAGTCCCGGTCTCCGTCCAGTAGAGCGCCTGTGACTTGTTCGCCGCCTGAGATGGCCTGTGCTTGGTCGAGGTTGTCGTTGGGCTCCTGCTCTGGCCCACCCAGGTCGTCCTGGCAGTTTGGAGAGCATCCGTCGCCCCCCCATGCGTTGGTGTCGTCACAGGTCTCTCCAGCATCAGGGTCCGTGACGCCGTCTCCGCAACTGGGTCGGGTGCACGATGTGCGACAGGCGTTGGCCGTGGTGTCGCTCAGCGACGAGCCGGTGTCGCACTCTTCTTCCTCTTGGACGATGCCATCCCCACAGAAGGGCTCTGGCTCTTCGCTTGCGGTACAGGCGGGCCCCGTTCCCCAGAGGGGCAGGATGAAAACGAGAAGAAGGGTGTGGGTTTGTGGGCGCATGGGATCCGGCCTCAGGCATCATGCCTGCATGCGCCCCAGTGTGCCCGTCCCGGTTTGCGTGTTGGTGGGTGTCTTGGTGGTGTGCTTTGCCCCGAGCTCGGCCATGGCCCAGAAACACGGGGAACTCACCGGAGACGTCCTGACGAGGCTGGGGGATGAGCCCGCGCTCAATGAGGAACTTCTACAATCACTGGCTGCCGATCCCCGCGTGGACGAGGTGGTCCGTCGCCCTGGCAAGTGGCCGGTCTACAGCTTGCTACTAGCTGCGGGGACGGACCCCGCGAAGGTGGCCGCCGGTCTCTCCGAACAAGCTGCAGTGCGCTGGGCAGAGCCCGATAGGTGGTTGGTCCGGGTCCCGCAGGGCGCGCCGCTCAACGACCCCTACTGGGACCAACTGTGGCATCTCGAGAACGTGGGTCAGTTCGCGGGTGCTCTGGCGGGCATGGACATTCATGCGGTTCCGGCTTGGCAGTGGTCGACCGGGCGTGGGCAGATTGTGGCTGTGCTCGACAGCGGGGTGGAGGCGGCGCACCCCGATCTCGATGTGGTCGAAGGAATCGATGTCGTGGATGACGACGCTGATCCATCGCCCATCGAGGGCGAGGACGGCAACCCCCACGGCACCGCAGTGGCTGGCCTGATTGCCGCCGTGGGCAACAATGGCATGGGTGTGGCTGGTGTGGCCTGGGAGAGCCGCATCCTGCCGGTACGTCTCATCGGCGGTCCCACGACAACGGCTGATCACTGGGATGCCTTTGTCGTACCCACCGATCGGGGGGCGGCGGTGCTCAACAACAGCTGGGGCTTTGCCTCGGCCGACGAGGACGACCCCTGCGGACCGGGGCCTGGCGGGCCGAGTATCACGGACCCGGTGGAGTACGCCCTGACGGAGGGGCGCGGTGGCCTCGGTACGAGCGTCGTGTTCTCGGTGGGCAATGGCGGCTGTGATGCGCGAGACCAGCCCATCCTCGAATCTTCGGGGGTGATCGCTGTGGGTGCGGTGAATGACCGCGGTCAAAAGTGGGGCTACAGCAACACGGGGCCGGCTCTGGATGTGGTGACGCCCTCCGGCGATGCCTACGGGAACAATGGAGAACAGCTACGGACCACAGACCTGCTGGGCGACCGGGGCATGAACGGTCTGGGCGACGACAACGACTACACGCCGAGAATGGGGGGTACCTCGGGCTCGGCTCCCCTAGTCTCGGGTGTCTTGGCCTTGATGTATGCCGCCAACGAGCGGCTCACTGAGGCGGAAGCTCGCGAGGTCTTGTGCTTTACCGCCGACCGAATTCAAGTGGACGATGCGCTCTACGATAGCGAGGGGTGGAGCGAACGCTACGGCTGCGGGAATGTGGATGCGGCTGCCGCAGTCGCGGCGGTCTACGACGAGGGAGCGCCAGCTCCGCCGGTAGTGCTGAGCCCGGACGACGGTGAGCGGGTTGACCGGGAACTGGTGCTGCAGTGGCGGTCCGATGATCCCGACCAGGATTACCTGAGCTATCGGGTGGAGCTGTTCTTGCTGAACAGCGTGGGACAAGCCGAGGAAGCCTCTGATGATGATGACTCTGCTCCGCTCGCAGCTCCGGCTCGGTGGATCTTTGACGGAGTCACTGAGACCAGCATTGACCTGAGCGAGTCCATCGAACTCGGTGGGGACTACGGAGTCTGGGTCGTCGCTTCCGATGCCTGGGGTGAGGGCGAGCCCAGTCAAACGCATGCGTTCTATGTGCGGGAACCAGCGCTCGAAGACAGCCTCGAGGGCAGCGGTTGCACCTGCGGAGTTCGGGGTTATCCAAGGGACGATGGTCACGGTTGGAAAGCAGGGCTGGGCCTCGTGTTGATCGTCATGATGACCCGGCGCCGGGTATGGGCTGTGTGCTGAGGTGTGGAGGGCTTGTCCGGCTCGCCCACGACCTATTTTGAGCGAACTGATATGGTCCGGGTTGCGCCGAGAGAGGCGACCAGGTGACGAGGGGAGCGAGATCATGGGTTACGTAGACCAACAGTTGAGTTCTGACACGCGGGCGAGCGGACGTCTCATTCCATTATTTCGACACGGAGCACTGCTTGCGCTTGGCCTCGCGGTCTTGTTCAGCGCGGGTTGTGAGAATGCGGAGGTCCCCAGTTGGGACCGGCCCAGCCACCAGTGGGAGGGGGACAGTGCGGACCCCGCCAACTTCAATTGGAGCGACCACGGTGAGAGCCTGTCCAGCCCTACGTTCAACTGGAACGACTACGGCGCAGGTGGCTCCACGGACAGTGGCTCGTTCAGTTGGGGCAGCTACGTTTCGCCATCGACCCCGAGTTCGTCCGTAGACAATCCCGGAGTCGGCTTCGCTGGTGACGGCGATGACGACGACGATGACGACGACGACGACGACGACGACGACG
>PBPL01000212.1 GCA_002724675.1 Deltaproteobacteria bacterium | reverse complement strand
TGAGCTTCGCCAAGTGGCGCGCGAACACCCCGTGGCCCAGACGACTCATGTGCATCGTGTCGTAGAACCACAGGTTGTCCGGCTCCTCGCTGAAGTGGGGCAGCACGTTGTACACCGGCACATCGAGTTCCTGCCCAAGGCGCTCGTAGACGGCAACTGCAGCGCCGATGTCCGCGTCGTTGCGCATGATCACCTGGCCCTGGCTCTCGACGTAGATGTTGGTCGGCTCAACCGAGAAGACCACCTTCGTCCCCCGCGCCCTCGCCAGCGCGACGATCTCACGCAGGGAGTCCTCCATCTCCAGAATCTCGTAGCTGTGGGCCAACACAATCTGGACGAGGTGGGAACAGTGGATGTCGCGCGGCAGGCGCTTGAGCCAAGCCAATCCCGCCAGCGACGACACCCGAGACGATGGGCCGTGATCCCCCGACCACACCCGATAGGGGTCCACATCCATGAACTCGTTCACCACGAAGTTGATCACCACCACGTCTGGCTTGTAGTCGAAGACGGGACCGGTCAGCCAACGGAGCCCAGTGGTGGTCTTGACTCCGGGAAACGCTGCGTTCATGACCTCGATGTCGTGATGCCCGAGGCTGTGCAGATAGTCCGCGAGGCGGTCACTGAACGTCATGCGGTCTTCCGAGGGGATCCCCCAGCCAAAGGTCTGCGAACCGCCGAGCACAACAACGCGACGAGTTCCCTCGTGATCCCCCAGGTAATCGCGGCGCTTGAAGCGCATGTCCACGAACCACGGGTTGAGGCGCCGAATCATCGGGTCGTACACCCAGTAGTGCTCCTCGCTGAGATCGTGGTTCCACCAGGTGGTCGTGGCGTGGCGCCAGTCCGCGTGGATGCGCGAGACCCCCTCGAAGGCCAGCAACAGATGGACTCCACAGAGCAGATAGCCGATCGCCTTGCGGAGACCAGTACGGGACGGCGCGGTCGCCCGCAACACTTGACTCAGATTGAAGGCGGCTAGAACGCAGCCAACCAGCGTCAACTGAAGCACCTGACGTTCGCTCAAGCCAAGACCCTGGGGGCTATCTCGCAGCAACCACAGGGCGAGACAGCCCAGCAACAACAGATGCGCCCGCACAAAGCGCCACAGACCCAGCAACAGCGCACCTCCGGAAAACGGGATGCAGGTCACGATCGCCACAATCAACAGGAACAGGCCGACCGAGAGGATGACCACACCGGCAGAGCCCAGAGCGTCGGACGTACGAACAGCTGCACGCAGCGGGTCCAGCGGATCAACACCGCGACTGGACCAGCCGCTCGCAGCCTGGGCGCTCACCGAGAGATCGCCCACCGCTGTGACTCGACTCGAATAGGGCAAGACCTGGAACCCAGCGATAGTCGAGCGGTTGCCAAGGCCCTTCCGAGCACCGGGCCCAATGTCGCCGGGCGGAAAGAGGTGATGGAAGTCCGCCCGATAGTCCACTACGACCCCATCCACGAGGACGAGGACGAGCGGATCGGAGAACCGGATCTCCACCTGGTGCTCTCCGGGCTCGAGGGTCCAGCCCCCCCGAGCGGAGCGGATCATGTCGAAGTTCCAGCCCTTGCGGAGCTCGGACGGAATGCCTGGATCCGTACTCAGCAGAAGCGAGATCGCCCGGAGCGCATAGCGGGAAGGACCTCCCTCATCGGGACCCTCGCCTGGGCCACCACCCTCGTCGCCGCGTCCGTCGCCACGCCCGTCGCCACGCCCGTCGCCGTCGGGGCCCCAGTCATCCGGGCCACCCCCATGCGGTCCACGGCCACGTCCCTCACCATGGGAGTCCCGGTCATCTGGGCCGCCCCCATGTGGTCCACGGCCACGTCCCTCGCCATGGGAGTCCCAGTCATCGGGTCTGTCACCTCCCGAGCCGCGGTCATCAGGCCCGCGACCATCGCGCTGACCGAAGTCTCGGTCCCCAGGGCCTCCACGGCGAGACCTTGCATCACCTGCTGAATCCTCCGGTCCTCCGCGGCTCTCGGATCGGCCACCTAAGCGACGATCTCGTCGGTCCACAGGCTCCTGAGGCGAACCCACCCCTTCCAGTGTCGGCAACATGCGACCACTGGGGACCACTGCATCCAAGTCCACATGTTGGATCAGTGTCTGCCGATCCACTTGGAACACATCGGCATCCGTCGGCATGCTCTGCATCAAGTCCACACGAGCGATCTCACCGGGCTGCAGATTGATGCGAAACGACGCGCTCAGGGCATCAACAGCCACGGTCGGAAAGTTCACCGCCAGCCGTTGGCCTGTGGTCAGGCCCCGCACATCGGCCTGAGCTAGCAACAGCTCTCCGCCCGCCGAACGAAGTCGCGTGCCAGACACGGAGTCCAATCGACTCTGAGCCATCGCAAGCAGACTGACCCCCACGGCAACGATCACCCCCCCCACCAGCCACCAGGGGCGTCGGGACGAGTGCAGCCAACTCTGAGGCGCCTCAGAGGGCTCGCTCCTCCGGCCCGGCCTGCCAGCCGAAATGCTCCAAGCTGCCGGACGCGCCCGCAATTGGGCGACGAAGCCTATCCAGGCCAGAACGACGTAGTTCAGCAGCAAGAGCCACTGCAGCATCAGCGGGGTGAACGGGATCAGACACAACGCACCGTAAATGGCCCTCGGTCTAGGCAGCAGGAGCGCATCCACCAACACCCGATGGGGCGGCGCACGACTCTCGAGGACCACCTTGACCGCAGGGAGGGCGAACAGCAGGAGCCACGCAGACAGCGACAGGCGCAACAAGACCATCACGTTGCGCTGGAGCACCTCGCGAATGGTCCAGGACTGCTCCCAGTCCAACGTGCGACCATCAGCATCCAGGCCCTCTACCCGCCATCTGTGAATGGTGAGGTCCAGTTCTCCGCCCCCCAGTGCTGGAAAGGGCAACATCCCTTGCAGCGGGAAGTCGATGTCCTGGGAGATCCCATCCACGGTCACTCGCAGGCGGTCAGTGCCTACGATCTCCAGCCCCAGCCGGTGCCGACCTGGCTCCAGTTGGCCTCCCAGGGTGCTCAACGGCACTCGATCCACCACGGCACCCTGATCGAAGCGCACCGCCGCATTGGTGAAGTGCTGTTCTCCCTCCTTGAATGCCGTCAGGCGAACGGCGCGCAGCGTCCCCTCGTCACCAGGCTCGGGATGATCCAACACGGCAAGGAGAAACGCCCCAGGAGCGAGCGAGAAGTCCACCTCCATGCGGTCCATGCGCTCGAGCAGCGGCTCGAAGAGAGCGAAGTCGTTGTTCCGAAGGTTGGCGTGCCCCCCGATGTTCTGGGGCGCCATGCCCAGTCGACGCAGGCCGGGGGTGTGGTACCACATGGAACCACGCTCGAAGAAGATCTTGCCGCCGTTGATGTATCGGATGCCATCCCGATCGCCCAAATTCTGAACCGTCACCACGAGGGTGTTGAACAAGGCACCAAACGACAGGATCAACGCCGCCACGACGAGCAGAGGCGAGACGCGCCTCGTGGGGGATTCTGGGTCGGGTCGTCCCGGGTTCGCCATCAAGCCGTTGGGGTTCCTGCGCGGTCGGATGCCTGGAGCGCTTCGTAGCCCCTGAGGCCATCCGCGCGAGCCCGGCGAGTCCGGGTGATCCCATCTTACCTGGTGTCAGCGCTCTGCACTTCCACCCCCGAGAGCCAGCTCCACGGAACAATGCCAGCAGCCGTCTCTGGACAGCGTGCCCACCCCTGTGCTCGACTGTAAGCGTTGGAGCCAGTCCTCTTCCTGCTGCGTCTGATCGTGGGCTTCCTGGCCATTGTCGTGCCAGGGGCATTGACCGTCGGGTTGGTCGAAATTCGCCAGCCTGGACGGGGACAGGGCACCAGTTCGTCTGATTCATTAGCTCAGACTGAACAGCAACTGCGTTCGGTACTCCTCGCAGTCACATGGGGTGCGGGAATCATTCCGACCCTCGCCTTCTTCTTAAAGCTCTTTCTGGAGATCAATGTCTCGTTCGTGACGGTCGCTGGGACCTCTGTGGTGTACAGCGCAGTGGCGGCCGCCGTCTTGGCGCGGCGTGCTGGAACAGAGGCGGTCCTGCAGTTGCTGGATCCCAGATTCCTCTGGCGTGGTTGCCCGCCCACCGTCCGCAAGGTGCTGCTCGCAGCAATCGGAGTAGGCGTACTCTATTTTCTCAAGTACGACCGATCCCTCGCGTTCAACGAGTCGTGCATCTACACCACAGCGCTCACCGCCACCGGCCACCAGAATCCGGAAGTGCGGCTTCTCTTCGAGAACATCCAGGACGCGCGGCTGGGCAACACGGGTGTTCTCGCGGGCTTTGTGGGCCTGTTTCAGCAGTTTGGCTTCCGGATCCTGTACGGCGTCTGCGGTGTGCTCCTGGCCCTAGGGGGCTGGGTCATCACGCAAGCGGTGCTGCCATCGTCGGGCGCCGCTGCGCACCGCTGGAGCCTCGCCAGCTGGGGCGGCTGGTTCGGGTTGTTCTTCCTTCCCATGAACCCGCTCGTCAACGGCATCCCACTGTTGGACGAGAACCTCCTGGCCCTCTCCTTTGGGGTAGCTCTGGTCCCGTATCTACGAGCTCGTCCCGCATGGTTCGTGGCCGGAACAATCTTCGCGCTGGCAGTGACCATGCGGCACGTGCTCATCCTGGCACTGCCAGCCACCTTGATCCTGGTGGCGGCCTCGCCCATGCGGCGCAAGGCCCTGACTCGATATCTCGTGGCCTTTGTGGTGTTCACGCTGCCTGAGAACCTGCACCACGCACTGGCACCCAGCATCGGCTCCGTGTTCCGCTTCGAGAGCAATCCACAGTATCCCGCATTTCCATACACGGTCCTCGGAATGGACTTCTCCTGGCAGGGCCTCCTCAACTGGCCTTTCCACGACACGATTGTTCGCACTCCGGGCAACCCGTTTCCGACCTTCATTCGATGGCCCCTGCACCTGGCAGACAACCTTGGGCTGGTCCTCTTCGCACTCATGCTCATCGGCCTGGTGGTGATCTGGCGCCAGGCATCACGAACCGAGGCAGCGTTCTGGCTGCTGTGGTGGGGGCCGGTACAAGCCAGCCTAGCGGTCCAGGAAGCTTGGGACGTGCCCAACAAGATGGGGGTCATCGCCATCGTCTTCGTGTCTTTTCTGGTCTGGACCCTCCATGGCGCAGCCTTTGTTCTCCGACGGCCGCGGCTGGGAGGGGGCCTCGTCCTCGCCCTGGTAGTCGTCACTTGGCTCGGTGCGGTGGGGATCCGCGACTGGCGTCCTCCCGTGGACACGCGCTACTACCAGGTCTACCCCGGGGAACGACAAGAGTACTCCCCGAGGGTCGAGGACAAAGCTCACCGGATCACAAGCCTGAGCCCACTGCCGGACTTCGCTCGACTCAACCGCTTTGGGACGTTCCTCTCGGCCCGCAAGTTCGTAGAGTTGGCCGCCGACATCGCCGATCCCAGCATCGAGGTCACGCGTCATGCGTGGGGTTGGTTCCCGCTTGAGCCCCCGCCGGCGGGAGAGGCCGTGACCATCGAGCTAGACCTGCAGCGACCTGTGTACGGCCGAACCGATCTACTTCGCGTCATCCCCCAGAGCCCCGGTAGCGACGACGACACCATCCCTGTGATCGACCTCGTCGATGATCCCAGCATGGTCGTGATGCCGGGGATGCAGGTTGGCTGGGACAGCAAGCCCGTCATGCTCTATGCGGCGCGCAGCGACGATGTCACGATGCTCCAGCTGTTCTTCGTCAACCCCAGAGAGTTGTCTAGGGACAGACCCTTTGCCGATCCCGATGCCATCGAGCAATGCAAGTTGTTCCTGCTGCTGGGTGGCCTCGAGGGCGACTGCGAGCGTTGGAAGACACGCAAGCCCTCGGGACTTCGCGTCCGATTCCGCATCCGCGAGGGAGCGGTGAGCTTCGCCAGCACCGTGAACCGGTCCGCTCAGAAGGTGCTCTTGTGGAAGGGGCACATCACTGACACGGAGGTTCGACTCCAGGAGCCGGTGGAACCCTGGCACAACTGATGGAGCTCAGTGCCCACGACTGCCTGATTGTGGGCGCCGGCCCAGCGGGCCTCTGTGCCGCGGCTGCTGCTCGCGAGCACGGGTGGGAGCCCATCGTCGTAGAGCGCTCAGACCGAATCGGTGGGGTGTGGTGCCGAGTCGAGCCCGACCTGCGGTGTCTATCCCCCCGACATCGGGATCTGCTCCCGGACCGAAGCTATCCTTTGGGTTCTGGCCTCCGAGCCAGTGCTAGCGAGGTCCATCGTGCGCTGGAAGAGTTCGCTCAAAAGGAGCAGTTCGACATCCGGTTCGGGATGACTGCAACCGGACTTCGACAAGTCCAGGGAGAACAAGGGCCCCTCCTCGAGATCGTCACCGAGGAAGGCTCCCTGCAAGGTCACCGGATTGTCATTGCCACAGGGGAGTTCGGTTGCCCGAAGATCCCGGACCTGCCAGGGCACTTCGAGGGAGAAACGGCTCATTCCTCTGAGTTCCGAGCCTCCCAGGTGGATCCAGGTGAACACATCATCGTGGTGGGCGCGGCCAACTCGGCGGTCGATCTCGTGGGCCGACTCCTCCGGCAGGGAGCAACGGTCACCGTTTCGGCTCGCAGCGGGCTTCACGCGCCCCGTGCGCTCGCCCCTCAGCCCTTCTCGACCCTCCTGTGGTGGGCCTCCGCTCTCCCTGTGGGATGGCTGCCCCCGTCCATGCAGTGCGACCGGGTGGTGCCCACCGTCGACGATGACATCGTCCGCGCACAACAAGACGGCAGAATTCGTGTCATCGGCGAAGCCATCGGCATGACAGCCTCTGGTCTACGCGTCGTGGGGGGCGAAGAGGTCGAAGCCGACCGCATCGTTTTCGCCACGGGCTTCTTGCGCGACCTCCGCTGGGCCACCAGCCTCACTCTGGACGAAGACGGTATCCCGCGTCACGACCGCGGACTCTCCACGGAGCTGGCTGGCGTGGCCTTTCTGGGATTGCCGTGTATGCGAACACGTAGGAGTGGCTTCCTCCGCGGCTTTGCCGAAGATGCACGCGCTGTCCTGAGGCGGCTGGCCTGATGACCATGCTGGCGTTCCTCCCCACCCTTGCCGGACTGTGGATGCTCCTCTGGGTCGCGCTGTACTGGGCTTACACCCTTCTCGGAGCCGAGTTCATTGCGCCCTGGCTGGGAGCCCGCCGACGCACGGCCTTCTCTGCCGGACTGGTGCTGTTGAGCGTCGGGATCTTGTTCGTCCGGCAGACCAGAGGAGTCGAGGGTCTGCTCGACCCAGGGACGGTCATTCCCTCCTTCCTGGGTCTCCTCTGCTTCTTCTATGCCCGCAAGAATCAGTGGCTGGTCCCAAGACCTGCCGCTCAGCTGGTCGCCGACCAGTCTGGGGCCACTGTGTGTGACCTGGTGGCGGTCCTCGCCAATGGACACGCTGTTCCTCTCGCAGTGATGCGCAGAGCACGAACTGCAGTCACCAGTGACCTCTTGATCGTTCACTGCGGGCTGTCCCGCTCGCTGGCAGCCTTTCACCGACCACAACAAGAGCGCCCGGCCGCAATACTCCCTCACCCCACCGGGTTCACGGTTGGAGTCGACGGCCGCAGGTGGGATGGCGTTGATGGTCGGGCAAGCGTCGGAGAGACGGACTTGCAGCCACGCTGGATTGGTCTGTGTTCCCAGGCTGCCTGGCGAGATCGTCACCCGCACGGAGAGCTTCTCGTGCCGGAGGGTGCCGGCCCAGGTGGCCTCACTCGAGCCGATCGCACCCCTCTGGTTCCCGGCGCTCGATCCGTGGACGACCCGTCTTGCTGGGGTCGTGTGAGTGACGGACGATGGCTCGCCCTCAGCGACGCTGATTTGGAGCGCTGTCCCGCGCCCCAACCCGGGTCTTCGCCTACCCGCTATATCGCCCGGTGGGCTGCAACGCAGCGGAATCTGAAGCTGGGCGACGGGACACCTGGAGCCCCCTCAGACTCTGCGACGCCACCGAGCTCGACGACCGCAAGCGAGCAGGACTAGGAGTCCAACGAGTCCGCCGCGCGCAGTCACCCGCCCGTGTTCCACCAAGTGACAGCCCGTGCAGTCCAATGAAGAGGCTCCCCCCACGAGCAGCGCACCCGGGAGCCCTTCGTCGATGATGGTGTCCGAGGTGTCCCCACCTTCGCCCGCAGAATCATCATCATCACCACTGGAGTCATCATCATCGGCAAGACTGGAGTCGTCGTCGTCACCCGAGTCGTCGTCGTCACCCGAGTCGTCGTCGTCCCCCGAGTCATCGTCGTCAGCCGAGTCATCGTCGTCAGCCGAGTCATCGTCGT
>PBPL01000211.1 GCA_002724675.1 Deltaproteobacteria bacterium | reverse complement strand
GGCGGCGTGCCCGTAGCGAGGTCGAAGCCCTCGTCGCCTGGGCCCAGCTCCAACTCTCGGAGGTCCAGCTGTAAGACACGAATCCGATCTTCCAGACCATTGAGGACCACGTTGCGACGGGCCAGATCGGCCGAGAGCGACTGAACCTCTACCGAGAGGAATGAGGCGGCTGGCAACACCTGACTCAGATGAAGCGTCACTGTGCCGTGCCCACAGCCGAGGTCGAGGACCTTCGAGGCCTGGGGAGCCGCCATCCAGGCAATCCACGCAGCAAGAATGTCATCGGTTGCACTGCGGTGTCCTTGCGCGCGCTGCAAGACGGAAAGGCTCGGAGAGAGGCGATCCAAGGACTCCCCCACACCGGGCCCCAGAGCACCCGAGTCAGAGGCTAGATCCGAGTTCCCCGCCCCGTCCTCCTGAGGCTCGGAGGGAGGCCGCGCCCCGCTCACTCGCCGCCCTGAGAAGGAATCCAACCGCACCAATTGACCACTTCGATCCGAGGGGCAACGGCACCCCAGCGACCTAGGTCACCGGGGCCCAGGTGCCGCGCCTGCTGGTCGAGACAGTCGACGGCCGCCTTCTTGGCCGTAGTAGCCGCCATGCGATCCCCTGCGGCTTCCGCCACCTTTCCCACCGCGCAGTGCACACGCTCCTGCTCCAACAGCACACTGGATGTCAACGAAGACGCCATCGCCGCTCCAGCAGCGTGTACATGAGCACTGTCCAGGTCGCCCCTTCGAAGGGCACATAGCGCCTGTTCACCCAGACAGAGCCCAAGCGTCACCCGCTGGTCGGTAGCCCGAAGGATCCGCTCGGCCCGCCCTAAGTGCGACAATGCGGGCTCTAGATGGTCCATGCGCCGACAGAAGCTGCCGACCTGAGTCAGAGCCCGGCCAAGCATTCGGAGAGCGCCGAACTCAGCGGCCCGGTCAGCTACTGCAAGACACTCTGCGCACCCCAACTCGGGATCGCCGGCCAAGGCGTGCATCACGCCCACATGCAGGTCAATCAACAAGACCGAGAGTTGATCTTCGAGGTCTTCCGCGAGCTCCAGGGCGCGAGCGAACCGAGCCTCAGCAGGACCAAAGATACCCAGCTGAACGTCCACGGACGCAGTGCCGGTACGGGCAATCATTTCCCACCGATAATCACGGACACCCTTCGCCTGGCGAGCAATGCCCAGCCAGCGATCTCGAGCATTCACAAGAGCCCCTGTCCTCATGTCGACGCTAGCCAAGAGGTGCGAGAGCCGAAAGAGCCCGTCCTGCGGAGCTTCGGTGCGAAGAGCCAACGCGAACGCCTGCTCCACCGCGTCGACAACCGCCTCGTGGTCCTGAGCCTGCTGCTTGGCCATGGCGCGCGTTGTCCAGAAGCGAAGCTGCTTCTGCACATCGTCACCGGCCAGGTCCTCCAGAGCTGCGAGGTCCTCGTCCACTCGAGCCCACGAGCACGATGCTGTCGCCAGCTGGACCCGATGCTCGAGAGCAGTCACCAAATCATTGGACCCAATGGCAACAGCGTTCTCCACCCACAGATCCGCCATGGCCAGCCCCGCCGCGGTCCGACCCGAGGCCTGTTCATGGCGAGTCGCAATCGCCAGCAAGGGCACCGCTTCCGCCCGAAGATCAGCCCACAAGAAGGCACGAGCGATGAGCGCGGGACGCTCCGAACGAGCTATGGGGTGTTCTGCGTGTTCCGTGGACACCAGCGTCGCAAAACGACCGGCAGCAGCCACTCGTGTGGACTCCGACAGTAGATCCCACGCTGCATCACCGGCCTCCCGATCGGTCAACTCCAAGCCCCACGCCCCACCGGAGGGCCGCTCTTGCACCAGACCACCGCGAACGATGGAGTTCACCGCATCGATCAGCGGCCCCTCATCCCACTGCTCCGAAGCCAACAGCCACTCCAGGGGAACGGGCCTCGCCAACAAGGAGAGGGCGCCCACAGCCTCCAACGCCATGGGATCGTAGGCCCCGAGCCGCACGCGCCATCGAGCGCGCGGGTCGCCCGAGGCAACCGCGAGGAGCTCGCTCTCGCTCAGCTCTCTCGGCTCCACACGGCCCGCGGCCTGAAGCAGCGAACGAACCCACTCCAACAGCCCCCTGGGAGTCTCGTTGACGCCCTCGGCGACGGCCCGACGCGCCAATTGAGTCGGAGGCTCGGGCCAGCCAAGGGCGGTCTGAAGGGTAATGGCGATATCCACACCCATCAGCGCCGGGATCTCGATCGCGTCACCGGCCCAAGGAGCGGGAGCGTCCGTACCCGCCACGGCAATCAACGCAGGCCGACCCCGAATGGGGTTCTCGTCTGGTGCGGGAAATCCCAGGTAGCGCAAGAGATCGAGCGAATCGGGATCGACCCGCTCTACATCGTCCATGAGGATGGCTACACGGGCGTGTCGACCGACCAAAGAGAGCAACCGCTCAGCCGCCTGGTAGTAGAGCATTCGAAGCGATGCGGGGTCAGGTGGCCCCTCCTCGTCTTTTTGCTCGGGAAGCCGCGCGCCGATGCCAGGGCAAAGGTCCAATGCCATCGGCGCCGAAGCTCCCAGGACCTCTTCCAACAATTCCCCGGAGACTCCTCGAAGATAGAAGGGAACATGGGAAAACAGTTGCCGCGCCGCCGACATGCCTACTGCGGGATCTTGTCCGCGAGCGGCCAGCACGACGACCCCCATCTCGAAGCGGAGGACATCTCGGAGCTCGGCCAGTAGCCGCGTACGGCCGCTGCCTCGAGGGCCTCGGAACCAATGCAGCGATGTCCCCTCCCTGTCCTCTCTGATGCCCACAAGGGCCGACACCAGGAGCTCGTCCCGCCCACGAAAGGCAGGAGCCAACAGATCAGGGAGATCGCTCAGGGAGAGACTGTCCAAGATCGACGAAACAACCGGATGATCGGAAGAGTCCTCCGTATGGACCGGATATTCGCCCGTGAGGTCTGTGGGGGCGTCGGCCACCGATACCTTCGCCCGCTTCTTCCTCCTCGACGTGGTCGTCTGTTGACCGAGCGACCGGGCAACGCAACGGCTCAGCTCCCGGGGATCGATGTACGCCGGACTTGAGGCCTGAACCCGCCCCTCGAGGTCCAGATGCTGCAGCAGCAGTTCCCGAACGGCACCTGCGTGACTAGGCCGATGGGAGCGGTCCTTCTCCAAGAGACTGAGAACGAGCTCTGAGAGGCTCAGGGGTATGTCTGGCGCTAGCTCGCGGAGGTCTGGGGCGGGCTGCGTCACATGAGCCATCAAGAGATCGAAGAGTGACGGCGCGACAAAGGGGGGGCGGCCCGAGAGCATCTCAAAGAGGATCACTCCCAGGGAGTACAGATCGGAACGACCGTCCAGAGCCAGACTCCTAGCCTGTTCCGGGCTCATGTAGCGTGCCGTACCAACGGTCTCCCCGACCGCCGTCAACGGCACCATCGGGTCCATCGCGAGTGGCTTGGCGATTCCAAAATCCACCAGGCGAGAACGACCTTGAGAGTCCACCAGAATGTTCTCAGGCTTGAGGTCCCGGTGGAGTATGCGGTGGGCGTGGAGGTAGATCATCGCGTCGCACACTTGAGCAGCAACTGACAAGACGGGACCGACCGCCTCGATCGCGAGCGGCCCGCGCGGAGCAGCCGTCTGGCCCTGCCCCAGACCCGCAACGTTCCAAAGGTCACCACCAGCAACCCACTCCATCACGAAGAACTCGCCGGCGTCACAGACACCGTAGCGGTACACCGTCACGATCCCGGGATGCCGAAGGCGCGAGACTGCGTTGAACTCCCGGCGGAAGCGAAAAGCGGGACCGACCTGGCCTGGTTGCAAGCGGAGTAGCTTGACGGCCCGCGGCTCACCCGTCTCGTCGTCCATTGCACGATAGACAGAGCCCATACCGCCCACACCGACTAGTTCGAGGCCGTGCAGGCCTGGAATCGTGGGAACTGGCAGAGTCGTGTCCGCTGACATCCCGTGAGACTAGGACACTTAAGGCCTCGCTGGTGGTGGACCTCGTCGAGATCGTCCGATTCCGCTCAGGCGATCCCGCATTTCCGAGAGCAGTGGAGCGATGCGAGTCCTTAACGCGTCGTCTTTGCAGATGTGCATGGATCGCTCGAGGCTCTCGGCCAAGCGTGGATCTGCGATGGGTGACTGCTTCTGCAGAATCTCTGCATCTTGAATGGCAGAGGCAGCACGCGCCAACTCAGCACTCCGAAACGCCAACTCAGCTGCCAGGACCGCTCGCACAGCCCGATCTTCGTGTCGCCCACCCGCTCCTTGCGCTACGGCATCCACCTCGTGGATTGCGGAGCTCGCCTCGTCGATGTGTCCCTGCTCGAGGCCCAACATGACCTGTCGTAAAAGGACTCGGGTATTGGCGAGCCCGCGGGTGCGGCCCAACACAAGCGCGTTGTCGTAAGCACGGTGTGCTCGCGTGACCGCGCCGTCCAGGACTTCAATATCACCCCGAAAGAGCCAGAGTTGTTGCAGGTCCTGCCACGTGGCGCGAGCCCGAAGTAAGCGTCGATATTTCTCCAACTCCATTCGAGCCTTGTCCCTCTCCAAACGACCGATGGCGAAGAGGATCCGTACCCGCAACACATCCAATAACAACGAGTCATCGGCCAGCTCCTGGGCCAATGCTAGAGCCTCCTGACTCAGTTGCTCCGCGCGAGCAAGATCTCCTCGAACCCGAAGCATTCCAGAGAGTTGGATCAGCGACCGACACTCCCAAGGCGCCGAGGAGACCACGCGAGCGATGTCGAGCCCCCGCTCCAAGGCGTCCAGGGCGTCGCCGGGCCGACCCGCATCTCGAAGCGCTTCAGCGTGGAGCAGTGCCGCTCGGCTACCCTCCATGGAGGGTTCGAGCCCCACCCACAGAGGGTGCAACATGTCGAGTGCAGCCGCCAGTTCCGACGCGGTGCCCTGAGGCTCCCGGCATTCGTGCTCCAGCACCGTCACCAACGTCGCTAGATCAGCTTCCTGCTGCGGGGAGAACAAGCCCGGCTCTGAATCGAGGCGATGCATCGCTCTCTTCGCCGCCCGGAGTGCGGCACCGGACTCCCATCGACCACGCAGAAGATGAGCGGCTCGACGCTCATCCTGGGCGGCCTCCCGGGTTTGGCCACTCTTGGCTCGATGGTGCGCCGCCTCTAGGAGCCGTTCAGCCCGCCCCGGCCCAGCCTCTCCAGCTTCGAGGACCGATGCCCAGGCCTGGTGGAGCTCGACTCTTCGGCGGATGTTCATGGCCGAAGAGAGACTCCTCGCCAGCGCCAAGTGCGCAAGGCGCGGCCCTTCATCTCGCATGTCCACTAGGGAGCTCACCACTAGACTACCCAGGGCAGCATCCACGCGGCGCTCATCCAGATCTAACTGCGCAGCCGTCGCCACGAGGTCCTCGGAGCGACTCCGTTCTTGGACCAAGGAGAGGAGATCGAGCACGCCCTGCATCGCCTCCGGATCTGGAAAGTCTCGTACGGCATCCGCTGCGCGGCTTCTCAAGATGGAGTCGAGCTGGAGAACGCCAGCTGTGGACGGGGAATCGCCACGCAGCTCGTAGCCGTTGGGGGTCCATTTCAGTCGCTCGGTGTCATGAAGGTGGCGGGCGATCTGCCGAGCTGCCCGTGGATCACCTCGACTCCAGCGAGCGATCTCCTGCCCCAGAGAGACCGTAGTGCCTGCCGTAAAGGCCAGCACATCCGCAATGGTCTTCTCGCTGAGTGAACCCAGCTTGAGCGACAGCGTCTCTGGTCGGGCGCGCAGCATGACCCAGTCGGGATCTTCGACGCTGGCATCTTCGGGCAGATCGTCCCGGCTCGTGGCGATCACGGCCACAGGCAGCTCTCCCTCGGCGCCGAACAACTGGCTCAACCAGGTCGTGAGGGCGCGATCGCGACAGCGGTCGACGTCCTCGAGCCAAAGCAACAGCTGCCGACGCCGCGACAGCGCACGAAACAGTTCCACTGCTGTGGCCGAGTCTTCGTGGTCGGGTCGGCTGGTCTGACGATCCGGCGAGAGAAGCCCAATGACCCGCGGTACCAGGTCCGCATCGGCCGGGTATCCCGCCTCGGAGAGCACCTGTCGTACCCGACCTTCCCGGTCAGACTCGGGCAGCGAGGTCACTCGCAAGACGCGACTAATCAGTCGGCGAAGGGCTCCGGCTCCCGAGCCATCGGCCCGAAAGCGGACGTGGTAGGCCCGAGCAACACCAACCTCTTCAGCCACCGCGGCCAATTCTCGAGCAAACCTCGTCTTGCCGCGCCCCTGTGGCCCCTCAACCAGCAAGAACACCGGCCGCTGAGCCACCGCTCCGTCGCGAAGGTGCCCCCATGCTGCCGACCATTCCTCCGCGCGACCCCGCAGAGGAGCATCGCGCATGGACAGGAGCGAGTAGGAGACAGCGGGCACGGGAGCCTCAAGTTCTTCCGACGCCATAGACTTGCCGCGGTCCCAAGCTCCTGGATCCGGCCGATCAATGGCCCAGGAGGGGGGCAGGTGCACTTCTCGCGGCTCGCTATCGGAGAGCGCTAGGCCCTGTTGAGGCTCGAGTATTCGATCCGTGGCGAACTCCACATCGATCTCCACGTCGGCGTCCGTGTCCCTGTCTTCAGGCCTTCGGATGGACTCGAGCATGACATCGGTGGCCTCCGCCGAGACTTCCAGTGGCCCGGTAGTGAGGTCTTCGACCCTCGGCGGTGGCAAGCCGCGGCGCGCGTCATCGGCCCAGCCATAGCGTTGCGAGGAATCCGGAGCGAGCAGCCTCAATAGGAATCGCCGCAAGGGCGCGCCGAGCCCAGCCATAGCGTGCACGGGAGGCGCAAACCGGTTGTTCACTCGGAACTGCCAGCTCGCTTCGTCATCTTCCCCGGGAAACGGGATCGAACCACAGAGGAGCTCCAAGAGAACGACACCCAACGAGTAGAGATCGGTCCATGGACCCACATCACCCCGAATACCCATGGCCTGCTCCGGAGCCATGTAGAGCCGGGTAGCTGGAATCAGATCATCCTCCACGGGCACCGGTGTCAGCTCGCCAAATGACGCACGTCGCAGGTCCCAAGCAGCAATGCCGAAGTCGAGAAGGTTCAACTGCGGATTGGCCGGCTCACCCGATAGCAACAGGTTCGATGGCTTGATATCTCGGTGAATCACCCCCCGTCCGTGGGCGTAAGCAAGCGCCGTGAGAGCCTGTTCTGCAACCCGACGAACCCAGGGCCAAGGCCTGGGTCGGTCTGTCCAACTCAGGAGAGGCTCTCCCGCCACGTACTCGAAGACGAGAGCAGGCACTGCATCGCGCACACCATCGACAGTGGGGGGGACCATCGTCTGATCCAAGAGAGACACAATGTTGGGG
>PBPL01000210.1 GCA_002724675.1 Deltaproteobacteria bacterium | reverse complement strand
GCCCAGGACGCGTACATTGCCGGTCCCCGGGAGCACGGCTTCCGAGGCGTCCACCGCCAGCACCCGCCTCTGATCCGAGGAGCCTTCGGCCTCCGCAGGCGTGGGCCACACGAGGTGAGCGCAGGCAGGATCGTCGGCACAGTCCGAATCCGCACAGTCCACCAGGCCATCCGCGTCACTGCCATCGAGCCCGTCGGAGCAATTGCCCTCGAAGCGCCGAACGGTCGAGTCATCGGCACTCAGATGCGCGCAAGCTGCATCGTTGCGGCAGTCCGAGTCATCGCAATCCACCAGCGAGTCCTTGTCATCGTCGACCCCGTTGCCACAGTTGGACTCGGGGATTACGGGCTCAGCGACCTGACTGAGGTGAGCACATGCCGGATCGCGGAGGCACTCCGGATCGTCACAGTCCATGCGACCATCCCCCTCATCGTCGATGCCATCCGCGCAGTTGGACTCCCCGGCTCCACCATCCACAGAGCGAAACTCTCCATCGAGCCCCTCGGGGCCCAGGTCGAAAGCCGTCCACTCCCAGACAAGGATCGCGCCGGGGCTCACGTAACAACGGATCCTCTCCAGTACGGACCGTCCCTCCCCTTCTGGCTGCCACCGAAGCCACCGGCCAGCTCGCTCCCCGTTGCTGTAGCCCCCCTCGCCGGCCACCCGCCACCGCCCTTCGATGTGGTTGCCGACCACCCAATGACCGTGCCGACTCCCATCCTGATAGGTGCCCTCCCGACGCAGTTCTTCTGCCCCCCGGATACTCGTCTCCACCCAGGGTCCTGTACGCAAGCCGCTTCGATACTCACCGCGAGCCACGTCACGCATTTCCTGAGATGGCTGCTTCACCTCCCACCAAGGTCCCTCCTTCACGTCCGACAGGTAAGTGCCCTCCTCCAGACCAAGGGCACCCAGCTCGACCTTACGAAAGGGCCCCGAGAGCTTCCCCTTCCCATAGGTGGCCTCCAACAAGATGGCGCCATCCACTCCCACCTCTCGGTGGGGCCCATGTCGTAGCCCAGCAGCGTCCACGCAGCTCGATGCTCGCCCCTCCGTGCGGAGCTTCGTCTCTGGGGGACATCGCTGGAAAAACTGGTTCCAGGGCAACTCCACCTCAACCCGGCGCGCATAGGCCCGATGGAGAGCAACGGAAGGCCACGGTTCGGCCGCGTGCACTCGCAGTTCTTGTCCATCCACGGTGCCGAGGGACGACACCAGATCCACCACAGGAAGATGCCACTCGTCTCGGAACCAAGCGGCCAGCTGCCGGTGAGTCTCCGACACAGGGTGCTTGTCCGCAGCGACCGGAGCGGGCAGCAAGAGGATGGCCACTCGCGCCCCGATCCTGTCCCCTGTGGTGCGGAGGTCGGCAACCGCGCTCTCGAACCGAACCCAAGCAGGATCATCGGGAGCCTTGATCCTGGGCAGCTCGGGATGCAGTGCTGCATGCACCTCGTCACGCACGCCCGAGTCCAAGAACCAACGTAGCGTCGCCGAGTGAGCAAGCCAGGGCTGCTCCATGACCAGAGACCTCGGCCGTGAGGCTGCTGCGGTGTCGGGCCCACCGTTCCCAATGTCATCCGGCGCAGACAAGCCCACGAGCACCAGGTCGATGTCGAGGTCCTTCCAGCGATCCACGAGCAAGGCCACCTGATCGTGCAGGTCGGTATCGGGCATGCCACCGTTCAGGACCTCCACGCAGGCTGAGGGGTAACCAGCCTTCAGGTTGGTCTCGAGAATCCCCGGCCAGCTCTCGGTCTCGTTGACCCCCGCGCCAAAGGTTCGAGAGTCGCCGAGCGCCAACACGCGGTAACAACCCGACGGCTTCTTGGGTGGATAGTTGCTGGCATCGCGCAGCCCCAGCGCATTGATGCGAACGGTCCCGGAGCCGCTCTCCCCCATCGCCCCTGGAACGAACCAGGGCAAGTTGGATTCGCCACCACCCTCCTGAAGATAAGCGGAGCGATCATCAGGAAAGGGGGCGAAGAGGGCCAACTGGCCGGCTGGAAGAGCCAGATGAGCAAGCACCTCTGCCACAAGCAGAGCGGCCAACGGAGCGACCAGCCAGAGTGTCGGCGCTCGGCGTCCCTTCGTCGGGACCGGAGGGTCCTTGATCACGGCACCAAGCTACCACGCCGTGCCCCACAGAAGCGTTCACAGAGAGCGCATCGAGACAAAGCCAGGGCCAAAGTGGCGTGGGGCGCCAACGCATGACAAGAGGTCCGACCTATACTTGACCCCATGCCACGAGAACGACCAGAGCGTTCACCCCACAAGAGGCGGTCTTTCCTTCCGGTCCTCGTGGGGGTCGTCTTGACCGTTCTGAGCGCAGTGGGGACCTCGCCGGTCTGGGCACAGGAGTCCAGCGAACCAACCCCTGCCCCCAGCGAGGACCACGACTCGCCAACGGTGCAGGCCACCCAGGTCCCGCTGACTCTCGCCGACCGATTCGCTGGCACGTCGATCCTGGTCGAACACGCTTTCACGTTTCTTCACCACCTCAACCTCTCGCCTCAGTACACCCGGAGCCTGGACCGCATAGTGAAGTTCTCGCCCTCGTTCCGGGCAACAAGGTCCCTCACACTGGACGTGGACCTGGCAATCGCCCGGGCTCTAACAGTGACCGACACCACCTACCCCATGGAGATTCTTCTCGGCGACATCGGGGCTGGTGCCAGCCTGACGCTGCCCGTTCCGAAGCCACTGGCTACCGGCCTGGCCGTATCGACCGGCCTCTCAGTAGAGGGTCCGACGAGCAAGGCTTCCCAGGCAGAGAGCCTGATCCTCGCCCTAACCCCCTGGTTCGAGTTTGGAGTCACAGCACCACTACTCGATGGTCTGACCCTGGCCTATCGCCTGAGCCCCACCCCCCGGTTCCAGCGCTACACAACCAGCCAGTTGCTGGTCCCACGGCCCTGTTCTCCAGCGGTTGGGTGCACACTGGGAGCAACGACAAACACAGGCCAACGCAACACAGCGCTCCAGCTGGGCAACGAGATCTCACTGGCCCTGGCTCTCGCCAAGGAACGACTGGGGATCAGCGGCAGCTTCGCGCTCACCCACGGCTTCCTGCATCCGAAGAGCCCGTCCGACCGATGGGAGGAGAGCACCCTGACCGTTCCCGGCAATGGGGGGGGCAGCCCTGTGACCCTGAGCACCGAGTTCATCTTCGACATCAGCTATCAGCTTCATCCAGGCCTTGGCCTCTCCGTGGGGCTCTGGACCCTGGGGGGCATGACTCCCGACGGCAGCTGGTACAACCCAGTAGCCAACCGATGGTCGCAGATCTACATCGATGTCACGTTCTCGCCAGTAGCCATGGTGGAGGCGGAGGTACAGCGGGCCCGTCGTTCACGAGTAGCCAACAAACGCGTCGAAGAACAGGCCCCACAAGAAGCATCAGGCTCCCCCTCGCTCTGAGGGGTCGAGAGGCCCACAGATACCCTGGCGACTAGGCGCCCTTCAGAGCCCACCCAACTCTCACGGCGCCGGGGCCGGCTCCTCCTCCTTGGCCTCGGGGACCTTCTTGCCCTTCTTGCCCTTCTTCTTCTTCTTGTCCCAATCATCGGGAAGAGGCTTGCCCGCCGCTTTGGCCTCGTTGAACGCCTTGAGCTTCTTGGGGCCCATTCCCTGCAGCGCGATGGCCACACCGCCACCCACACGCCACAAAGGTGCGAATCCGCTGGGTCGAATCACGCTGACGACCATAATCTCGGGCCGAATCGCGAACGGTGACTTCCCCATGGGAATGTCGAGCCCCACCGGCAGGTTGAGGAGCCGATGTCCATCCCACCCCGCATCGGGCGGGAAGGTCCAAGTCATCTGGTAGTGCGGCGCAAAATAGATGGCCGCAGACTGAGGCCCTCCAAATCGCTTGCCCACAGCGATGCCCACGTCAAAGCCCAGCCCCGCCGAGAGGAACTTCTGCTCGGTGCCCACGCCACAGCACAGCGAAAACATGGGCGCGAACTCAATGGTCAGGTCGAAGGGCCCACGGACAGCCTGGATGCGGAACTCGGGCTCCCAACCAATGCTGGAGAAGGTATGGGTCCAGAAGCGATGGCTGGTCTCAAACCGCTTCTTCGGGGCCCAGCGGACCCAGGCCTGGAGTTCTGCGCCGCCCCAACTGCCATTCTCCGCCCGGGCTCCAGTGCCCAGCCCGCCACCGATCTCCACATCCCCCTTCGGCAGGATATTGGCCGGCCTGAACCGGAATGCGGGCCCACAAGCCGAGAGCGTCAGTGACGCAAGGGCCACAAGCAAGAACGAAGCGAGCAGCCGCCCCCGAGCCCTAGTTCGTTCGACATCGTTGCCTTCCATGTGAGCTGCCCTCTCGGTTCCTTGGATCTCAGTAACTCAGCACGCCCAACTCCATGTGGATCGCGCGCATCAGGTTCAGGTTCTCGCGGTGCAGACCGAGCTGTTGTTCGACACGCACCGTCTCTTCTTCCGTGAGACTACCGCTTTCCAGATGGCTCGCGTACGCGTTGGCTCGGATCAGCATACGAGCTCCGATCCCCTCCTCTACGCCCTCGTCATCTGCATACGATATCGCCACCCAGGTGAGACCGCTTTCCGGATCGGAGTGCGAGACAAGCGGGCGATCGGTCACTGGCGCATTGTCACCGTCGAGCCAGAGACGAGTCGAGTCGATGAAGTCCGAGTCGAACGTGTCTGGCAAGAGGGCGAGCCCCAACAACATGGTGTGCAGCTGAATCGTGAAGCCTGCGTTGGGATCAATGGGAACACCACCGCCTGGGGCTGTGGCGGGATAGTCCGCGTAGTCGGGAAAGACGACCTGACCATCCACCTCGTAGGGGGCAAAGCCTGCCGTGTCCCCTACGATGAGATCGCCCACAAGGTCCATGAGCGGCTCGAAGAAGTTCGCGCCGTAGTTGACTCGGAAGCCCCGCAGATCCGCCGCCGTGTCCTGTCCCAGGAAATAGGTCGTCGGGTCGAAGAGCGCCTCCATGGCCAGGATCTTGTTGGAGAAGAACCCTACCCGCGTAATGGCCTCGTCCCAAAAGTATCCCTCCTCGTAGTCCCAGTCCGTGCTCAGGTAGCGCCCATCATTCACGCCGACGGTGAAATCTTCAGACCACCACAGCGGGTTCCACTGCTGATTTCCGTCCGCATCGGTCACCAGGCCATAGCCGCCGGGCTCTGGTCGAGCCAGAGTGCGAGCGAACACATTGAAGCTCTCTCGCACGCCCATCGTGAATGGCCCATAGCCGTCATACCTCTGGAAATAGCCATCCACATCGGCGTCCTCCTCTTCACCGGCATGGAGGAACTGGTTTTCGAGAACCCACCACTGGTTCAAGCCGATCATGGGGTCGAAATACCTGTCCCAGATGCGCCACGCGTGCCCATCAGCGTTGAAGTACATCTGGTCTCGAGCGAAGTTGTTGAGGATGTAATAGCGCTCGTAGCGTTGCGCGAGATCCGTAGGGATCTCATACAGGTCGGCCCCCTCGTCGAAGTAGAGACACTTGAAGGCCGAGCCAACGAACTCATCCGAACAGAATCGATAAGGGACAACCGGCTCGCCCAGTTCCGTTGCCAGCTGCGTGTGCGGAGACCCCCACCACTCAGCAATACCGTGGAAGTCACTCAGCAAGCGCTGGGGCACGTCGCGACGAGCCTGCAGGTCACCATAGTAGGCGGGGTAATCTGTGTAGTGGATGCCCCACAGTGACCCATCATCCTCATAGTTAAAGGGCTGCAGGAATCCGGTGAGGTGGGCGATGTATTCGTCGTTGAGCAGCCAGTCATTGAACCCTGCGTCGGTCATCACCTCCATCACCCGGCCGTAACCGAACTTGACCGCCGCCTTGTCGTAGCTCTGCGCACCCAGATGGTCGCTGTTGAACCGGCTCAGGTAGTCCATGACCGACGAGTACTGATGCTGCCGAATGCCGGCCTCCACCTCAATGGACGTCTCTGGATCCAGGTAGCGCGGCCCCATGTCTCCATCGTCGCGGAGCAGCCAATACATCGAGTCGTAGTTGAAGGGGTCAGCGCTCCCCTCCAGGTTGTGGCGAAGCCCAATGGTGTGGCCCATCTCATGGGCCATCGTTCCACGGTAGACCCCGAGCATGATCTCCCACCGGATCTCTTCGGGATCCATCCCTGCATAGCGGTGGGCTTCGCCCTCCACCGAGGGGTCCACGAAGTCCCGGAAGTAGGCGCACCTGCGAGCATTCCGCTCGAGCCTCGCGTTCCGAGCCTTTCGAAAGCGCTGAGCGCGGACCTGCCGCAACGGAGAGGCCGCCTCCAAGACTGCGTCTGACGTGGGCCCACCCGGCACCATCGCCGCTGCCAGCAAGTCCTCTTCGGTGAGGGCCAGTTGCTCCAATGGGGAACCAATCAAGGCGTCCAGGCGCGCAGAAGCTCCGCCGTGATCCGAAGACACGGCCGGGTGGTCCCTCAAGACATCGAGCACCGCACGCCTCATCTCGACCTTCGCTCGAGGACTGCGGTCGCCATTACCCAGCGAGGGTAACGTGTGGCGATACTGCAGCTGGACCTTGGAAGCCAGCCGCTCCGCCTCCTCTTCGCTGTACTCCACCGGCTGGGTGGGCACGGAATTGCGCGCTGCAATCCAATCGGAGACGTTCTCACCGTCGATGAAGTCTTCCTCTGCGATCTCACCATTGATGAGCTGAACGAGATCTCGGGCCCAAGCCCCGTACGAACGGATCTCAGCCTCGTAGACCAAGGCGGCCGCCGAGACGATCTCACCGGTCAGGGGATCGAGCTGTGCCGGGCCGAAGCCAAAGGGATTGCCACGACCAGCATGGGGCACGTTGTAGAGAAAGTTGTAGCGAAGGTCTCCCAGGCGCGGGGCCAAGCCGGCCTCACCGCAGTAGGACGGATCGTCTTCCTGCACCGGGTTGTTGGGACAGAAGGCGAAGATCTCGATGTCGTCATCGATCTCTGACTGACAATCCCCCTCGTCACCACCGGCGTCGATGCACTCGTAGACACGCAAGGTGTTCACAGTGTCCCGCATGGGCTCGTTCCACTGGTCGACCACCTCGTCCACCACTTCGGCAAAGCGAGAGTCCAGATCCGGGGACGTGTGCCAGACAATGCGGCGTGTCTCGCGTTCCCGGTACGGCAGGGTGCATTGCCCCTCCAGCTCGTCGCAGTGCGAGCCCACGACGTCTTCGCACTCCGCATCCAGGCTGCAGCTTCGCCCATCGTGGCTGCTCTCCCAGATGTTCCACTTGGACTGATAGCGAAGCCGACCCGTATTGGTGGGACCGTACTGCTCGTCGTACGTGGGCCGCTGCACATCGAAGTAGCCGAACAGCTCCATGTCGATGCCGTCCCACGGCTGCGCCTCGAACTGCCGGTCCTCCACCTTCAGGAACGAGTTGCGGACCACCACTTCCGCCGCCGTGCAGTCATCGAAGTGATAGAAATACCAACACAGGGGCATCGCCCCATCCTCAGGGTAATCGGGGTCCACCGCCGTCAGCGGCTTGGCCACGAACGCCGAGGTCACATCCAGGTAGTTGTCCTCGACCACGGGTGCCCTCGGGTCGCTCGGGTCGCTGACGGCATAGGCCAGGGCATCCATCTCGACGAAGTTGGGCGCCCAGAAGTTCCAGTTCGTGATGACGTTCTGCGACCAGTCGACCCGAATGTAGTCTCGCTCGAACCACTGGCGATCACTTGTGTTCTCGACAATGACGTTCGTCTCTTCGCCGGTTGTGGTGTTGTACTCGCGTCGCACATCGAAGTGACTAACGATGGGCCACGCTGCCACCGGTTCACCCTCATAGTTCCCATCAGCGTTGCGATCAGGGTCCGAGCCATCGAAGCGCTCGTAGCTACGAACCGCCACGAGAAAGCCCTCTTCGATGCGCCACCGGACTCGGTCCAGTTCTCCCTGGTCCCCCACGAATGTGAACTCGGACGCCCAAGGTGTGTCGATGACCGTGCGCTGGAAGTACCACTCGCCATCGAACATGGCCTTGGCGATGGGAAGCGCCTGGGTCTGATCGACCGGTGGGCGGGCTTCGGGACAGCCCGTCACGGTGAGGCCCAGTAAGGCGAGGACTATTACGGAAAGCCAGACTGGCATCGAGAGGCGACCTTGAAACTTCATCATGGAACTCCCTGCCTCAGTACGAACCGTGGACGAGACCGCGCACCAAGGGCATCAGCCTACCAGTCCGAGCCTCGGTGCATGCGGGGGCCATCGAGACCCGAGTCCAGCTGAAACACGAAGAACTGCTGGGGTCGCGAGCGCGCCCACGGGTCAATCTTCCTGCCCATCCGATGACTCGAGTTCGCGACGCAGCGTGTCCACTTCCTCGCGCAACTCGTCCAGTTCGTCGCGAAGGAACTCATTCTCGTCCTTACGGAACTCCTCGTCTTCCGCAAAGAGTGCTTCCTTGACTCGCATCTCCTCACGCAGTTGCTCGGATTGGGCCTCCAATTCAGCCTCCCGCTTATTGGCAGCAAGCAGGTCCTGGCGACTCGAAGCCGCCTGCTCCTCGGCAGCCTGGCGGACGCTGTCCAAGGTGTTCTTCAGTTCCTGGCTTTCCTGTTCCGCACGCTCTCTGAGAGCGTTCAACTCGCCGCGAAGGCTCTCCTCCCGAGCTTCCAGATCACCACGCAAGCGGTCCCGCTCCTCCACCACGGAGCTCAGCCGTTGTTCGGCCGCCTCCAGTTCGGCACGACTCCACTCCTCGAGATCCGATGCCCGCTGCCGAGCGGCCTCTAGCTCGTCTGCGCTCTCTGCGACGAGGGCATCGACTCGTGCAGCAGCATCGGACTCCTGACGAAGGCTGCGCTCTTCGAAGTCATCGGCCTGTTTCTGGATTGCTCGGGCGCTCTCCGCCAGCCGGTCTTCGAGCGTGTGGGTCTCTGCCTGAAGTCGACTCACGGAACCCTGCAGCAAATCTCGCTCGGTGCGGAGCGCCGCGATGCGCTGCTCTGCGTCCTCTAGACCGTCGGCGGCATGCTCCTCGGCAGACTCGATCTGGGTCAAGAGATCCGCCAGTTCGCGATCGCTGGAGTCGCAGAAGTCCTCGTACTCTTCCCGGAGCTCCGCCAACTCCCCCCTCAGCGTCTGGAGCTCTGCATCGTGCTCGGCACGCTCCGCTTCCCGCTGATCCCGCAAGGAACTCTCTTGCGTCTCACCCAGGGCTCGGAGGGACTCCAACTCCTCCCGGAGCGAGCTCTCTTCCAGGTCTCGCTCGGCCAGAGCGCTCTCCAGCTCGACGCGAAGAGACGCGACCTGGAGCTCCGACTCGGCTCTCGCCTCTTCGAGCGAGCGACGCAGCGAGGCCGCTTCTTCGGCGTGACCGTCCGCATCGGCCTGGAGCTTGAGGCGCAGTTCTGCGATCTCCTCGGCGTGTTCGGCCATAGTGATCTTCAGTTGGTCCTGGAGGGCCTCCACTTCTGCGGCTTGGGCAAGCTTGGCGGCATCGAGCGCCTCAGCCGCCGAGCGTTCGCGGCTGTCCTGCTGGTCCTGCAGCGCATCCAGCTCAGCCCGTAGGGACGAGGTCTCATCGCTATGCTCGGCCTGGGTAGCGTCCACCGTCGCTTGGAGGACTCGAGTCTGCTCGGCATGCAGATCAGCCGCTTGCTCCAACTCAGCCTGTAGTGCCGCCGCAACTCCATCGTGGCGTTCTCTTGCTTCTTCCATCTGAGACCGCAGCGCTTGGACCTCCTCCTGGTGGCGCTCAGCAGCCTGCTCCAGCTGGGCACCCACCCGCTCGGCCGCCTCGTCCTTGTCCGTCATGGCCTGCGCCAATTGACCCTCGAGCGATGCGACCAACTCAGCCTGCGTCGCCGCTCCAGCCTCGAGTTGGGATGTCAGGAGCGCAACCTGTTGCTCGTGGGAGGCAACCGCGCGCTCCAGCTCGGTGCGCGAGGCTTCCAACTCGGCCGTCCTCTCGGCGAGGTCCCGCTCGAACCCGGTGCGAGCGGCCTCAGACTCCGCTGCCCCGGCAGCAGCGGTCTCTTCGAGGCGAGCCTCCATGGCCTCCAGCTCAGCCTTCTGGGAAGCGACGACCTCTTCCAGCCGAGCACGGGCAGCCTCAGCCTGAGCTTGATGTTCAGCAACGCTTCCCTCGAGTGCGGACTTAACAGCCTCCGCCTCGGTCCTCTCCGCCACAACAGCCGCTTCGAGTTCTTCACGGATCGCAGCGGCCTCGGACAGACGACCCTCGGACAACGAGTGTTCAGCGCGCAGTGCTTCTAGTTGCTCCACATGGCTCGCTGCGGCCTCTTCGAGCTCGCTACGCAGCCCATCCAGCTCGGCAGCGTGCCGTTTCGCCGCTTCCTCAGCGGCACGAGCAGCGTCCTGTGCCGCCGCCCGAGCCGAGACCTCCAAGGCCTCGATTCTCTCCAGGGCGGATGCCTCACGTTCCGCAGCCTCTTGGCCCATGCGCAGAGACTCTTCACCTTGAGCTGCGTCAGTCTCCCGGGCCACCTGGAGGTCCTTCACAGAGGTCTGGAGTTCATCCCGCTCGGCGATGATGGTCTGGAGACGAGCCCTGAGCATGTCCGCGGCCATCTCACTCTCTTGCGCCCGACGATCGGCCTCCGCCCGAACGGCATCCAGAGTCTCGAGTGTCTCGGTGAGCGTGGCCTGAATGCCAGCTTGCTCCGCAGCCCGAGAACGCTCCTTAGCGTCCATCTCCTTGAGGCGCTGCGCCTGGTCCTCCACAAAACCCCTGCGCCGCGCGAGCTCGTCCTGGGCCTCCTTCAGCTGCTTGCGCACTGAGTCCAACCCGCTCGTCTCGTCTGCCGACTGGCTGCGCAGTGACGCCAACTCATCCCGCAGCGACTCGGACTCAGTTCTGAGTGCGTCGCCCTCTGCCGCCCTCGCACGGAGTTCCTCCAGCTCCGCTTCGAGCCCAGCCATCGCAGCTGCCATCGACTGCAATTCGTCGATCTGAGCCTGCGAGGCCGGCGCGCGGACCGGTGCGACCTCATCCTCGAGCTCGTCGTCGTCGTCTTCGATCGCCTCCAAGACTCCCGTAGGCCGTTCTTCC
Source organism: Deltaproteobacteria bacterium (assembly GCA_002724675.1). Lineage (GTDB taxonomy): Bacteria > Myxococcota_A > UBA796 > UBA9615 > UBA9615. The sequence continues at coordinate 21,230 of PBPL01000210.1, read as the reverse complement.
CAGGCAGCCCCCAGCGGCCTCAGGCTGACCTTGCCCGGGAACAACGCCAGGAGGTGCTCATCAAGGAAGTCACCATCGAGTGGCTTGCGGACGTAAGCCGCAGCACGCTCCTCTTCGAACCAGTGCAGTACCATCTCGGCGGCAGACAAGCCCGCCGTCATCACCACCAGGGGGACATCCGACAACCCTTCCTGGCCCCGGAGGCGAGAGCAGAGGGTCTGCCAGTCACCCTCGTCAGCCGAGAGCGCGATCAGCGCTGGCCGAGTCCGCTTGGCCTCGTCGACCACGGCATCGGGCTCCGACAACACCACGACCTCCATACCGCTCTCCGACAGGCGACCGCGAAAGTAACGAGCAGATCGGGCGTCCGAGTCGGCGACCAGCACGTAGTTGGTGTCTTCGAGAGACGTCATCGAGTCTTTCCTAGGCCCTTCTCTTCCACTACTTGCGCGAGCCACGGCCGGCAGAGGCCTTCTTCAACTCGGACTTGGCCCACGCGTGATCGGGTACGACCGCTATGAGCCGCTTTGTCCAGGTCTTGAGCTTCGCCAGGTCCTGCTTCTCTTTCGCTATCCGAGCGAGGAACTCCAGGGCCCGAACACATCGGGGCTCGAAGGTGTGGGCCAGCAACAGGAAGTCCTCTGGGCCATCATTCCCGTCGCCACCCATGTGTTTGGTACGCCAAGCACACCAGCCCAAGTCGGCGAGCACTTCGGGCGACGAGGGTTGGCCCTCGCGCAGATCTTCCAGCATGAGGAGCGCCTCCCGAAAGTTGCCCCGCTCCATGAGCTTGCGAGCCTTCGCGTGCTCCGGAAGTAGATCCCCTTCGCCGAGAGCAGAGGTGGGCGGCAGCAGGTCCTCTTGCCCCCCCCCAGACAAGACCGGCGCCGTTCCCGCCGCCAGGCGACTGTCATACTCGTCGCGCTGCCGAGCATCGGAGAGGGTCTGCCAGACCAGAATGGCCGCCGCGTTCAACTCATCCACCAGCCGCCGGTCCTCCTCGGGCAGGCCTGAATTGCTTGCAGCCGCCTGCCATCCCCGTGTCAGTCGGTCGTAGGCATCTTGAATTTCACCGCCATCAGCAGTGCGGGCAAGATCGAGGAACCCATAGAAGTCCTGGCCCATACGATGGCGGTGTGCGGTGCGAATGAGCCGCGCCAGGTGCTCCACTTCCTTCCCGAGCCCCTTGGACTTCTTCGCCCGGCGGTTCTCGTGAGCAAAGGTCCCCTCCGCACGGGAGCCAGTTCGGCGGGTTCCTTGACCCTGTACAGCCTTGCGCGCAGAGGGGGCGACCTTCGGCCCAGCGGCCTGGGCCTTGGCCTTCGGCGCCTTGACCGGCGGAGAAACACGGCCAGCAGGTCCCTGTGCCGGCTGGGAAGAATCGGGGGAGGGTTCACCGTAGTCGGGCCACATGAGAGCAGATGCCGACAGCAGATCGCGCCCCTCCGCCAGCTTGAGCAGCCCTTGTTCCATGGCAGCCTCGTCACGCCGGATGAGGCCCACCATCTGTAAGAACCACACCAGCAAGACAAGGTGACCCGACCGATCCGGGATCTTCTTGAACAGAGCATCCACGGCAATGCCCTCACCCAGACTCGCAGCGAATCCATCCAGTGGATCCTTGAGGCCCAGCGTCGGCAAGGTCCGGGTCAAGCCGGGTTCGGGCCGCAGTGGACCAGCCGCGGTATCCACAACCGCAGGCAGCGCCTCATCCATACGAACGAAATGACACACCGCCTCCCAGAGACCCCGGAGCGCAGACACCGGGGGCAACAGGCCCGGATCCAACGCGTCCAGAGGCAGCCCGTCGCGAGCTGTGAAGCTCCAGTCCCCTCGGTCCCAGCCCACAGGCGCACCCACACCGGGCTCTACGAGCATCAAGCGGTGTTCGGCCAGGCTAGACCCATCCAGCTTGCCTGCGGCCAGAAGTGCCTTGCCGAGCCCATCATAAGGACCCAACTCGCGCCGAAACTGCGAGAGCTCCTTCTCTCGAATCGCCCCCGACTGCACCAGCGAACGAGCAAGCTCATCATCGATCCGGTCACTCGCTGACCAACAGGGGACGCCATCGATCACGTACAGGCGACGCCAGTGCCTCGCGCTGCGGACCTCTAGAATCCCCGTTCGCCGAGCCTTCTGAAGCCCATACACGAGCGCGATGTAACCGCGACGTGTGTGTGGGCCGCCCGGCGTTGCCTCCTTCGCAGCCATCTAAACCCCAAGGTGTGTGGAGCCGCTCCAAAGCCCGCAACAATCGCGCTTTGGATGATTCAGCAGGATAACGCGTTGAGCCGATCAGTTGATCGTGTGGCACAACGCTTTCCCAACCAACACAGTGACTTCTAAGGTCAACACAGTGAGTTCTACGGTCCCGAGCCCCTGAATCCTGCCCAGGACTCGACCCGCAAGTGGCTGATTCGGGCCTTCGAGTCTCCAATACGAATCGACCACCGACCATCGCGGCGGTCCAGGGGCTGGTCCAGCACCCGCACTGGCCCAAACTCCACGCCATTGACCGCGACCAGCACATGCGTCCCGTCGAACCAAATATCCACGTAGTTGAGCACGTGTTGATCACCCACTTGCCAGTCGGATCGGAGCTGAACCGTCAACTGCTCAGCGCCCCGAACGCGCAGGGAACCACCCGGGTCGACCCGAACGTAGAAGTCATGATCCGGAAACGAGAACCCGTGCTCGCTGTCTAGAGACGGACAGCTAATGACGTACTGAAGGTGAAAGGTCGGAGCCCGCCAGCGCTGACCAATCTCCTCGCTCACCGACTCAGCCATGTACGACCGGACAACCTCAAACTCGATTGCGGGCTGACTCACGAACGCCACAGGACTCCGCTCCGGGTCGGACTCGGCGAGCCCCCCAGAAGTGTCCTCACCCATGGGTCTCAGTTCCACCACGACGGACTGAACGGCTCCGCCCTGGCTAGTCGGCAAACGGCTAGGCGGAGGTGCCCGACGTGACCCTTCAGGTGACGTGGTCCTCGCCGAGCGGGCCGAGTGCTTTGACTTTCGACTCGAGGCGCCGTGCTCAGCCTCGATGGCCGCGAGTCGCTCCCGGTGCGCTCGACGGAACCGACCTCGATCCGGCAGAAGGTCCCAGCTCTGGGCTTGCCCAGGAGCCAGTTCGCCAGGCTCCAGCGTGTAGGACTCGTTCCCCACCCAGTACGACCCCGATGGCAAGAACACGTGCTGCACACCATCCGCTAGGACCGGGACCGTACCCGACTCACCCAGCGTTGCTTCCAAGAACGACCGCAGGAGAGGATCTCGAGGGGCAGGATCCGGGAGCGGTGCCAGAGCACGAGGTGCCTGGGGCGGACGCAGCCGAACGGAAGAGAAGTTGCGGGAGATGTAGCGCAACCTGCTCTCGATGCGACGATCCCACTCATTGTCGACGCCGCTGTTCCAGGCCCAGGCCTCTTCGCGAACACGAAGAGCCTCGGCCAATCGGCTGTGGGCAGCAAAAGCGTTACGACGCTGCCACCAGACCGCCGACAAGGCGTAGTGAGCCTCGGCGGCATGACGCCCCTCTTCAGTCGCTAGTGCCTCCTCGAAGGCCTCTAGCGCTCCACTCAAGTTGCCCGCATCGAAGAACGACCAGCCTAGACGCAAGGCGTAGAGGTACTCGGCAGGCTCCTTGGCTTTTTGGGAAGACATCTTCTCCCCAGCGACGGCCGATGCCCCATGAAGCAGGACGCCTCCGACCCAGACTAGAAGCAAGAACCGAACAAGGCCCTCGGGGTGTGTACGGGTCAGCACCTCAGCGCAATAGCCAGTCGGCTCCCTACTACTCGGGTGCCCCGCAGGCCAGCCACTCCCGAATCGTGAGGGCGTCGGCATCGCTGCTCATGGGCTCGTCGTTGGGCATCTGCCCTGTCTGGATCCGCTGCCAGGTGTACTCAGCATTGAGCGCGGCAGCCGCTGACGTGTCGTAGTTCGACTCCACGGGTGCCCCTTGGCGATCGCCGCCGTCGAGAACCGAGCTGTGGCAGCGGTTGCTGCAGTTCTCGTCGAGAATGGGCTGAACAGTGGCCCAAACTACCGTGGACTCCTCCGGACAGTCACCCAGCCCTTGGGGCAAACCATCCTCTCCCGGGTCTCCACAGCCCACAGCCAGGGAGAGGGAAAGAGCTAGAGCAGCGGGGAGCAACAGTCGCAGAGCCATCGGGCAGGTCCTCCAAGAACAAACAGCGCAGACGACGTAACGCTAGGGTGCCGTCGGACGCTCTGTCAACGCCGGACCCGAAGGTCACGAAACACGAGCTTCGGATCTTCACCGACGCGCCGGGAGTGTTCCAACCAACGACTCGGGTCCAGTGGAGGAAAATGGGTGTCTCCATCGACCTCCTCGTCGATCTCAGTCAAGAGCAGTCGAGTAGCCAACGGCAGCGCCAGGGAATACAGAGCCGCACCGCCAATGATGCGAGGCTCCGTGTCGGTAGTACGGGCCAGCGTAATGGCGTGGTCAAGACTGCCCGCAACCTCACAACCAGGAAGAACCAGCTCGCGCTGCCGAGTGACAACAATGTTGCGCCGCTTGGGCAGGGGCTTTCCAATGGACTCCCAGGTCTTCCGACCCATGATGACTGCGTGGTGCAGTGTCACAGCCCGAAAGTGACGAAGATCCTCTCGGTAGTGCCACGGGAGTCCGCCATCGCGACCGATCACCCCATTCCGACTCACCGCGACGACCAGAGCCAAGGGCGCTGCCTCCGGAAGAACCTCCATGGCCACTTACTCGCCCTGAAGCGGCGGGTCTAGACCGCCACCGCCGCCTTGATGTGTGGATGTGGATCGTAGTCCTCGAGTCGGAAATCCTCGTATCGGAAATCCAACAACCGGGTCACGGTGTCGTTCAAGACCATACGAGGCCGGGGCCGAGGCGTACGGCTCAGCTGCAAGCGTGCCTGGTCCAGGTGATTGCTGTAGAGGTGTGCATCCCCCAGGGTGTGCACGAAGTCCCCAGGCTGCAGCCCACAGACCTGGGCGATCATCATCGTCAGCAGCGCATAGCTGGCAATATTGAACGGTACCCCCAGAAACACGTCGGCGCTGCGCTGGTAGAGCTGGCAACTCAGCTTTCCGTCTTGAACATGAAACTGGAACAGCGTGTGACAGGGGGGAAGAGTGACCTGATCGGCCTCCTTGGGATTCCAGCCCGTCACGATGTGTCGACGACTCCACGGGTTGTTCTGAATGCCATCCAGCAGCCGCTGGATCTGATCCACCCCGTCCTTTTCGTAGGCTCCGTCTGCAGTGACGGTAGCCCCAAAGTTGCGCCACTGGTGACCATAGATAGGTCCCAAGTCCCCCTCTGCCCGGCCAAAGCGTCCACACTCCTCGGCCGTCGCCCACTCATTCCAGATGCGCACCCCCTGCGCCTGCAGTGGGGCCACATGCGTGTCTCCAGACAGGAACCACAAGAGCTCATGAATGATCGACCGGAGGTGCAGTTTCTTGGTGGTCAACAACGGAAAGCCGTCGGCCATATCGAAGCGCATCTGGTGCCCAAAGACACCGAGTGTGCCCGTTCCGGTTCGGTCCTCTCGGGCCTTGCCTTCATCGAGGATGCGCTGCAAGAGATGTAGATAAGGCTGCACGAGGAGGCGTCCAGGGGTCGGGCCAGGACCCGCGGCCGCATGGTACCCGGTGCGCCTCCTAGGATCCACACGAGTGGAGATCGGGACCCAGGGTCACCAACCATGTAGGCTCGGCCCCCCATGCACCCAGTTCTCTTCACCCTGCCCGGCGGAATCGCCGTCCACACCTACGGCGTCGCCCTGACTCTGGCGATCGGGACCGCCATACTCCTCGCCCATCGCTGGGGTCGACGAAGCAACATGCCCAAAGACTTTGGGCTCGACCTGGTCCTCATCGGCTTCGGCAGCACCCTCATTGGGTCCCGAGGCGAGTACGTCCGAACCAACTGGCATCAGTTCGAAGACGACTTATGGGCCATTGTCGACCTGCGCTCCGGGGGACAGGTCTTTTACGGTGGCCTGATCCTCATGTTCATCTGTTTCGTGCTGTATGCACGACGTCACCGGCTCTCCGCGCTCGCACTCATCGACACCATCATCCCGGCTGCCACAGTGGCGCAGGTCATCGGACGACTGGGCTGTTTCTTTGCCGGCTGCTGCTACGGAGGAGCTTCCGACGTTGCCTGGGCGGTCACATTCACCGACGAGCAGTCGATTGCCCCGACAGACATCGCCCTGCACCCCACTCAACTGTATGCCGCCCTGTACTGTGCGGCGCTGGCTGCCTACTTGATCTGGCTTCGCCCCAGAGCCCAGTTCAACGGACAGGTGACCTTGAGCTACTTTTCCATCTACCCGGTTCTGCGGTTCGGAAACGAGCTACTCCGAGACGACTCCGAGCGAGGCTACTTTCTGCCGACAGTATTCGGGGAATCTCTGACATCGGCCCAGGGAGTCTCCATCGCCATGCTGTGCGCCGCTGCGGTTGGCTGGGTGCTCCTGGCTCCACGCAAGGGGCGTTGACGCCAACTCACCTCCAGTCGGAGCGAATACTGAGCCTGCCCGACCCTGTCATGGGCACTCCGCCCAGCTTCGCCTCGAGGGTAATGGGCCCCTCCAGCAACACCGCACTGCAACGCCCTGTAGCCAGTGGGATTCGAACCGTTCCTTCGAGGTGCGCGAGCATGGCTCCTCCCAGCTGCCCGTGCTCCTCCTGAACCTCCAGTTGCACCTTGAGCACAGCAACCTCTCGCCCATCGATCAACTCGACCCGGTCGAGCGTGGACGCCCCCTGGACCCGACCACCACCACCCAGAAAGAGACTGCGCGTGATCGTCCAACTCGAGCCCACCGTTGCCAGCCCACCCACTCCGAAGTCCGCAGCCTCACACCTCACCGTGTCCACTGCGCTATCCAGCACCTCTCTTGTCAGGGCTGCCTCCGGAGAGTCCGGCGCCAACGCAGCCGCTCCCCCCAAGCCACGGAGCTCAACCAAGGTTCCATCGCGACCCCACCGGGCCACAAACTGTTGGGGCTGTGTGGTTCGAAGCAGTTCCTGAGCCGGTCCGCCGCCGCGAGGTGTCGCCTTGCGGAGCACCTCCTGGACCACCAGGGTGCTTCGTCGCAAGCGCTCGTCATCGACTTGATCCACCTCAACTGAGAGCTGGAACTGATCGTCATTGACTATCTGAATAGTCTCGACGCGACCCTCAACGGCCACCGCCAGTGTCATCTCCAAGACGGAGCCGTGACTGACCTGGAACCTGTCTCCAACGTTCCACACGGGCTCGAGAGTGACCGACCGCGGCGCTGCATCACACGGCGGCGGAGCGACCAGCGCGACGCTCCACGCACAGAGGAGAAAGAGGCCCAGGCATCCCCGACGAGACCAGGGGCCAGAGGAAACACAGTGCAACACGAGAACTCCCAGAGACAGGCTTGAAGTCTACCCACCGTCACCAGCCGTGGTGTAGGGTCCCTGCCATGCTTCCGTCCGTAGCCTCCCGGTCTCTGGTCCGGTCATCTCGCCCGGTCCGGCGCTCCATCCCGGCGACGATCGCGACTCTCTGCATGCTGGTCGCCTGCGGGGAGCTCGCCCCGGATCCCATTGAAGTCGCAGTCGACTCGTGGTGCGAGGGCACAAACCCCATGCACTGCATGTTGCCCTGGCCGTCCGACCGCTGGCTTACCGACGATCCCAGTACTGAGACCGGCTACCGGCTCAACTACGACCCGCTCGCGATCCCCGAAAACATCCAACGGGACACCTTTGATGTCAGCGCATACAACATCCGTGACGGGTTCTCGCCGTCGTCGACACTGCTCACGGTGTTCCCTAGCGCTGTGGACACCGAGGCGACTCCAGGGCTAGCGGTCGAGGGTGAGTGGGGACTGTCACTGGCAGCAGAGAGCCCGACCATACTGATCAACCTGGACACGGGTGAGTGGGTCCCCCACATGGTCGAGATTGACGCCCGAGCCCAGGAAGACATCCCCGAGGGGTTGGCTCCAGCCCCCACACTGCTGTACCTCAGGCCCGCTTGGCGTCTGGACGAAGACACCGACTATGGCGTGGCGCTACGGAATCTCCGGCTGGTGGATGGCACCGACGCAGAGACGTTCCCACCATTCCGTGCCCTGCGGGACGGTACACCCACGACCTCGGCCATCATCGAAGACCGCCGGGCCAGCTACGAAGAACTGTTCGAGACCCTCGAGCGCGCGGGTGTGGACCGCACAGAACTGGTTCAAGCCTGGCGATTCCACACCGCCAGCGCTCAGACGACACGCGGTGACCTCCTCGCGATGCGAGACGACGCCATGCAGCGGGTTCCGGTCGGTGGTGGCGAGTGCACAGTCGAGACTGTTCGGGAGGACTACTCGGACCAAGTCTTCCGGCGGTTGGACGGCACCTTCAAGATCCCGCTCTATATGGACCGTGATGTTTCAGGAGCTCGCGTTGTCCGGGGGCCAGATGGCCTACCCGAGTTCCAGGGCTGGGCGGATGCCCCCTTCACCCTCATGGTCCCCCATTCGGCGCTGACCGCTCGGGGACCGGGACATCTGCTCAGCTTTGGCCATGGACTCATGGGCGCGGCAGCCGACGAGGGCGGCAGCAACTTTGTCCGTCGCTTCGCCAATCGCTTCAACTTCGTGAGTGTCGCCACCGACTGGCAAGGCATGTCCGAGCGGGACATCGTCGTGGTGGGCACTGCGCTCTCCAATGTGAGCTCGTTTCCAGCCGTAGGCGATCGGCTCATGCAGGGTGTGATTAACCAATTGGTCATGGTCCGATCGTTCCTGGGCGCTTGCCGAGATCTCCCCCAGCTACAAGCCAAGGGGGTACAAGTGATCGCCGAGGGCGAGCCCTACTACCTAGGCATCTCGCAGGGCGGAATCATGGGAGGAACTGTCATGGGCCTCAGCCAAGACACCCTCAAGGGTGCTCTGCTGGTGGGTGCCATGAACTATCCCCTGATGATCGGACGGTCCGTAGACTTCGAGGAGTACGAAGTCATCTACAAGACCTGGTACCCGGAGCGCATCGACCGGGAGATCCTCATGAGCTTGATGATCACCCTCTGGGACGGAGCCGAGCCCAACGCCTGGATGCCCCACTTGGTGCGCGACCCAGCACCCAACACACCAGCGAAGCAAATTCTCTACCAGGTGGCTCGGCACGACTCCCAGGTGCCCAACCTCGCCTCCGACATCGCGGTAAGGACAATGGAGATCCCCCAACTTGCTCCGGCCCGGGAACCCATCTGGGGCGTGTCGGATGCTGCAGGCCCCGTGGACTCAGCCTACGTCTACTACGACTTCAATGCCGAAGCTCCACCGGAAGGAAACCAGGCGCCTAGCGAAGACAATGACACCCATGGTGACCAGCGCTACACCGAGGGTGCTCAACTTCAGATGGGTGCATTCTTCCAGCCCGAGGGACAGGTGATGCACTTCTGTGAAGGGCCCTGTGATCCCGACTGATCGGGTGCACTGGGCACACTAGTTTCCGAAGTTGATGGCCCCCGGGTTGCCGCCCTTTGGATCGGGCGGCGGCACGTTCATGAATGCATAGGCGCCACCCGCCACGAGCAGCAGCGAGATAGCGACCACCAGACCCGAGCCAGCATCGCGCATGACACCGACGACAATGCCTATCACCACAGCGATCACCGCCAACACGATGGGCAGAATCTGCTTCTCGCCCTGAGCCGCTTCAGCCTTCTTGCCGAGGCAACACTGCTTGAATTTCTTGCCGCTTCCACACGGGCAGGGATCATTTCGTCCGGGTGGACTCTGAGAGTGGGTCATCGACACGAGCTTCCCCTCCAAAGGGCGATCTATCGCCGGGCCCGATGTTGGCACAGGCTAGGTTTTTCCACTACCAGCGGTCTTCCACGAGAGCCTCTACCGACTCCGGGTCGGGGGCGTCCAGAACACGACAACAAACGCCAAATGCAAAACCGGCGCGAGCCATCGCAGCCAGGTCTTTCTGACGTCGGCTTCGGCGCTGCTCCACATCTGAACTGGCAGCAAATGGACCCAGTCTCCGTCGAGTAGCGTATCGAATAGCTGCCACCAGTTCGGGATCGGTTGTGCTCTCCTGCAACGCAGCGAGCGCATCGTCCACCAGGTCCCGAGATAGGCCTTTGGCTGTCAGCTTGGACCGAATAGCCCGCTGCGAGCTGCCCCGACGATGGAGCTCCTCTGCTCGAGCACGGGCAAAAAAAGCGTCGTCCAGCAGGCCCCGATCACAGAGCTCCGCGACCACCTTGCGAACCTTGGCTTCCTCTTCCGCCAGGTCCCCGCCATGGTAGGCCACAGACCGACGAACCCGTCGCATGAGGACCTGATGCAGGTGGGCGCTGGGGGCGGGATAGCGGCGCAAATAGTGAACGGCGGATCGCTCCAGATAGGGTTCTGTGATGCGCTTTGGGGGACGGCGAGTGCGCGTCCTTCGCCCCGAGTCAGCCTGCTTGTCGTCGTGTCGCATCATCGATGGAACAAGCCCTACTCCATGGGGGTTCTCTAGGCGACAAAGAGTACCTCGAACTATGTACTTGCCAACCGCAGTTCCGGACACAGAGTACAGCGATGGACCCCACCGGCTCGACTCCGCACAGACCTAGCAACGATCGGTGGGGGCCCCTTGGGCAGCCAACACCCGAACTTCTGCCTGGTGCCAGCGAACCCCACGGCCAGTGGGGGCATCCGACGAGCCCTCGTGGTCGCGCCACTGGCTTGCGCCGCTGGGGCTCCATCGGACTTCTACTTGCCTTCGTCTTTGGGAAGCTCAAGTGGGTCCTGGCAGCTCTCAAGTTTCTCAAGTTCGGCAGCCTCATCACCATGGTGCTCAGCGTTGCTGTCTATGCCCAATACTTCGGCTGGCCATTCTCAGTGGGCTTCGTCCTGCTGATTCTCCTGCACGAGCTCGGGCACCTGGTCGCCATGCGCCAGCAGGGGATCCCCGCAGGTGCTCCCGTGTTCATCCCCTTCGTGGGAGCAGTGATCGCTATGAAGGGACGGCCCCGCGATGCCTATGTGGAGGCGATTGTGGGCATTGGCGGGCCGGTCCTGGGTGGATTGGCTGCCGGGCTGTGCCTGGTAGTTGCGTACGCCACCGGCTCCCTGTTCTTCTACGCCCTGGCTGCGACCGGCTTTCTCATCAACCTCTTCAACATGATCCCCATCAGTCCGTTGGACGGAGGGCGGGTAGCGGGAGCCGTGAGTCGTCAGTTTTGGTTCGTGGGCTACCTCATCGGGATCGGTGTCTTCCTGATCACGATGTCCCCCATCGTCGCTCTGATCCTCATCGTAGGGCTCGTGACCATCTACCGCGGGTGGAAGCGACCCACCCCTGGCTACTACGCTATCCCCCAGTGGAAGCGAGTCAGCGTCGGCGCGGGCTACTTCGGCGTGCTGGCGATCCTCGCGCTCGGGATGTGGCTCTCGGAAGGGCCGCTCGGCCAGCTCTCCAGCGGCCAACTCTCGGCGCTAGTCTCCGGCGCCCTGCTCCTTCCCGCCAGCGAGGTCCTCAGCGGGCTGCGTCAGTACAGGTCGTAGACCAAGATGCTGGCCTCCAGCGGGCCGTTCCAGAGCTGAAACTCGCGGGTGGGCCGCAGGTGGATCCCGCGTCCCCGGTCGTCCCCACCGGCCAACAGGACCGCCCTCCAGCCCTTGTAGCGCTGCTTGAGCAACTCTCCGATCCGCTCCCACTGACGATGCTGCTCGACCAAGCGCTCTCCATGCGGGGGATTGAGCACGAACAAGCCGGGCCCAGAGGGAGGCGAGAATTCCCCTGCGTAGCCATGCTGAATGCGGGCTCTGAGGAACGCCTTCTTGAGGTTCGCACGGGCCGCCTCCACTGCCGCCTCGTTGCGGTCGAGTCCAATGAGGCGGACAGTGCGTCGACGAGGCCCCGAGTCCGGGGCCTCATCCTCTGAGGCCTCCACCGAGTCCGTCTCCGGGTCGACCGCCGACTCCACACGGGCGCGGTCGGCACGCAAGGCCTGGAAGGCCCATTTGTCGAACCACGGTAGGTTCTGAAAGGCCCAGGTGTCGCGCAAGAAGCCGGGAGAACGCCCCAGGGCCAACCAGCCGGCCTCCACCAGCAGAGTGCCGGAGCCACACATGGGATCCACCACAGGTCCCACGCCATCCCACTCTGCGGCCAGGATACAAGCCGCCGCCAGGTGTTCCCGGAGGGGCGCCTCGACGCTCCGCTCCCGGTAGCCCCGTCGATCCAGAGACTGGCCCGAGGTGTCCAGCAACAAGGTGGCCTGATCCCGGTGTACTCGAACCCGCAAAGCCAAGTGGGGGTTGTCTTTGTCCACGTCGGACCGTCTACCGTGAAGCGCACGCTGCGCGTCCACAATGCCGTCCTTGGTCTTGACGGCGATCCATCTCACATCACGAAGCCGGGACGCACTGGCGCTGGCATGCACCACGAGAGAGTGATCTGGGTGGAAGAGGGCGGCGATGTCGATGCCCGGGGCTGGTGCAACGCGGGCCCGTGTGTCGCCAGGCCGGCGACGAACCCCGGAAACAAGCGCGAACGCACCCGCACCCAGAGCATCGCCATCGGGAGCAGGCCAGCGCGCGAGCTCCACCAAAACTCGATTGGCAGTGCGAAGCCAAAGATTCGCTCGGTAACAATCCAACCAGCTGCCCTGGAAGGTGACGGCGCCTCGACCCGGCTCGATACCACCCATGCCAAGAGCCTGCAGTTCGCCCACCAGGATCTCTTCGATTCCTCGGGCGCAGGTCGCAGTCAATAACAACGCTTGATCAGAGTCTGGCACTCGCGTACTTCACACTGTCCCCGCCAGCAGGTCAATGGAACCGCCAGCACACGGGTAGACTCCCCTTCCCCAGCCGGAGGCCCGATGCCGCAAGTTCGTATCGCCACACCAGAGGAACTCAGCGATTGCCTCGCGATCCGACACGACGTGTTCGTGCTGGAGCAAGCGGTCACGGTGGAAGAAGACCTGGACGGCCTAGACGCCCAATGCGTTCAGTTCCTGGCAATCACCGACGAGGGCCCCGTAGGCACTGCTCGCATGCGCAAGACCGACGATGGGGAGGTCCGAGCCGAGCGCGTGGCGGTGCGAGCCTCATCACGCGGGCTGGGGCTGGGAGCACTGCTCATGGACGCTCTCGAAGACGAGGCGCGTCGCCGTGGCGAGGCTGCAGTGGTGCTCCATGCTCAGGTAGAGGTCGTACCCTTCTACACCCGGCGCGGCTACGAGCCCTTCGGACCTCAGTTTCTCGACGCTCGCATCCCGCACCAGGCCATGCGCAAACCCCTCCGCTCCGAACCCACAGAATCTTGACCGCCTCGTGGTGACTCTCCGAGATCCCCGGGTTCGACTGGCTACCTGGTACTTCCTGTACCTCGGGGCCATTGGGGCCGTGGGCCCCTTTCTGGCGGTCGTGCTCGGAGACTTGGGCGCCTCCGGCGCTGCCACGGCCGGCATTCTTGCGCTGTTCCCCATCGGCCTCCTATCCACTGGACCGCTCGGCACGCTCCTAGCGGACCGCTCGGGCCGCGCAGATCTGGTACTTCGCCTCTCTCTGGCTCTCGCCGCGATCGGGGCGGTAGGGCTCGTGGTTGCACCTTCCTGGCAGTGGATGATCCCAGCAGCCATCCTGATCGCTCTCTGCCGCGCCCCATCCAGTGCGATCGTCGACAACCTGAGTGTTCGCGGGCTGCCCCAGGGGATGGACTCCTACGGTCAGGTGCGACTCTGGGGCTCGGTGGGATTCATCGCCGCGGCCGCACTGGCCGGCGGACTCTACGAGACGGAGCCGAGAGCTCCTCTCGCGCTGGGCGCCCTGCTTCTTCTGGGGACCCTTGCCGTGACCTGGACGTTGCCCACAGTGGGCAGAGAGGCCAACGAGGAGACCGCCGGCCCGGGACACGGCGAAGCCCTCCGCACACCTGCAAGTGAAACCGAATCGGCGCGCCCCAGGGGTGGGGCCATCAGGCTGCTCTTAGGTCAGCCGGTGCTCCGCGCCCTCTGCATCATCGCAGTCATCCACAGCGCCACCGTCTCGATCTACGACCACTTCTTCGCGCTCCACGTCAAGAGCCTCGGGTTGTCTCCGGCGATCGCGGGCCAGGCGATCGCTCTCGGGGTTGGCGTCGAGGTCATGGTGATGGCCTGGGGGCGATCACTGCTGGCTTGGCTGGGTCCGCGCAGACTGGTCCTCATCGCAATCACGATCAGTATTCCCCGCTGGTGGCTCTCAGGGATCCTCACCTCGCCCGCCGCGCTAATCGCCGTTCAAGCTAGCCATGGGCTGACATTCGGCGCGTGGTGGGTCGGGGCCATCGCGCTCGTCAGCCGACATGCCCCGAGCCAACTCCGCAACTCCGCACAGGGCCTCTTTCTGGCTTCGGGGCACGGCCTCGGGAGCCTCCTAGCCATGGCGGGAGCCGCCGTCCTGTTGGACCGCATCGGAACGAGCATGACCTTCAAGGGGCTCGCGGTAGTCAGCTTGGTGGGAGCCCTCCTAGCCTGGCAGCTGCTCATGCGTCAGGGAGTGTCGAGCTCCGGCAACGACGGGTCGAGCCTGAGCACCTCTTCGTAAGCCAGGGAGGCCTCTTCGGTGCGGCCCTCCTGCTCCAGGTAGCGAGCGAGAGCCAGGTGAGCGTAGACATTCCACGGCTGCACCGCCGTTGCTGTCCGCAACATCTCCACCGCCCCCACCGAGTCCCCCTGAAGATGCCTGAGAAACGATCGAAGGCGCCAACCTGGCAACGAGTCGGGCGCCAGCTCACACACCTCGCGCGCACCACGCTCTGCGGCTTGGAGGTCCCCCGCTCGTCCCCGCGCCAAGGCATCCTCGTGCAGTAGTCGAGCCTTCCGCTCCCGCAAGAAGGGGTGGCCGAGATCGCCGGCTTCACTCTCCAGGAGTTCCGGGAGATCCGAAGCGAGCGCGGCCCGCTCAATGGGGCCCACCGCCGTACGCCTAGCTAAGAGCAGCGCCTCTAGCTGGGGGTTGGGCGGCTCGACAGGCAACAGAAGCCGCTGCTCTAGCAGCTCGGGCACATCCAGAAGCCCCTCGCCACCATAGAGGCCACGCGGGACGCTGAACTCCAGGAACGGATCCCTGTCACGCTGTACGGGGCCCTGGCCAACGAAGTCTCGCAGCGCCGACGAGTCCATGAGGAAGTGGCGCTGCAGATCGACCACCTCCTGCAGACCGGTCCAGTTGCCAGCTAGAGAGTCCGCGGTCTCTGCCAGGCGCTGGTCGAGCAGAGCAGAGGCGACTGGCACCACGCCGGCGGCCCCCTTGGCTTCGCGGCCCACCAGATAGTAGTCAAAGGGGCCTGCGTTCCAGAGCGTTGCGCCCGGAAAGACCTCCTGAAAGGTGCGGCAAATAGTCTTGAAGTCGTCACTGGGCAGCAAGTAGCCCTGCAGCCACACTGCAGCAACGCCCCCAGGGCGCAGGGCCTGCTCCATGGCCTCGAAGGCCTCCACGGTAAACAGAGAACTGATCCCCGAGACGAACAGATTGGTGGGCTGGCTGATCACAGCATCAAACTGCTGCTCGCCATAGAGCAGCACTTGTCTACCGTCACCCAACACCACCTCGGTGCGCGGATCGGTCAGCGGACCTCCCAGCATGGCGTCGAAGTGTTCTGCGGCCCGGTACACTTCGGGGAGCAACTCAACGACCTTCAAGCGCTCGACAGGATGGGACAACACCGAGCCCAGGCTCATGCCCGAGCCCAAGCCAATCATCAGCGCGCTTCCACGATCACGAGCCAGCAAGAGCGGTAGATGGCCGAGAAAGCCCTGACCGAGCCGGTCGCTCTGGGTCGAGGCATCGGTCTTGCCGTTGATGCGCAAGACACGAGCCCCCTCCGGCCGCTGAAGCACGGTCACGGTGGCGCCCATGCCCTCTTCATGGAAGAGCACGCTGCCCTGATCGCGCATTGCACGGAGTGCTTCCGGGTCCTCAACCAGGTCCCGGGCATACATGTGGGGGGCCAAGTTCATGTGGCGCGGATTCCAAGCAGGGGTCGCGATCATCCCCAGCGCGCCCAAGAGAGGCAGGGCGTAGGACAGCTTGCGTCGGGGTCCCAACAACACCGCCGCCGCCGCCAGGTTGAGCGCCACCGCCAGCCACAGCGTGCCGCGCAGCTGCAACCAGGGGACCATCACCATGCCCGCGCAGAGAGCGCCAAGCACCGCCCCGGCAGTGTTCCAGCCGTAAGCCCGACCGACTGCAATGGCCGCTTGGTCCGGCGCGCCCACGAGCGCGCGGGTCGCCACGGGGTAGGTCGCCCCCATCAAGAAAGTCGGCAAGAGCACCAGGGCGAACAGCGAGCCAAAGGTGAACCACTGCATTGCCAGGAACGAGCCAGAGAGGGCAGCGACAGGACGGAGGAGCAAGAGCGGCAGCTCGCCCAAGAGAGGGATGAGGACTGCACCAGCTATGGCGATGCCCACATTCACCGAGGCCAGCAAGGCCACACGATCTGGAGACCTATCCACCCGACGGGCAAACACATGTCCACCGAGCGCCAGGCCCGAGATGAAGGCACAGACGATCAAGCTGAACGCGTAGGTCGTAGAGCCGACGAACAACTCGAACGAACGACTCCAAGCCACTTGGTTGACCATCGCCGCAGCACCCGAGAGCCCGAAAGCCAACAGGACACCGCCCACAGCCACCTGCCCACTGTCCAGGCCCGGCAAGGGAGCGGACGGAGGGGACGGGGCCACGGTCTCTTCGGTGCTCGCTCGCTTCGGCGCTAGGGGATAGAGCCGGCCCAACAGGACGGCACAGAGCCCCACGAGTCCATTCACTGTTGCCGCAAGACCCAGTGTCGTCGGCTGCCCCAAGACAGGGAGCAGGACAAAGCCTGCCAAGGCGGCGCCACCCACCGCCCCCGTGGTGTTGATGGCATAGAGCCAACCCATGTCGAGACCAAGGCTCGCCTCATCCCGGGCGTACCAGCGCGTCAGGAGCGGCAGCGTGGCACCCATAGCCAATGTGGGTGGCAGCAACACGAGCACAGCCACCAACAGGACGCCCACCAGCGACAGGCCTCCTCCTGCTCCGCCGGCGCCCGCGCCCACGGCATGGAAGAGCGATGTGCCCATCCCCAGCCACCAGGGAGAGACCGCCGCGAGCAAGCCGATCCCGATCTCGAGCACCCCGTAGATCACCAACGGATGCGACGAACGCTGGGCGCGGCCACCTGCCAGTCGTGCACCAATACCCAGCCCCGCCATGAACGTGGCGACGACCGTAGAGATAGCCAGCACCGAGTGCCCAACGATGAGGCCCAAGAGACGAACCCAGATCACTTGGTAGATCAGTCCCGTTGCACCGGACAACAGGAAGAACGCCGTGATGGCCAGTCGGAGACGCACAGGACTTCTCGGAAACCTCAGAGTGGGTCCAAGCCGAACAGGTCGCGAGCGACGCCCCCCAACACCTGCTCTAAATGTTCATCGCGCAAGCCGCGGCTAGCGAGCCTGCGGACCTCCCGATCCCAGGCATAGGGCAGGTTGGGAAAGTCGGTGCCATAGAGAACGCGGTCAGGTCGGACCTCCAGCAGCGGCCAAGCGCCTTCCAAAGAAAAGTAGTCCGCCAGCATCATCGTCGTATCGAGCCAGAGGTTGTCGTGCCTCTCCAGCAGTCGGGCATACGCGTCGAACTCGTCGGCCCCCAAGTGGGGGACGCAGATCCGAAGATCGGGGTAGTCCGTCAGTGCCCTCTCGATCTTGGAGGCAGCACACAGCTCGTGCGGGTCACAATGATAGGCCGGGCTCTTGGGCTCACGACCGGCGTGGATGACCAGCGGCATCGAGTGCTCCGCACAGGTGGAGTAGACCTCGTGCATGGCTGGCTCATCGGGGCCAAAGCACTGAACGTGACAGTGAAGCTTCACGCCGCCCAGGCCGAGCGCGAAGGCTTCACGCAAGATCTCCACAGCGCCCTCTTCGCCCGGGAACACTGTCGCGGTTCCCAGGACACGAGGCCAGCGAGCGACAAGCGAGCTCATCCACTGGTTCATGTCCCGTGCGATCCCGGGTTTGTGGGCGTAGTGGAGGGCCACCACACGAGAGACCCCCCGCTCGAACAGAAACTGGAGCACAGCCTCCGCATGGAGTTGGTAGCGAATCGGCCACCCGTGCTCGTGAAACCAATCCCAGATGGCCTCGAACAGGCGTTCTGGGAACAGATGGACGTGGCCGTCTATGACCTCAGGGAGACCCTTCGGGAGCGCTGCTCCCTCCTCGTCGGCCAGGGCCGGCATGGGAGTGGCCAGCTGGCCCTCCACACGTTCTTCAACGGTTCCCGGGGCTTGAGCACAGGCCGGGTGGGAGCTCAAACAGGGCGTCAACAACCGATCTATTGCTTCAGCTGTCATCCCAGCCCGACAATCGATCTACCCGCGTCTCTAGGAACCGAGCAAGTCGATGGAAGTCACTGCCGGGCACGATAGACCTCAGTTCCGTCACGAGAGTCTCCGGGTCCACGAGATCGGCAAAAGGCACATACTGAAGCTGCAGTTGGCCAAGGACGCTGACCATGTGCCCATCGAGCCCCTCTTCCTCGAGCGCACGATAGGCCCCAACGCCCAGCTGACTGCCCAACATCACGTCAAAGGCATGAGGCGGAGCGGTGCGGGACTCGTAGCCCAGCTGGATCCCCTTCACCTTGCGGTCTCGTCCCACACGCTCGTGGTAGCGCTCGGCCACGATGCCCGCCAAGAACTTGCCTAGATCCAAGTTGCCCAACGAGATGTGTCCATGGTCATCCCTCGAGACACCATCCAAGTAGCGCGGAGCGAGAAACTCAGCCAGTCCCTCCGCCACCACAACCACTCCGTAGTGCTTGTTCTCCCGCCGCTCACGGACCTGGATAAGATCCACGATGCGATCAGCCAGAGCCACCAGGTTCAACTCACGCTGGCCGCCCTCGACCGCCGGGCAGAGGTCCTGGTCCAGATCCTCCACAGCAATGACGAGGTTCGCGTCTCCAGCGATCCCCACCCCGTATGACAGCCAGCCAGCCTTCCTCCCCATGGTCTCCACAACGAACCAACTGCGGGTCGCCATGGCATCGGCACGCAGGTTCTGAACCTCCTTGGCCATGACGTCGACGGCCGTAAAAAAACCAAAGGTGAAGTCGATACCCCGGTAGTCGTTGTCGATGGTCTTGGGCAGATGGACAACACGAAAACGAGGAGACTCGGCGGGCAACTGTTGCTGATAGCGGTAGAGCAAGTTTGCCGTCTTCAGGGTGTCGTCTCCGCCGATGGAGATCAGAGCATCCACGCCCAGATCGACGATGCCCTGGTAGACACGAGCCAGCCCCTGACAGCGGACGGGGTCGGCCAGGTCTGCCGGCCCATCAATCCCCTTCCCAGGATTGGCTCTCCCGGTCCCGATGAGAACTCCGCGCGCATTCCGGATCCCGCTGACGTCCCGTTCTCGCAACACGCGGTAGTGCTCGCCCTCGACCAGAGGAGCCTCCTGCCGGTCGTAGTGCTGGAGCGCGGTGTAGCCATTGAGCAAGCCGATGACCTCCGCACCGTCATCCAAGAAAGAGAGACAAGCTGCAGAGATGACCGCGTTGGCGGCTGGAGCGGGACCGCCCGAAAAGACCAGCGCGATACGCTCTGTCTTGCCAGAAGCTGGCCTCTTGGTGGGAGACTTTGTCACCTGCGGGAGTCTACCCCCCCAGGACTCTCGAGGCCCGTCGGGTAGTCTCGAATCCGTGGGCAAGTGGTTCTCATCCTCCGGGTTCGTACTGGCAACGGTCCTCGGGCTGTCGATCCCAAGCTCCGTCCAGGCACAGCCGGAGCCTGGCCAGGAGCCTGTGACGGTGGCGGTCCCCATGCGCGATGGCGCCACCCTCGCCACAGATGTCTATCTACCGTCGGGCGATCCGCCCTGGCCCACGCTGCTCATTCGCACCCCGTACGGCCGGGGACTCCAGTCAGAGGTGGCTCGCGACTACGCCAGCGTGGACTTGGCTGTGGTGGTCCAAGACATGCGGGGGCGCGGGGACTCCGAAGGCACCGACCCGGTGTATCACTCCGACGGCGACGGCGCACTGCAAGACGGCTACGACACGTTTGTGTGGATTCGGGAGCAACCCTGGGCGTACGGCACAATCGCGACCTTCGGGGGCTCAGCACTCGGCATTGTCCAGTACCTACAGGCTGCCTCGGCCCCTCCTGGACTCGTCGCCATGCATCCGGCAGCAGCCGTAGGGGATCTCTACGACGAGATCTACTTTCCCGGCGGTGTGTTCCGCCATCAGCTTGTCGTCCAGTGGCTGATCGATCAGGGCAGCAAGGGCTATCTGGAACAAATCGAGGCCCATCCCTACGTCGATGCCTTCTGGGATCCCGTCCAGGCCAGCAACAAGCTCGACGTCATCAAGGTCCCAGCGCTGCACCTAGGCGGCTGGTACGACATCTTCACGCAAGGAACCATCGATGCGTTCCTGCGCTACCAGCATCAAGCTGGGCCCGGTGCCCGGGGACGCCAAAAGCTTGTGATGGGGCCATGGACCCACGACAGGTTCCACAAACAGGAGCAAGGGCAGCTCCGGCTGCCGGCCGAGGCAAAGCACGCCCCCTATCCCGTAGGTGATGTCCTGAATACTCTGCTCGACGAGACCCTTGGAACGCGGTGGGACACGATCGCCGACAACTACGACGCGATCCCGCCGGTGCAGTACTACGTCATGGGCGACGTGGACGACCCCACCGCACCAGGGAACCAGTGGCGCACTGCGCCCGACTGGCCACCTCAAGGCGCCAAGGTTCGTCTTCATCTTCAACAGGACAACCTGCTTGCCGAGCGCTGCCCAACCTCGGCCAATGCGACCACCCGCTATCGATATGATCCGGAACGCCCGGTGCCCACGATCGGAGGTGCCAACCTCTACATCGACGCGGGACCCTACGATCAGCGACCCATCGAGAACCGCGATGATGTGGTCGTGTTCTCCACCGAGTCCCTCACCGAACCCGTGGAGGTGACCGGAAGGGTCCAAGCCCATCTATTCGTGCGCATCGACCGCCCCGACACCGACTTGATGGTCCGACTGAGCGACGTCTACCCGGATGGTCGGTCCATGCTCGTCGCCGATGGGGCCCTGCGCCTGGCGACTTGGGGCACGAACACAGGCATCGAAAGCCTCCGTCCCACGGATGTCGTCGAGGGGGTCGTGGATCTCGGAAGCACGAGCATCG
>PBPL01000209.1 GCA_002724675.1 Deltaproteobacteria bacterium | reverse complement strand
CGGGTCTTCGGCGTGGAGAGGTCAGGCGCCTGGTGGGGCAGGCTCTGGGCGGGCGCCGGCAGCGCGCCTCGTTGCTGGGGAGAATTCGCGCTGTGTGGCGTTGGGGATTGTGAGGCTCGATTCAACTCAGGCCCTTGTTCATCCGTCGGTCAGGGCCTGGGCGCTGTGGGCTTAGGAACTGGGTCGGTTCTTCATCCACTTGTCGATCATGGTCGCTAACTCGGTCGCAAGGTACGGCTTGGCTATGTAGTCGTCCATGCCGGCCTCCAGGCAGCGCTCGCGCTCGTCGTCTAGTGAGTGAGCCGTGACAGCGATGATGCGAGGACGCTGATTATTGCGCCGCTGACGTCGAATCTCGGCCGCCGCCTCGTAGCCGTCCATCTTTGGCATCTGGCAGTCCATGAGAACGATGTCGAACTGGTCTTTGAGTGCCTCGTCCACAGCCCGGTGACCATTGTCTGCGACGGCGACCTCGTGGCCCAACCTACGCAAGATACGTACCGCGAGCGTGCGACTCAGCTCGTTGTCCTCAGCGACCAGAATGCGGCCCGTACCCGTCGCTGACGTACTGGAATCGGCAGCTGCCCTGCTCGGAGTGTCTTCGGTCGCAGAGGGGGACAGGACCTGTCCAATAATGGATTCCAGTTGGGTGCTCACCACTGGCTTTGTGAGCCGCTTTGTTTGGTTGGGCCGGCCCGCTTCGGGCAGGTTGAGTCCTTGCCCGAGCGGTAGCAGACGAATGGTGGCCAGTTCTTGCAACCTTGGTTCGACTGCGATGGTGTCGTGAATGGGGACACCGTTGCTGTCAGCCATCAGCCCGTCGACGATCGCCACGGAGTAGGGCTCACCCTTGTCTGTCGCGGACTTGAGTGCAGTCAGGGCGGCTTCGCCGTCTGAGAAGCTGTCCACGACGAGCCCCATGCCGGATAGTCCGACAGTGAGCACCTCCAAGCTGGCGTGGCTGGTGTCCAAGCATAGGACTCGCGTGCCAGCAAATGGCAGCTGTTTGCTCTGACCACTCGGAGTGGGGATGGGGTGACTGGGCACAGTGAACCAGAAGATACTTCCGGAGGGCGTGTTCGGCTGCATGCCCAGGTCTCCGCCCATGAGATGGACGAGCTCGCGGGCGATGGCGAGGCCTAGCCCCGTGCCCCCGTGTCGTCGCGTCGTCGAAGTGTCTACCTGGAAGAACGGTTCGAACAACTGACCACGTACTTCTTGGCCGATGCCAGTCCCCGAGTCTGCAACCTCGACGCGAAGAGTTCCGGTCCTTTGGGTCCACGACATGCGGACTTGAACGGTGCCCTCGTCGGTGTACTTGACCGCGTTGGAGAGGAGATTGCTGACTACCTGCCGGATTCGGCTGGCGTCACCATTGAGGTTCCGAGGCACGTCGGGTTGAACCAGGCAGGTGAGCTCCAGCCCTTTCTTTTGAGCGGCCTTGCTGAACTCGCGAATAGCTGACTCAAGAGGATCCCGGGGTTCCAGCGGTCCGCTCCGGAGCCTGAGCTTTCCGGAATCGATGGTCGAGAAGTCGAGCATGTCATCGATGACGGCCAGCAATGCGTTGGCCGACTTGCGGATGGCGTCGGCGTACTCGCGTTGCTCGTCGGACGGGTTGGAGTCTAGGAGGAGTTCATTCATTCCCAACACGCCGTTCATGGGCGTGCGCATCTCGTGACTCATGCGAGCCAGAAACTGGCTCTTGGCGCGGTTTGCGTCTTCTGCCAAGTCCCGGGCGGCGAGCAACTCTCTGTTCGTGCGGCGTAATACTTCGTAAGCCAACTGCACCCGTTTTAGGCTCAACTCTCGAGCTCGTTCGTAGAGCCAGCCAATGCAGGTGATGAACATGATCAGGCTCGCGGCCGTGATCAGCAAGATGCTCTGGTCAGTGTCTGGATTCCAGGCGCCCGGCGGAAATTCGAGCCCCCGATGGTGCAGTGTGAATAGGCCGCAGAGCCAGGCCAACATGCCTCCGGACACCCAGAGCCCCGGGGTACGCCCGAAGAGGAAAATAGTGGTCAATGGGATCGCGATGTTCCACCAGATGGATGGTGAGAGCAGTCCGCCGGTATCCAAGGTGAGGATGGCGAGGGAGAGGGTCAGGAGACCGATGAGGAGGCCGCTGGACAGCTTGACCGACCCGCTGGAGCGAAAGAGAGCTAGGTTGCAGGGGTGAAACAAGAGCGTCAGCATGACGATGGGAAGGGTTGGTCCTTCCGGCCCCTCTAGTTGGTAGACGGGGTAGACGACACAAGTGCCCAACCCAATCAGTCCGAGGGATGTGGCTACGAAGAGTCGGGCGCGATTGAGTTCAGCTGGTCTGTGTCCCACTGACTCCGGGATGAACCAGTCCACCAGCTGTCGGCCCCACTGAATGACAATGGACCTTCGGATGCCGGTTACCGGTTGGCGTGAAGGCGCCGAACCAACTGACGATAGCGCTGAGCTAGGCGGGGGCTTAAGAGGCTCGTGGGCGCTGGTCACGTGCGGTCTCCTCCGGCCCGTTCGCCCGATGGTGGTCGGGCGGAACTTGCAAGCGTACCGCAGGGCTTGTCGCCGTTCTAGCTCATTCCGAGACGAATGCGTGGCGGGTTCGGTTGTCTGAGGGGTCAGTCCGGGGAGCCCCGGGGACCTTGGGTCGCACCCACAACAGAAGTGCTGGGAGCACGAACAAGTCGGCCAGCACGGCGGTTGCGATCACACTCCCTGCGAGCACCGCGAACGATCGGTTCGGCGGGAATGCGGAGGAGTACAGAACGCCGAACCCAGCCAGAAGTAGGATTGAGGTGGTCACGATCGCAGTTCCCGTTCGGGTAGTGGAGCGCTCTACGGCCTCTTCGGGGCTGTGTCCTTTCCGAACTTCCTCGCAGTACCGGGCGAGGTAGTGAATTGTGTCGTCTACCGCGATTCCAAGGCCGATTGAGAACACCATGGCCGAGAGGGTCTCGAGGTGTCGGCCCGCCCAGCCCATACCCCCTAGGACCGCCAGGATGGGCAACATGTTGGGCCCCATAGCGAGCGCGGCCAGGCTCCATGAACGGAACAGCAGGCGCAGCGTGATGAAGATCAGAACAAAGGCCCAGGCCAAGCTCGTCAGCAGGTCGCGGATGAGGGAGTCAATTCCGCTGTAGCCCACCTGAGAGGTTCCTGTGATGGTGATCTCGATGGGCACACTTGCTCCCTGGAACGCCAGGTCCAGGTGCCGTCTCATGGTGTCCTCGAGGACCAGGTAGCGCCTGGCTCCTAGGTCGGCGGCCCGCACGGTCATGCGGAGTATTCGTCGGTCTGGGCTGAGATGGGTGATTGCTAGCGACTCGGGTGACGACATCTCGAGCAGCAACAGCAGCTGCGCTGCCTCCTGGCGACTGCCTGGGAGTGCATCTCGGGCCGCACCCGCAGCCTCTCCTCCCGACTGGACGTACTTCAGTTCCCTGAGCAGCCCCAGCGGCGAGTCGATGGAGTGGATGGCCGGATCGGCGAGGATCTGTTGTTCAGCATGTCCTGCTCGAGCGAGCAGGTCGGGGTCTTTCCACGGCTCTGCAGGGAGTTCGGCTTGGTTGGGGCTGGCTGTTGGTGTCGCTGGGGCTGTGAGTACCAGATCCACGTACACGACTCCGGAGAGTTTCTCCTCCATGAGCTTGTGTGCGGCGACGATGGAGTAGCTCCGAGGGACGTACTCCATGATGAAGTTGTCGATACTCGCTCGCGGGATTCCCGCCAGAAACAACGCCGCGATCGCCACACTGATGACCACGACCCGTCGGTGGTACCGAATCACGAGCTTCGCCTGGGCAGCTAGGCACCTTCGGAGCCAACCTTCGCTGGAGCCAGGAGAGTTGGTCCGTTGGGTTGGCGCGATGGGATCTTTCTTGCTTCTGACTAGGGCCCAGGGAACGAAGACAATCGTCATCCAGAAGGTCAACATCACACCGATTGCGGCGTACAGACCAAAGCTCCTGAGGATGGGTAGTTGGGCGGTCAGAAGTGTCGCGAAGCCAACAGCGGTTGTCAGAGAGGTCAAGAAGCAGGCGGCTCCTACGGAACAGAGGGCCTGACGCATGGCCTCTGAGCGCTCCAGTCCTCCATCCCGGTCCTGGCGATACCGGGTCATCATGTGGATTGCATCTGCAGCCCCAATGACCAGGACCAGGGTCGCGGTGATGGTGTTGATGATGTTGATGCCCTGTCCCGTCAGCGCCATGGTCGCCAGGGTGAGGAGCGCCCCCAAGAGGACTGACAAAAGAGGAACCAGGACTCCCAGGGTCGTGCGGAAGATCAGCCATAGGATCAGAGCAAGGACGGCTGCTGTGAGCGGAGCAAAGCGGAGCTCTTCTCGGACCATGAGGTCCACGACGGTCGAGCGGTAAGCGTGGGCACCCAGGAGGTGCACCTGTGTGTCCGGATATTGGCTCGCGCTCTCTGAAGCGATGCGCCGCAGGTTCTCGACCAGCGGCTTGACCTGAGAAATGGCCGCGACGTCGTCGCCGACCTTCAAGGCGACAGCGCTCACAGCTCCATCATCGCTGACGAGGTGTTGGCGCAGCAGTGGGTGTGTCCGGGCAGCATTGAGGAGGGCGCTTGCCTCCTCATCGGTCTTCGGAACACCATCGTGCAGCGGGCTGATGGTGATGCTGTTTCCACTTCCCACTCGAGGGACATCGAGGCTGAGTGGGCTCCAGGTCCGCTCTGTCTCGGGGATCTCGGCGAGGACCCGAGTCTCCAGCTCCTCCACCAGTTGCCAGGCGGTAGCCGTCCGCAGGTCTGCTTCCACCAGGAAGATCAGGATGTGATCGTCAGCTCCATAACGTTCCCGATGTTCAAAGTAGATCTGGGCCCGCTCCGAGGTGGTGTCGAAGAGGGTCTGCGGTGAGAAGTCGAAGCGGAGTAGAGACAGGGAGGCCGTTGCCAGGATCCCGATGAGCAGGAATACAATGCCCAGCCCTCGGGCTCGGAGAACGAAGCCAGCCAGGGCGTTCCAGCGACCTCGTTCTGATTCTGGATGCGTTGCTCTCATGAAGAGCGGGGATTATAAGTCCGCGAAGCCGAGGCCCTGGCCTCACGACGAAGGGGAGTTTCGTGCCGAGCATTGATGTTTCGAATCTTCGCAAGAGCTATGGGGCAAACGAGGCGCTGAAGGGTGTCTCTTTCTCGGTCGAGCCTGGTGAGGTCGTTGGGTTTCTTGGCCCCAACGGCGCGGGCAAGACCACGACGATGAAGATCTTGTCCGGCTTTATTGCGCCCACCAACGGCAGCGCTCAGGTGGATGGCAATGATGTAGTAGCTGACTCTTTGGCTGTGCGGGAGTGCATCGGTTACCTCCCCGAGAACGCACCGGTCTACACCGAGATGTTGGTGCGGGATTACTTGGAGTTCATCTGTCAGGTGCGCGGCTTGCCCGAGCAGCAGCGGCCTGCACGAATGGCTGCAGTGGTCGAGCAAGTGGGCCTCGAGGAGGTGCTGGGTCGCTCGATTGACGAGCTCAGCAAGGGGTTTCGCCAGCGAGTTGGTCTCGCGCAGGCACTGATTCATGATCCGCCGATTCTTATCCTGGATGAGCCCACGTCCGGTCTCGACCCCAACCAGATCGTCGGCATTCGCTCGCTGATCCGCGACATCAGCGAGAACAAGACGATTCTTCTCTCGACGCACATCCTCCAGGAGGTCTCAGCCCTCTGCTCTCGTGTCTTGATCGTGTCTGATGGTCAGATTGTGGGCTTCGGGACACCTGCTGAGATTGAGGCGCAAGCGGCAGGCTCGGCTCGGGTCGAGGTTGTGTTGGTTGGCGAGGGCGATGTGCGCGGCAAGCTGGCGGCGTTGCCAGGTGTTGTGCGCGTGGACGATGGCGCAGGAGAAGGCGCTGGGACGCTCGCCTTTTCCCTGGTCATCGAATCCGGCGCGGATGTTCGAGGGGACATCTTCGCTCTGGCGGTCGCCAGTGGCTGGACGTTGCTGGAGTTGCGCCGCGAGGGCCAGAGCCTCGAGGACGCGTTCCGTGTGTTGACGACCGGAGTGGCTTGAGCCGTCAGGCGATGTCGTCCTCTCCTGCGTTTGTGGGCGACCGTCTTCGGCAAGTCGAAGACGCTGGGCTCTTGCGTCGGCCGCCCACCGTCGAGACCCGTGACGGGGTTCGTGGCCGGGTCAATGGGCGGGACTGCCTCCTCTTCTGCAGCAATGATTATCTGTCTCTGCGCCTCGACGATTCCATTCGTCGGGCCGCGATTGCTGCGGCCGATCAATATGGTGCCGGTGCGGGGTCGAGTCGGCTGATTGCAGGCTCCTTGCCGATACACGACGCCCTGGAGGACGCGGTCGCCCAGTGGCTGGAGACCGAGGCCGCCTTGGTGTGTTCTTCGGGCTACCAGGCCAACCTGGCCATGGTGCAGGGGCTGTGTGGGGCGGAGGACCTAATCTTGAGCGATGCGCTCAATCACGCCTCGTTGATTGACGGTTGCCGCCTCTCCCGGGCCCGGGTGCAGGTCCTGGAGCACGGCGAGCCTGGCTTGAGTCTGGGCGCGCACGCTGAGGCCGGCGGGCAGGTCTTTCGATTGGGTGAGGGCTTGTACTCCATGGACGGAGACAGGGGGCCCGTTGAAGATTGGGTGGCCGCGGCCGACGCGGAGAAGGCGGGCACCTCTCACGTGCTGATCGACGAGGCTCACGCCTTGGGCATCTTTGGTACCCAGGGCCGGGGAGTTTGCGCCGAGCGAGGTGTCGCAGACCGCGTGCTCGCTCGTGTGGGTACGTTTGGCAAGGCGCTCGGAGCGCATGGGGCATTCATCGCTTGTTCGCGGGATACACGCGAACTGCTCGTCAACACCGGGCGCACGTACATCTTTACGACGGGTCTTCCGCCAGCCGCTGCAGGAGCTGCTCTTGCGGCGATCGGAGTCGTGCGTTCGGAGCGTGGGATGGAGCTACGCTCGAGGCTC
This sequence comes from Deltaproteobacteria bacterium, assembly GCA_002724675.1. Lineage (GTDB taxonomy): Bacteria > Myxococcota_A > UBA796 > UBA9615 > UBA9615. The sequence continues at coordinate 18,309 of PBPL01000209.1, read as the reverse complement.
CGAGGTGTTGTCTCGCGCTTGCGATGCGGTCTTGCTGAGCTGGGGCTCGAAGTTGTGGGGGACGAGGACGCCCCCATTGTGCCGGTGCTGGTTGGGCCGGCAGAGGAGGCGATGCAGCTGTATGCGTCGCTTCTTGAGCAGGGCATTTATGCCATGGCGATTCGTCCGCCGACGGTTCCAGAGGGCACCTGCCGGCTGCGGTTTACGGTGTCGGCAGCCCACACGGATGCCGATGTGGACACGGCACTCCGGGTTCTGTCCAGGCTCTAGGGAGACTCTGCTCATCTCGCGCGAAGGTGCTGGTACCCTGCCGCCCATGTCCTGGAACTACACTCCGGCCGAAGATCTCCATCCTTTCTCGGTCCCCTGTACCTGGGCTGCGGAGGCAGTCGCAGAGCTGGAGGCTGCGGACAAGAGCGCGCTGTGGAAGCCCTTTACCCAGATGGCGGGGTACGTGGATGAGCAACCGGTCATCATCGAGCGAGGGCAGGGCAACTGGCTCCGAGATGTGCGAGGGAGGGCGTTTCTGGATGGGGTGTCGTCACTGTGGGTCAATGTCCACGGCCATGGACACCCAGTGATTCAGGCTCGCATTCGCAGGCAACTGGAGGAGCTTGATCACTCGACGCTCCTGGGCCCCACCAACGTGGCTGCCGTAGAACTCGCACAGCGTCTGGTTGACTTGGCCCCGGGCTCAGGTCAGTTGAGCCGTGTCTTCTACAGTGACTCGGGGAGCACTTCCGTGGAGATCGCCGTCAAGATGGCGTTCCAATTCCACGCGCAGCACCACCAGGATGCGGCGAGGAAGCGTGACCTATTCGTCACGATGACGAACGCCTATCACGGCGACACGCTGGGGAGTGTCTCGGTGGGTGGCATTGAGCTGTTTCACTCCCTGTACGAGCCGCTGTTGTTCAAGACGCGGCAGGCTCCTGCACCCGATCCCTATCACCGTGCCTTTGGACAGGACCCTCTCGAGCACGAACGTCGCTGTCTGGAAGCCCTGAAGACGATCCTGCTGGAAGAGCGAGGGCGCGTGGCTGGGCTCGTCATGGAGCCTCTGGTGCAGGGTGCGGCGGGAATGCTGTGTCACTCGCCGGGCTATCTGGCCGAGGCTGCGGCGCTGTGTCGTGAGGAGGGGGCGCTGTTGATCATCGATGAGGTGGCGACCGGCTTTGGGCGCACGGGCACGATGTTTGCCTGTGAGCAGGCAGGTGTCGTTCCCGACCTAATGTGTCTGGCGAAGGGGATCACAGGGGGCGTGCTCCCGCTGGCGGCCACCCTGGCTACGGAGACGATCTACGAAGGGTTTCTGGGAGACCACACCGCCTACCGGACCTTCTTCCACGGTCACTCGTACACGGGCAATCCATTGGCCTGCGCCGCTGCTCTCGGCTCGCTGGACGTGTTTCGTGAGGAGGGAACGCTGGCCAGATTGGCGCCGCGCATCGACCAGCTTTCCGAGCGCTTGAGCGTGATCGAGCGCCACCCCAACGTGGGTGACATTCGCCGAGTGGGTGTGATGACGGGCATCGAGTTGGTGACCGACTGCGCGACTGGCGAGCCTTACCCGGCAGCGCAATTGGTTGGGCGGCAGGTGTGTGGTGCGGCCCTGGAGCGCGGGGTCTTGATTCGTCCCTTGGGGGACGTGGTGGTGCTCATGCCTCCTCTGTCGATTACGGAGGACGAGCTGGATCTGCTCTGCGGCACGGTGTTGGGTTGCATTGATGAGGTCTGCGCTTGAGTGGGCTCTTGATCACGGGAACGGACACTGGGGTCGGCAAGACTGTGGTGGCTGCTGCTGTGTGTGCCTGGCTGGTGGAGCAGGGGCACTCGGTGCACCCGCTCAAGCCCGTGGAGTCGGGCACTGACGAGAATGGCGGGGTTCCTGGGGATGCCCAGCTGCTTGCTCGTTCCGTGGGGCTGGATTCTTGGAGAGATGCTTGCGTCCTGGCTCTGCCAGAGCCCCTCGCGCCGCTCGTGGCGGCGCGGCGCGCAGGCCTGACTGTGGATCAGGTCGTGCTGGACGATGCCTTTGTCGAGCGCCGCGCTCGGGGCGGGACCACGGTCGTCGAGGGGGTCGGCGGTGCCTTAGTGGAGGTGAGCGCCGGGGTGACGGTTGCTGACCTGGCGGCTCGCTGGGCCTTGCCTGCTATCGTGGTTGCGGCCAACCGCTTGGGGGTCTTGTCCCACACGCTCTTGACGGTGGAGGCCTTGCAGTCTCGGGGTGTCGAGGTCCGGGGAGTCGTGCTCAACACGTTGTCTGCCGACCCTCCAACGGTGGCCGAGCAGGAGAACGCCGCCGAGTTGTCGAGGTTGCTGCCGCAGGGAGTGCCTCTGCTCGGCACCATGCCTTTCGTATCCCAAGAGGGTGCCGAATCGCCCTCTGCTCTAGCCTCGCTGGTGGCACAATGGGGAGGAATGCTCTTTCCGGATCGCCCATGACTGAGCCGCCACATGATCCCGAGACCGAGCGTTTGTTGGCCCTGCTGGAGTCCCAGCACGACTTCCCTGGCCGGTACACGTTCAAGGTCATCTATCGGGCAGAGCAGGTCGAGGTGATGACGCTGGTGGAGGCTCTGCAGGCGGGCACTGGTCTCACCGTGCCCGTCCAGGCCGACAAGATGAGGAGCAGTTCGGGGGGCAAGTTTGGCTCTGTGAGCTTCGACATTGAGGTGCAGAGTGCCGACCAGGTGCTCGAGGTCTATCGGGTGCTGCGCGAGATCGAGGGGGTCGTTTCCTACTTCTAGAGAGTGGAGGTTGGAGGGATGGCTTCGGCGGTCTCACCTGTCCAGCCCCACGGACGTCATCTAACCGCTTGCCGCACCAGTCTTCGGTTGCAGAACTTCGCGCAATGCGTCCCGGAGGCGATCAACCTGCGCGGCATTGTCGCCGAGCCAGGTGCGGGCGGCGTCTCGCCCCTGTCCCAACTGTAGTTCGCCCCAACGGATCCAGGAACCGCTGCGAGTGAGCAGGCCCAGCTGCAGGCCCTGGTCGACCAGATCGGACAGATCACAGATACCGCGACCGAAGCGAATGTCGACCTCCGTTTGGCGGAAAGGAGGAGCCAGCTTGTTCTTGACGACCTTGATTCGCGTCCGATTGCCAACCACCTTGTCGCCATTCTTGATGTGACCTAGCCGCCGAATATCGATGCGAATGGAGCTGTAGAATTTCAGAGCATGGCCGCCGGTTGTGGTCTCGGGTGAACCGAAGTTCACACCGATCTTCATGCGTATCTGATTGATGAACACAACGGTGGTTCCTGTGCGAGCCGCTGCTGCCGTGAGCTTGCGAAGGGCCTGGCTCATGAGCCGGGCTTGGCTCCCGACGTGGTGGGAGCCCATCTGGCCTTCGATCTCTGCTCGTGGTGTGAGGGCTGCTACGGAGTCGATCACGATGAGACTGAGCGCTCCCGACCGAACCAGCATGTCTGCGATGTCTAGAGCCTGTTCTCCACTATCGGGTTGGCTGACGAGAAGCGACGCGCTGTCAACTCCCAGTGCTGTCGCATAGCTGATATCCAGCGCGTGTTCGGCATCGATGAATGCACACGTGCCTCCCTGTTTCTGTGCCTCTGCGATCAGGTGAAGTGTCAAGGTGGTCTTGCCCGAGGACTCTGGCCCATAGATCTCCGCGACCCGGCCGCGTGGGAAGCCCCCCACTCCAAGCGCGAGGTCGAGGCTCCAGCATCCAGTTGAGATGGCTGGGACAGAGGCCCCGTCATCACCACCGGTCATGCGCATTACGGCACCGCGTCCAAAGGCCTTGTCGATCTGCTCTAGAGCTTCTTCAAGGTCTCGTCTGCGCTCATCGCCATTCTGGGACGAGACGGCCGGTCTCACGATGGAATCGTTTCGGGCCTTCGCGTTGGGCCTGTTGCGTCTATGCTGAGTCATTACTGTCTCCCATGGAGTGGACTCCGTTCACCCGCCCCCGAAGTCTTGGAACGAGTACCTAGGGTTGAGAAGTTGGTTCGAGCGGTTCTCTCCGGTCGGTCAAGGAGTTCGCCGGAGGTGTTCGATGTGCTTCCGGGCCGTCGAGACGATGCGTGAGGATCACAGCTTCCTGAATGTGCTGGGTGTTGACGCGGTCTGCTCCGTCCAGATCTGCGAGGGTGCAGGAGACTCGGACTAGTTGATTGAGGGAGCGGGATGAGCGTCTTTGCCCGCCCAGCGCTGAGTGCAGTTCGCGAAGGGCGGAACGGTCGAGTCGCGGGAGACAGAAATCGAGTGGTAGATGATGTGGCCTGCTGACGTCTGAGCCATCGCTTCCGCGTGACGACCAGCGCTTTGCGTTCATTTGGTGCACTTCTGCGACACGCGCGCGGACGTCGATGCTGGCTTCGCCAGGTGCCCCAGTCAGGAGAGTTTGGGCGGAGACGGGCTCGATCCAACTAACCAGTTCGATGCGGTCCAGAAGTGGGCCGGAGAGGCGTCGACGATATCGTTGCCGCTGCCCGGGCAGACATTGGCAGGCCTGGGTGGAGCTCCCTAGGAATCCGCAAGGGCATGGGTTTGCTGTGGCCGCAAGATGGAATTGGGCGGGAAAGGTTGCAGCCTCGCGCATACGACTGACCCGAACCTGACCTTCTTCCAGTGGTTGCCTCAGGGACTCGAGGACTGCCGGTTTGAATTCTGGGACCTCATCGAGCAGAAGGACTCCCCGATGGGCGAGTGTGATCTCACCTGGTCGAAGCGGATTGCCACCGCCGACGATGGCAGGGGTAGAGGCCGTGTGGTGCGGAGATCGCATGGGTGGACGAACGACGAGCCCGTGGTGGTGAGGGAGGAGACCTGCTGCGGAGCGGACTCGTGTGACCTCGAGCGCGTGCTCTGAGCTCAGGTCCGGGAGGATGCTCGCTAGCGAGCGGGCCAACAGGGACTTGCCGGCTCCCGGCGGCCCCTCCAGTAGCAGTCCGTGGTGACCGGCAGCTGCCACCTCCAGTACGCGACGGCCCAGTTGAAGTCCCCGAATTTCCCGCAGATCGGGCGGGGGTGAACTACCGAAGGATTCGGTACCTGGCCCGAGGGGAGATATGGCTTGATCTCGACTGCCTATGACGCTGCCCTTGCCTGGAACAGCTGAACCTCGCGCAACAGCCCACGCCTCGCTCAGGCTATGTACACCGTGGACGCTGACACCAGGCACGAGTCTTGCCTCGTGGACATTGGCTGCGGGTACGATGACTGTAGAGACGCCCACTGAGACAGCGGCCTCTACACAGGGCAGGACGCCGGGGATTCCGCGAACCCTCCCATCCAGCCCTAGCTCGCCGAGTGCCGCCGGAGCATGTTGCCACGGAGCGGCCTGTCCACCGGAGATCGCTGCCGCTGCGACCACGCCGAGTGCGATGGGAAGATCGAGCCCCGTCCCTCTCTTGGGGCGGTCGGCTGGGGCGAGGTTGACAGTGATTCTGCGACGGGGAAAAGGGAGGTTGGATGCTTCGATTGCCGATCTGATGCGCTCTCTAGATTCGCGAACCGATGAGTTGGGAAGCCCCACAACCTGAAAGCAGGGGAGAGCACTCAGGATGTCGACTTCGACACCCACGGAGATTCCGCCCACGCCTTGAAGGCAGCTCGATCGCACGTGAACCGTCACGGTCTCGCCGGAGCATGATGGGCGACTGAACACTGGGCAGAGGACATGGCCCGTTGAACTGCCAGGGCTGTGCCATTGTGGTGGAAATCACGGAACCGAAGTGATTTCAGGCCACTAAGCCTTTATGGATGTCGGGCTTCCTCGGCGGCTGATGTGTGGAAGTGTCGGACTCTGTCCGCGCCTGGACGCCACTTGGACATCCCTGTCTCGAGAGGGCTAGCTCTCCCGAAGGCGGGGCATGAGCTCTACGAAGTTACAGGGACGCCAGCGCACATCCAGCTGGGTGGCAAGGATGCCATCCCAGGCATCCTTGCAGGCCCCAGGGGAGCCAGGGAGAGCGAATAAGTAGGTTCCCCGAGACACCCCGGCTGTTGCACGGCTCTGAATGGTGGATGTGCCGATCTTGTCGTAGCTCAGCCAGCGGAAGAGCTCTCCGAAGCCCGGAATGGCCTTCTCGCACACAGCGTCCAAGGCTTCGGGGGTGATGTCTCGGCCGGTGACTCCCGTTCCACCGGTGGTGATGACCACATCGACTTCGTCGTGATCGATCCACTGGTTCAGCTCGCCCACCAGCGTCTTCAGTTCGTCGGGCACGATGCGTCGTGCGACCACGCGGTGTCCGGCTTGGACGGCCCGGTCGACCAGTGCCGCTCCCGAGACATCGGTGTCTTCGGTTCGGGTGTCCGAGACGGTAACGACCACGATGTTGACTGGCACGAAAGGTCTCGATTCGTCGATGGTCATGGCTGCTCCGCCTCCCTTGGGTTCGCTCGATCCGATCGCAGGAAGGCTGGGTTACCGGGCCTCTGGCGTCAAGCGCTCCCAGTGCAGTGGAGCGCCGAAGAGCGCCCCCATCGCTACAAGAATGGACCCGCTGCTATCCTCGTTCGTCTTCAGGTAATGGCTGCCTGCCTGCTCCCTCCGGTCTCCTGGGAATCACGCCCATGTCTGCTCCCCGAGATTCCATCATCATCGGCACGGCCGGCCACATCGATCACGGCAAGACCACCTTGGTGCGGGCGCTCACTGGAGTGGACTGTGACCGCCTGGACGAGGAGAAGCGTCGAGGCATCACCATCGTTCTCGGCTTCGCCTCGCTCCCGCTACCCGATGGGCGTGTGGCAGGGATTGTCGACGTCCCTGGTCACGAGAAGTTCGTGCGGACCATGGTCGCCGGGGCCGGCGGAGTCGATGTGGCGCTGGTTGTTGTCTCCGCCGAAGAGGGGGTTATGCCCCAGACGCGCGAGCACCTCGAGATCCTGAAGTTGCTGGGTGTACCCGAGCTGGTCGTGGCCCTGACCCGGTCAGACTGTGTCGAGGAAGACCTGCTCGGCTTGGCAGAACTGGACGTTCGGGAGGTTCTGGAGTCGACGCCCTGGCCCGAGGCGCCGGTTCTCCCTGTGTCGGGGCTGACGGGAGTGGGTGTCGATGCGCTGAGGACCGTTTTGATCGAGGCTGTAGAGCGACTCGAAGCGCGGGAGGCTGGGGACGTGTTCCGGATGCCGGTGGATCGGTCCTTCTCGATCCGAGGCTTTGGGACGGTGGTGACGGGGACGACTCGGGACGGCGAGCTCCGGGGGGGGACGACGCTCGAGGTGCTCCCCGGACGTCGGGCGGTGCGCATTCGTGGTCTAGAGGTGCACGGCGAGAGCCGCAAGCAGGCTGCCCAAGGCACCCGGGTCGCCTTGAACCTGCAGGGGACCGACCCTAGCGCTGTGCCTCCAGGGTGTTGGTTGGCCACCCCGGGGGCCCTGGCTTGTGGTGATCGACTGGACGTTGCACTGCAGCTACTGGAGACCTTTCCCCGACCGCTGGAGAACAACAGTGTCGTTCGCTTTCTCTGTGGCACTGCCGAGGTGTTGGCGACCGTTCGACTCATGGATGTGGATGGAGGCCCTGCCCCGGAACAGGTGGAGCCCGGGAGTGTCGCACTCGCCCAGCTGGCCCTGGCCGAGAGCCTGGGCGCGGTGGCCGGCGATCGCTTTGTGTTGCGCTCGGAGTCGCCCATGGCGACCCTCGGGGGAGGCACCATCCTCGATCCGGAGCCTCCTCTGCTTCGACGCAGAGAGCGCGCTCGGGCTGCCGAGTTGTTGGCGGTGCTGGGGTCGCCGGAGTCGTCCCCGGTTGATCGCGTAGTTGCGCTTCTTCGTAGGCAGCCGGCACAGGCCTTGGATCTGGCAGCGCTGCAACGGCGACTGCCACCGTCGATGGGATCCATTCAGGCTGCAGCAGAGTCTGCGGTGGATGCTGGCCATGCAGTAACGCTGGCCACATCGCCAGCTTCCTGGGCCTGGGCCGGAGTGGCAAGCACGTGGATACTGGCCCTCCAGGGCTACGTCGATCGCCATCATCTCGAGCGTCCTTTGTTGGCTGGGCCCTCTCTTGCAGAGGCTCGTCAGTCCCTGACCCCGCCGCCTCAGGAGCGCTTGTTCGATGCGCTGGTGCAGTCGGTCTGTCTCGAAGCTGGCCTCGTCCAGCGCGGACACCGTCTTGCGCGGCCCGACCACCAGCCGGAGCCTTCGGACGAGGCCCGCCTGGTGTTGGACGAGGTCGTTCAGCGCCTCGCTCGTGGTGGAGCGCACCCACCTCCGCTTCAGGACGCCCTCGAGGGCCTGAGGATGCCGCCCGATGGGATCTCTTGGCTCATTGACCGGGGGGAGATTGTGCGGGTGACCGACGATTATCTAGTGGAGCGAGAGGCCTACAGAGCTCTTGTGAGGAAGTTGGTGGCCCACATGCAGACCCGAGGTGTGTTGAGCCCCGGGGACTTCAAGAGCATCAGTGGGCTGACGCGACGCCATGCGATTCCCTTCCTGGAATTCCTAGATCGACAGAAAATTACGTCCCGCACACCCGAGGGTCGGGCCTTACGGGACCTGCCCTCCTGGGTGGTGGAGCCGTGATAGCCTCCTCGTGATGTACATCGCCCCCACTCGCTTCATTCTGGCTTTTCTTGTCGGGTTGACGATTGTCTCGCTGCCTCGCCTGGCGAGCGCCGCGGAGACGGGCATTCTCGAGCTGACTGCAAATGTCGAGGGGGCGTTGGTGTTTGTGGATGGCGAGTTGGTGGGTGAGATCCCCTACCTAGAGATCCTGCCAGCGGGGACACACCGGATTCGGGTCGAGCGGCCGGGATTTCAGACGTTCGACCAGCAGGTTCGCATCGCGGCGGACTCCACCGTCGAGATCAATGCAGAGCTACTTCGGCTCGCCCCAGGCCTCGAGGTTCGCGTCGATGTGGAGTCGGCCAAGGTCTTCTTGGATGGGGAGCATGTGGGTACAGGCTCTCTCGTTGTGGTTGACCCCGCGGAGGCGGGTAGCCACCGGGTGGTCGTCGAGGCCGAGCCCTTTGGCCGCTGGGCCGCCCAGGTGCAGCTCGAGCCAGGAGTGCTTACCCCAGTGACGGTTTCGCTCCGGGGATCGTTGGGTTCGGTTGCCGTTCACACGGACCCCGAGGGGGCCAGCGTCTTGTTCGACGGTAAGGACTACGGTCTGACTCCGGTGACGGTGGATCCTGTGGAGACCGGAAGTCACTGGATCCGGTTGAGCCTCGAAGGCTATTCCGATGTGTTCCGGGCCCTGACGGTGGACTCGGGCCGGAAGGTGACGGTTGATGCCACTCTGTCTACCGAGGGTGGCCATTTGGTGGTGAAGCCATCGGTTGCCGAGGGCAAGGTCTATCTGAACGGGGTCGCCCTGGGTGAAGGTCGTCAGGAGATCGGTCCGATCAAGCCGGGACTCTACTCCGTTCGGGTTACTGCTGCGGATCACACGGACTTCATGAAGACCGTTCAGGTCAAGGATGGCGCGAAGGCTGTAGTGGCTGCGCGACTCGCGAGCTTCAACTATGGCAAGAGCAATCGGTTGGTGGGACCGCCCGAAGCCTCTCGACCCGTGGCGCAGCGCCCTGCCTTCTGGGCAGTTCTCGGGGGTGGCGTGGGGGCTGCGGCGATTGGCATCACCACTGCTGTGGTCGCGGCGAGCAGGTCCTCAGCGGATGCAGGAACCGGAACCACAGCCTTGGTGCCGCCGGAGACGGATGTGCGCTACGCCCTCCCCTGACACCGGTGACCCCGTGAGTTTCGAGATGACACCACTTGTGACGAAGCGCCTGGTTCATGGGCTGTTGCTGGCCTTCTTGTGCTCGATTGCTTCAGCCTGTGCTGAAGGGGATGGGGATGGCGCGATCGATGATGGCGCAGCGGCTTGGATCGAGATCCACATCCAGTCCTCGGACCCCCAGGGGCTCCTGGACGAGGTGTCTTCTCTGGCTGTGCTCTTGCGTCCTGATCAACCTCTCGTGGACGCCACTGGCGTGCCTTATGAGGCGGGGCCAATCGATGGCAGTGAGCTGGAACTTGTGGCCAATGACGATGGAGGGCTCGTCCCCGACCTATGGATCCCGGTGCCATTTGAGGCGGGTGCGGAGTCGATCCCGACGGTCTCGCTGGATCCAGGGGTCAATGTGCCGCTGCCCTTTGTGTTGCGCGCACAGGGCTGGGATGACGATGACCTGATTGCCGAGTCTCCGTGGACGGCTCGTCAGGTCTTGGAAGCGGGACAGGTCTTGACGGTGGACATCCCCGGTCTCGAGCTGGAAGAAGTCGTGGTCGACGCGACGTGTGGCGATGGCTTGGACAACGACAACGACGGGTGGACCGACTTGGCCGACCCGGATTGTCTGGGAAGCGTGGAAAATGCCGAGCAAGGTGGCCTCGGTACAACCGAGTGCAACGACGGCATCGATAACGACTCCGATGGTCTTCTCGATGCTGAGGATCCTGACTGCGCGTCAGTGGACGGATATCACGATGACGAGGGGGAGACGGCCGTTCCCCAGTGCGCCGATGGCTTGGACAATGACGGCGATGGTTGGACAGACCTGCTGGACCCGGGCTGCAACAACGACTCGGAGGGCGCCAGTGAGACGCCCACCTACACGTCGACTGCTTGCAACGATGGGGTCGACAATGATGGGAACAACGATCCGGATGCCGAAGATCCTGACTGCGAGGATGGCTACGACCTGAGCGAAGACCTGATCATTCCCCACTGTTCGGATGGTCTCGACAACGACGGCGATAGCTGGGTCGACCTCGACGACCCCGGGTGTACCGGAGAGACGGATCTCTCCGAAGCCAACAGCGGAACGACCGACTGCAATGACGGCCTAGACAACGACTTTGACACTCTGGTCGACAATGACGATCCCAACTGCGACTCAGCGACGGACAACTCGGAGCAATCACCGGTGTGCAGCAATGCGCTGGACGATGATCAGGACGGTTGGGTGGATCTGGACGACCCCGGCTGTACGTCGCCAGAGGACGAAGATGAGAGCCACACCGTCGTCACTGCCTGCAGTGACGGCTTAGACAATGATGGAGATGGGGCCGTGGACAGTGCAGACCCGCACTGCACGAGCGGCTTGGATGATGACGAGACAGCCTCCTGCGCCAATGGCATTGACGATGATGGAGACCTGTGGACCGACCTCTTGGATCCCGGCTGTGCGGACGCCGACGATGACGATGAGTCCGACGGGGGCACCACCGAGTGCAGCGATGGTCAGGACAATGATCTGGACGGGGACGTGGATCTGGATGACCAAGACTGCAGTTCTGGCTTCGATCTAGAGACACCGGCCTGCGCTGACGGTCTAGACAACGATGGTGACGGCTGGGCCGATCTCGAAGACCCCGGCTGTGATGCAGACCCCACTGTGGATGATGAGACGCATCTGGACACTCCGCAATGCAGCAACGGACTGGACGACGATCTGGACGGGGATGTGGATAGCTCGGATCTCAACTGTTCCTGGGGCGGGGACGATACCGAGCTTGCTGCCTGTGCTGATGGTCAGGACAACGACGGTGATGGGTGGGTGGACCTCAGCGATCCAGGCTGTGACGACAGTGAGGATGATGAGGAGTCGACGGCACCGGGCTCCACCGCTTGTAGTGACGGCGAGGACAACGACGCAGATGGCGACTACGACGGTGACGACGTCAACTGCATCGATGCAGCCGACGACTCGGAGGTGCCCGCTTGCGCCGATGGTGAAGACAACGATGGTGATGGTTGGGTGGATCTGGAGGACCCTGGCTGTCTGGTAGTCGATGGGGCGAGCTCAGCCGGTGACGATGATGACGACTCGGCAGGGGATGACTCCTCCGATGACGATGGGGCTCCTGCTCTGGGGCTGGAAGACGACGAAGAGACAGATCCGGGAACTGCCGAGTGTAATGACGGCGTAGACAACGATGCCGATGGTGACATCGACGAGGCTGATCTGCAGTGCAGTTCAGGGGCTGACTTGGAGACGCCGGCGTGTGGGGATGGGCTGGATAACGATGGGGATGGGTGGAGCGACCTTGCCGATCCTGGTTGCAGTAGCAGCAACGATGACGACGAGGGGGGCTTTAGCTCGACCGAGTGTAATGACGGTGTAGACAACGACAGCGACTCCATCGTCGACCGCGGAGATCCCGACTGTGTGTCCGCTCTGGATGATAGCGAGGGCGCTGGGGACGACGACGATACGGGGGACGATGACGACACGGGGGACGACGACTCCGCCGATGACGATGACGATTCCGGTGATGACGACGACGACTCCGCCGATGATGATGACGACACGGGGGACGACGACACCGCAGGCGACGACGACGACAGCGCCTAGCGGATCCGAGCGCGGCTGGGCCTGCCGGCACTCGAGTCTTCCGGGTGCAAGCAGTGAACTCGGCGGCTCTTTTCGCGTGGTTGGGCTGGCCTTGCACGGCCTAGGTGACTAGGCTCCTCTCCGCCTTCCATGACGGCAAGGAACTGCTGGAGACTGGCTGTGAGCAATGACGAGACAAGTGGCACCTTTTGGGGCCGCACCCACACGTGCGGTGAACTCCGTGAAGAGGACGGTGACAAAGAGGTGGTCCTCAACGGTTGGGTGAACACCAATCGCAACCTAGGCGGCCTAATCTTCATTGATGTGCGAGATCGTCACGGCATCACACAGGTGTTGTTCGATCCCGACACGGTGGACGAAGCGACCTTTGAGCGTGCGGGGTCACTCCGCAGTGAGTTCGTGGTGGCGGTCAAGGGGGTCGTCACCGTTCGCGACGAGGGGCAGCGCAACTCACGGGTTCCTACGGGAGCGGTCGAGGTCAACGCCAAAGGGTTGCAGTTGCTGACTCGCAGTGAGCCGCTTCCCATTGTCTTGGACGGTAAGGCGGAGGCCAGCGAAGAACTCCGGCTCAAGTATCGGTATCTCGATTTGCGACGTCAGGCTCTTCAGAGCAACCTCATGACACGTCATCGGGTCTGTCTGGCGACTCGTAGCTATTTCGATCAAAACGGCTTTATTGAGGTGGAGACTCCGGTCTTGACCAAGTCGACTCCTGAGGGCGCGCGCGACTACCTCGTGCCTTCTCGGGTTCAGCCAGGCACCTTCTTTGCGCTCCCTCAGAGCCCACAGTTGTTCAAGCAGATCTTGATGATCTCTGGCTACGACCGCTACCTACAGATCGTGAAGTGTTTCCGCGACGAGGACCTTCGCGCTGATCGTCAGCCGGAGTTCACGCAGATCGACATCGAGATCTCGTTCTGTACCAAAGACGTGTTGTTCCCCATCCTGGAGGGCTGGGTGGCGCTCATGTGGAGAGAGTTCCGGGGAATCGAGCTGCCGCTTCCGCTGCCCCGCATGAGCTACATGCATGCCATGGAGAACTTCGGCGTGGACCGCCCGGATCTTCGGTTTGGTCTTCAGATGGCCACTGTGGATGATCTCGTCGCCGATGCGGGCGATGGACCGATCCGTAGCGCCCTAGACCTGGACGATGGTGCGGTGAAGGCGATGTTCGTTCCGGGTGACCCGGGCCAACTCAGTCGCAAGCTTCTCGATGGTTACACGACGTTGGTTCGGGACTTTGGTCTTGGCGGATTGCTCTGGGGGAAGGTCTCTGCGGAAGGCTGCAGCGGTGCCGCTGGCAAGTTCCTCACTGAGGAGCAGCGGGCGGCAGTCATTGCCCGCTTGGCCGAGCGCAACGGCTTCGATGCTGGGAGCACTGGGGTCCTTCTGTTGGCCGCTGGCCGCAAGGGCACCGTCAACGACGCCTTCTACCGTTTACGTCTGAAGCTGGGTGCAGACCTCGACCTCATCGACCCGGAGGCATTCGCATTCACGTGGGTGACTGACTTCCCGGCTTTTGAGTGGAGCGAGACCGACGAGCGATGGACATCCATGCATCACCCATTCACGTCACCGATTCCAGAGCACTATGAGTTGCTGGAGACCGACCCGGGCGCGGTGATGTCGGACGCCTACGACTTGGTCTGCAACGGCCTGGAGTTGGGCGGCGGCAGCATCCGGATCCACGACCCGGCGATCCAGAGCCTTGTATTTCGTGCGTTGGGCATCGAGGAAGAAGAGGCACGCCAGAAGTTTGGTTTTCTACTGGACGCCTTGTCGTATGGAACGCCACCGCATGGTGGGATCGCGTTCGGCCTCGATCGGCTGGTCATGCTCCTCGCGGGAACCGAGGCGATCCGCGACGTGATCGCCTTTCCCAAGACTCAGAGAGCTTCCTGCCTGATGACTGCGGCTCCCGGTCCAGTGGATCAGGGGCAGATGAACGAGCTCCATCTGCAGAGCACAGCCCAAGCTGCCCAGGATGAGCAAGAGTCCACCGAAGGCGCTCGGGAAGCGGGTGAGGTGTCGCCGTGAGCGCCGTGGGTCTCTGCCCGTCGTGCAAGAAGCCCGTGGCGCGGGATGGCGCCCTCCAGCCATCCAGCTTTCCCTTTTGTTCGAAGCGCTGTCAGATGGTGGATCTGGGGAAGTGGTTCCAGGGGGACTATGCAATCCCTGGCCCTATCGGTCCCGATGACGAAGAGGCTATTGCCGCCATCATCGAAGCCCGCCAAGGCGAAGGGTGATGCGGCGAGTCGAGGCTCGCTCAGGGCCGCTCTAGGCTCAAGAACTGCTGGGCTCCAGACCGCTCTATTGCCAGTGGAATGAACTCTCGCTGTGCGTTCTGAATGGCTGTACGTAGGTCGTCGGCATTGGACAGGGGCTGGTGGTTGGCCTCCATGAGTATGTCGTCAGCCTGAAGGCCAGCTTCAGCGGCTGGGGAGCCCTGCTGAACCGAGAGGACGTGCACGCCACGTGCCGACCGCCTGCGCTTCAGCTTGGCATTTAGCCGCCCTGTCAGGGTCTGAACGACCAGGCCAAGGCGTTGCACCAACCAGCGATCGCTGGAGCCCTGTACGGAGTCTTTGCCTCCCGTTCTTCGCAACTCTTGGACCAGCTTGCGCTGGGCCTCGGGAGCTGGCCGTTCGGCGAGGCTCACTTGGAGGCTCACGAGAGTGCTCTCCCCGGCCTTGTTCATGCGCAGCAGCTTGCAGGTCAGCGTCTTGTCGATGGGGGACCACGCCACGGCATTCATTAGGTCCTTGGCTGAGTGGATTGCCCGCTCGTTGAACGCCACGATGATGTCATCTTGCGCAATACCAGCCTTGCTGGCTGGGGTGTCGGGCAGGACAGACTGTATGTAGGCCCCCGCCGCGCGCCCGAGTTCATGTTTTTCGCCAATCTCTTCGGGTACGTCGAGCGGTGTCACGCCGAGCCACCCACGGCTTACGTGGCCCTGAGCAATGAGCTGGCTGGCGATGGTTTGCGCCATGTTAATGGGAATGGAGAAGCCGATCCCTCCGCCGCCAGAGGCGATGATGGCTGTGTTGATCCCGATGACCTTTCCGCGAATGTCCACCAACGGTCCGCCTGAGTTGCCGGGGTTGATGGGCGTGTCGACCTGCAGGAAGTCTTGGTAGCTCAGGTTCTCGAATCCGGGACTTGCTATGCCCGGCATGGGGCGACCAATGTTGGAGCGCTCCTTCGCGGAGACGTGTCCCACCGTGAATGAATTCTCAAAGCCCAGGGGCGAGCCGATGGCGATGGCAAACTGGCCGACACGCACCGCATCGGAGTCGCCAATTTCGGCTGCGGTGAGATCTTCGGGGGGATCGAGCATGCGGATCACTGCCACGTCACTCTCGATATCTGCGCCCACGAGGTCTGCCTTGTAGCGGGTGCCGTCCCTTAGGATGACCTGGATTAGCTCGGCATCCTTGACGACGTGATGGTTGGTGAAGATTGTTCCGTCCACATCCACTACGAAGCCGCTTCCCGTGCCTTCGGCCGGGTCGAGCATCGGCGGCAGATCGGGAAACAGTTCCTGGAGTTCTCGATCTGCGGCAGGGGACGAGCCGCGGATGTGGACTGTGACCACGCTGGGCATCACCCGCTCAGCGACTTCGATGAAGCCCTGCTCCATGGCCTCGATGACCACTCTGGGCGACGGAGCCGATGCGGGCTCGTCAGCCCGAGCGGTGTGACCGGTGATTGCGAAGAAAAGGGACAGGCAAAGGGCGAGAGCGGTGAGCGTCAATACCCTCTTGCTTGGGGGGGGCGGCGGCATCATGGGGTCGACGGACAATGGCTTTCCGGCAGTGGGTGGATCAGGAGGAGAGTTGTGACGATCGAGCAAGCAGCAGAACACAATCTAGCTGGGTCTACTGACGGCGTCCGGGCTCGCGATCTCTCGCTCGGCCCAGGAAGCTACTGGTTCGGCCATGGGTTCGCACTCCTTTGTGACGTCAATCAGGACGGCTCAATTCCACGAGCATGCTAGCTCGTATCGTTCGGGGATTGAGGGGACAGCCAGTCCTAGGTCGCACCGGCACCATTCTGCACTCGCTGCCTAGGCTCGGTCTCCGGGTGTACTCGACCATTCGCGCTCGAGCTGGCGGCCGGAATGCCCCCCCTTTCTCGAGGTCTGTGGGTCAACCTCTGTTCGAGGCCCTGTTATCATCGCGCTCCACTTCTTGGCGTGCCGATGAACGCTCGAATTCTAGTCGTCGAGGACGATCAGCATTTCTCCGGGATCCTCAGGGACTACCTCGAGTACGAGGGGTTTGAGGTGGAGTGTGCCTCGGACGGGAACGAAGCGCTGCAGAAGGTTGAGGGCACAGCGCCCCACCTCGTGCTGGCCGATGTGCTGTTGCCCCGGTTGAGTGGTCTTGAGCTCTGCGCTCATGTCCAGGCTCATCCCGATGTGTCCGTGCCGGTTGTGCTGATGTCAGCTGTGTACAAGGACGCGGACACTGTGGCCTCCTTGTTGCGCCAGTGTGGGGCGCAGGACTTTCTAGTGAAGCCATTTGCGATGGACGACCTGAAGTCTAGGTTGTTGGCTGCGTTGCCGGATGGCCTGTTCTCGGAGCGCCCCGGTGCGACTGCCCACGATGGGGAAGGCGGGGCGCTGGTGCTCTTGGACAATCGGCTCGTCCCGTTGGCATCGGAAGGCTCGGTGGAGCCAGGTGCCCTGGCCTCTCTACTCCTGGCCATCCTGGCCCACAGCCACACGGGAGTTCTGAGCTTCCGTGACGGCAAGCGCTGGAAGCAGATCGTTTTTCTCAACGGATACCCAGTGTGGGCTGATGGTGGCGGTAACGCCGACCGACTGGGCACCATGCTGCTGGAGGAAGGCACCATTGATCCAGAGCAGTTCGCCTGCGCGGTCCAGTCCATGCGGGACGAGGGGATCGACTTCGGCTCTGCGCTTACGCGGCACGGCATCCTCAGCCCCACTGAGCTGTATGCCCAGCTTCGTCGCCTCGTCGAACGCCGAGCGGTCTCGGCATTCGAGTGGACCGTGGGGAACTGGTCGCTGAGCGACGAGTTCCCTCCCCAAACCACGCCCTTTGAGGTTCAGCCACTTGTGGTCGTCTGGAAGGGGCTGAAGGACCATGGGGATGTCGCATCGCTTGCGGCCCTGCTGGAGCCCCACTGGAACAGCTTTGCTATCCCAACGGGTCGCTTTGCCGTGAACTGGGCCACGTTGAAGACTCAGGAGGGGATCGGTGTTCTGGGTGGCTTCCTGTCCGGTCGTCGCACTCCAGCCGATCTGCTCCAGCTTGGTCTCTTGGAGCGTGACGACTTGGTTCTTTCGTTGGCCCTCTTGTATCTGTCTGGAATGGTCGGCTTTGGGGCCCACCCGGCCACCGCCTCCAGAATGGCTGGCGTAGCTTCGGAATCATCGGGACCCTCGACGGTGGATGTGCCCTCGCTCACAGGGACACTCACGGACCAGGGGGAGCAGGTTATTCAGGACTATCTGCGTCTCTGGCATGCGGACTTCTTCACGATCTTCAAGATTCCGCCGGGTGCCTCAGACGAGCGGGTGGGGCAGTGCCTCTCTCGGGATGTCCTGTCCTGGGAGCCTGACGAACTGCCAGAGAGCTTGCCGGGAGACTTGCGGGCTAAGGCAAATGCACTGGCGGCGCACATCGCTGAGGGAAGGCGTGTTCTTGGTGATCCGACTACGCGCAGTGCCTATCAGCGGGAGTGTGCGGCTCGAAGCCTCGAGACGGGCAACGCGCCCCAGGCTGCTCTTGCTGAGGCGGCCATGTTCTTTGAGATGGGCAAGTCGTTCGTCCAAAAGAAAGACTTTCGAGAGGCTGAGCTCGCCTTTGGGAAGGCTGTGGAGCGAGACCCCGAGTCGGCCGAGTACGTGGCGTACCGAGGCTGGGCGACGTATCGGCGAGGTGCGGGCTCCGAGCATTCGGTCTCCAAGGCTTGCGCACTTCTGGAGCGCGCCCTCGTTCTCGACGATCATCTCCCGACAACCCATTACTTCATGGGCATGATCCACCGGG
>PBPL01000208.1 GCA_002724675.1 Deltaproteobacteria bacterium | reverse complement strand
CTGGGCACCGATGCCTGCTCCTGCGGGCTGGAGGTGGCGTCCATGGGCCTCGCCGCCGGCGACTACGACCGCGACGACCACGTCGACCTCTACGTCACCAACCTGGTCATGGACGGCGGCGAGGTGCTGCTCCAGGGCCAGGGCGACGGCACCTTTGTCGACCAGAGCCTCGCCGCCACCGCCATCGCCGGGCTGGAAGACGAGCGCGACAGCAGCTGGGGCGCTCAGTTCGTCGACTTCGACCGCGATGGCTGGCTCGACCTCTTCGTGGCCTACGGCAGCTGGCGGGACTACGTACGCCCATCCCCCAACGCGCTGCTGCAGGGGCGAGACGGCAGCTTCTCGCTGGTCGACGACTCGGGCGTCAACGGGCGGCTGGCATCCAGCGAAGGAGCCGTGGCCCTGGACTACGACCTCGATGGCTGCATCGATCTGGCCGTGCAGAACAGCGACGGCCAGCCCGAGCTGTACCGGAACACCTGCCGCGACGACAACCAGTGGCTTGGCTTCCGACTCCAGGGCACGACCAGCAACCGCGATGCGGTGGGGGCTGTCGTGCGGCTCGACACCAGCGACGGGCCCCAGCGACGCACCGTGCGCGCCGGCTCCACCGCCGTGTACTCATCGAGCTGGAAGACCCTGCACTTCGGCATCCCCAAAGCCGCCCAGCTGCTGGGCGCGACCGTCACCTGGCCCACGGGCGTGGTGGAAGACCTGGGCACACCCGAGACCGGCGCCTACCTACAGGTCGTCGAGGGACAAGGAATCCAGGAAGACTGAAGGGGAGCCTAGAGACCCGGCGCGTTGGTGCCGAGAGCTTGCCGCGGGGACCGCCCGGGCGCCTGAGCTCAGGCCGTCTTTGCGACGCCGGCCCCGCGGCCCATCCACTGCTCGGTCAGCAGCCAGGCTTCCAGATCGTCGAGCATGCGATCGAAGCTGGGCGCCACGAACAGATGGGGCTGCATCCGGGTGGGGTCATAGGGAGTCTCGGCGATGGCATCGAGATCCCACTCCAGCAGCGCCGGGTCCTCGTTGATCTGGGCCAGCTCGCCCGCCGAGCTGAGCAGCCCGGCGCCGAAGGCTCGCGCCTGCCCGTTCTCTTCCACCAGGCCAAACTCAAGCGTGTACCAATACACCCGCTCGATGCGCTCCGCCTGCTCGTCGTCGGCCAGCTCTACGGCGCGACCGAACGCGCGACTGACAGCAGCGATGCGCGGGTGGGCCAGCGTCGCGGTGTGACCGATCAGCTCGTGCACGATGTCGGGCTCGGGTGTGTAGAGCGGTCTGCTGTGGTGCCGAATGTACTGCGTCGACAAGAACACACCCCGCCCCAGCGCTTCCAGGAAGCTGCGCGCCGCCACCAGCCCACCCACCGGCTCCATGCGAAAGCCCGTGGCAGCCGAGAGGCGGGAGTTGAGGTCCACCAGCTGGGGGACCTGCTCCCGGTCCAGCGGGAAGCCTTTGATTTGCTCCACGAGGGGGCGGCAGACGAAGCGCTGGTGCAAGGGCTCTAGCAGCTGAGAGATCTGGCGCCAGACCCCGTGTTCCTCTTCGGTGTAGTGGGCCCGCGGCACGGGGTCGCCCGTGCGGTAGTCGAGCGCGATGCCCGCGATGACGTTCCGGCGCTCCCGGTAGGTGGGATCGTGAAAGCCCGGGTGATCGGGATTGAGGCGTACCAACTCGCGAATTCGCAAGGCTGGTCCACGATTGGCAGGTCGGAAGTCCAAGGCGGCGCACCTTATCAGGTGAAAGATCCTGGGTCGAATAATGATTTCGTGCCAGTGCTCCAGCACAAGAAACGGCCCACCCATCCCAGCCGGTGGCAGCACCCACGGCGGCGAAGGGATGGCCGACTCAACCTTAGGTGAGGGCTGGCTGCGCTGGGCTTCCATGGGCCCTGGCAGTCGCGCGAAGCCCAGGCGCGGAGCCCCTCAGACGATCTTGATCTTGTAGGGATTCTTGTTCTTCTTCTTCTTGTCGGCGAGGTACACCTTCGCGGTCTCGAGCTTGGACTTGAGCACGGGGTTGCCCTGCTCGTAGTTGAGGGCGAACTGCAGGTTCATGACCACGCCATTCCAGTCTTCGTTCATCTCGGCGATCTGGGCCAGGTCCCAGTACTTCTTGGCCTTCTTGTCGGTGACCACCTCGTCGGCATCCAGATAGCCCTGCTCCTGCTCCAGGCCCTCTTTGTCGATGGACGGCCGACTCTTTCGGTCACCTCCGCCGGTCTTTTTCTTTCCGGCAGCGTCCCGGAAGCCCATTTTCTTGTCGTACATCTTCTTGAGATCGGGGTCTTTCAAGACCTGGTAGGCCTCGTTCAGCTTCTTGAAGATGGCGTTGACCGCCTTCGTGAACTTGGGGTCACGCACACCGAAGAAGCGATCGGGATGGAAGTTCTTGCTCTGGGCGGCATAGGCCTTTTCCACATCAGGCACGGGCGCCCCGCCCTTGAGCTTCATGATCTTGTAGTAGTCGAGCTCGTCGAGCACCTCTGTCAGGGTCTCGATTTCGACTCGGGTTCGGAAGTCGATTTCCATCCGGTTGCTCCCTCTGTTGCGCTAGACCCGCTTCCGGTCAGGCGGGGCTGATCTCTTCCTGTCCGCCATCGTCTTGAGTGCTCTCGTCGAGGACGGCTGGCTCTTGCCCCTCCGAGTCTTCCCGGTTCTCGAACTTGAGGTCTTCCACCTCCTGGTCGGTCAGCCCGGCACTCGCCTCCACACGAATCGACTGGGCGCGCCGAGTCATGTTGTCCTCGGCGCTGACATGGACGATGCCATTGGCATCAATGTCGAAGCTAACCTCGATCTTCAGCTCCCCCCGGGCGGCCTTGGGCAGGTTCTCCAGGACGAACTCACCAAGCTTCTCGTTCTCAGACGCCATCCGGCCCTCGCCCTGGTAGACCTCGATCTTGACCTCGCTCTGGTCGTCCCAGGACGTGGTGAAGTTGCGGGCCTCTCCCACCGGGATCGCCGTATTGCGCTCGATGATCGTCTCCACAAAGCCACCAGCGGTCGCGATGCCCAGTGACTGCGGCGTCACGTCGATGAGCAGGGAGCCGTTGCCCTGGTTGCCCGAAAGCGCCAAGCCGAGGTTTGCCGCCTGAATGGCCGCGCCCACCGAGACCACCTCGTCGGGGTCGACGCCCGCTTCGGGCTTGCGCCCAAAGTAGCTCTCCACCGCCTCTCGGATGATCAAGGACCGCGTCATGCCCCCCACCATGACAACCCCTGTGATGCGCTCGGGGGTCAAGCCTGCTGCTCGAATAGCCTCGTCACACACCGCGAACGTTCGCTTCACGAGCGGAAACACCAGCTGGTTGTACTCGATGCGGCTCAACTTCGACTTGAAGTTGCGCTCCTTGCCGCTGGAGTCGGTAAACAACGTCGGAATGCTGATCACCGTCTCGTGATCGGTGCTGAGCTTCTTCTTGGCGTCCTCTGCGGCACGCCGGATCCGCAGCCGGGCCCCCGCCGAGGCCTTGACGGCACTCTGGCTGGAGGGCTGCATCTGACCCATCAAGTGGTCCACCAACGCAGCGTCGAAGTCATCCCCGCCCAGGTAGGTGTCGCCGGCCGTGGACACGACCTCGAACACGTCGCCCATGATCTTCAGCACCGAGATGTCGAAGGTACCGCCGCCCAGGTCATAGACGGCAATGTGCTCGTCTTTGGACTGACCCAGACCGTAGGCTAAGGCGGCCGCAGTGGGCTCGTTGACGATGCGGAGCACATCCAGTCCTGCAATGCGACCGGCGTCCCGAGTCGCCTGACGCTGATTGTCGTTGAAGTAGGCCGGCACCGTAATCACCGCCTGCGTCACAGGCTCTTTGAGGTACGACTCAGCGAGTCCCTTGAGGTAACGAAGGACGTAGGCGCTGATCTCGGCCAGTGGGTAGACCTGGCGATGGACGCGAATGCGCAGGTCCCGATGCGGCCCCTCGACGATCTCGTAGGGCACGAGCTCACGAGCCTTACGGACCTCTTCGCTGTCGATGGTTCGGCCGATCAATCTCTTGGCCGAGAACACCGCACCATCGGGAGCCAGCACGACCTGCCTGCGTGCGCGATTCCCCACCAAGATGCCTTCACCTTGGACCCGATCACCCCAGGCAAACCAAACCACTGAGGGATGGGTGTGGTTGCCCTCCTCGTCTGCGATGACCAGCGGCTGGCCGTCCCGGATCACCGAGACAACGGAGTTCGAGGTCCCGAGATCGATGCCGATGGGTAGGCCCATGGATGCATTCCCGTGTGTGCCCGCAAGGACGTTGGATCTCGGAGTATACGCTGCTCCCTCATGCCCGGCGCTCCCCATCCACAGAGATGGCAACCCCCCGGGGTTATCAGGCGCCTGCGATCCACCCGCTAGCAAGGTCCGAGCAACACACAGGACATCCACGGAGTCCACTCCCGAGGCCATGAGAGCCGCGGCGCAAGTTCTCGCCGTCCAGCCCGTCGTCAGTACGTCATCGACGAGCAACACCTGGCTGCCAGGCTGCCAACGGGTCCCCACCAACACATCGACCGAGTCCACGAGATTGAGACGGCGCTGTTCCAGCGGCAAGGAGGACTGGGCCTCCGTCCGGCGTGTGCGACGCAGCACAGGTGCAATGGGAACTCCATGACGGCGGGCCACGGCCCGCGCGAGCAAATAGCTCTGGTTGTAGCCACGCCCCACGAGACGCGTCGGGTGCAGAGGCACGGGCACGACAGCGGCATAGGTGGAAAGCGGGAAGATCAAGGCGGCCTCCTCGGCGAGGATAGAGCCCAGCGCAATGGCTACTGCCCTCCGTCCGCCAAACTTCATGGCATGGACGAGGTGCCGGAGCAGATCCTCCTCCTCGCCATGCGGACGACCTGAGTGGCCCTGCCACTGGTCCCGAGGACGGTCTACGCCCCCAGGTGTGGGGGGCAAGGCCCCCAAGCACCAGGCCCGACGAAAGACCGGATCCGGGAGGCAGGCCGAGCAACGAGCCAACGCCACAGGCTGCGGCAAGCCGCACGTCTGGCACAGCTGCGGGCCACACCGGGCGATCCCATCGGCACAACTCACGCAAAGGACAGGGGTAAGTGCCCCTGCTTGCTCCAGGGGTGTGGGGGCGTGACAGCCCGGACAGGTGGGTGGCGCCACCAGATTCACGAGAGCGACGAATGCCGAGGACCAGTTCGACCAAGACGACATGACACAGACTCCAGGGCCGGGCGACGAGCCCGCCCCTGGTGATCAGACGAAAGACTAAAGACCTGCGGGTCAGCCGTGGTGGTACGGAGTTCCTCGGAGAATGGTCCAGGCGCGGTAGAGCTGCTCCAGCAACACCGTCCGGGCCAGCTCGTGGGGAAGCGTCATCTGAGACAACGAGAGTTGCTCTCGGCTCCGTGACAGAACGGTCTCGGAGAGCCCAAAGGGGCCACCAACCACAAACACGATCTCTCGAGTACCGTCTGCGCTTCGAGTCTGAATCCAGCGGGCCAGATCCTCCGAAGATCGCTCCCCACCTCCATCGTGAAGTGCCACCACCCAAGGCGAGCCGGAGAGTCTGCCCAGCAAGCGATCACCCTCGGTCTTGACGGCCTCTTTGGGTGAGAGACCGCGACCGTCTTTCACCTCATCCACGTCCAGCGGGCAGTAGCGCCGCAGACGCTTCGCGTAGTCTTCGCACAGAGCCCTGTAGTGGGCATCACGCATCTTGCCTACAGCCAGAAGTCGGATCTTCACGACGAGTTCCGCACGGCGGACAGCGGCTCCCCGGTACCCAGGGGGCTCAGGAAGCTACGAAGCCAGCAGGGTAGGACGACGGCTCGGCACCTGGGATCTCGATGGGCTTGGCATCCAGCCACATGCCTTCGAGATCGTAGTAACCCCGCTCGTTCGGCTGAAAGACGTGCAAGAGCACCTCGCCGTAATCCACAAGTACCCAGCGACAGGTCTCGCGGCCCTCACTGTTAAGAACCGTCATTCCCTGCGCTGCCGCCTCGGCAGTGCAGGCTTCGACAAGAGCTTCAACGTGGGGGCGGGAGGTCCCGGTGGCTATGAGCAGATAGTCACCGTAGGACACAAAGTCTGTGACTTCGAGGAGGACGGGGTCAATGGCCTTCTTTTCGACCATGGCCTCGGCCAGACGCAACGCTTGTTTCAGGGTCTCGATGAGAAGTCTCCTATGAAACGACCCGGGCCGGGCTGACCCGGACGAACTCCCTACATTGTGATCGTAATCACCGGTCGTCATCAGGGTCAAGGGCTGGAACACTCCCTGGCCGTTCCGAGTTCGCTGAACCCCGCCGCCTGCGACCGTCCGGACCGGGCACCCTCACCGTTCTACGGTCCACATACTCAGCCGCTCTGGGCGGTAGGATTTCTACCGGCACTCCCGTCAGCGAGCGGCTCTCGCGGTAGCTAACAAGGACCTCATCGGTCGGATCTTTGCCGCCCACCACGCCACGCGGCACGTAGCGGCCCTCTAGCTCCGCGACCAATCGGTTGCCGGTCTCTATGTCGATGTAGACCCGTCCATCGAGCGCAATAGGACTGGTCACGATGCCCATGAGGTTGGCGGCAGTGTCCGGAGACGCCTGGCTACCATCGGCAAGGGTCGGGCGGGGCGTTAGACCGAGTCGATACACCCGAACAGCCCGACCCTCCACAGCACCGTCTTCTTGACGCTCGTAGCCCAGCTGGCCCGCAAAAGGAGCAATGGCCTGCTCCCAAGCGATGAGACTGCGCTGGAGGATCAACGAATCCCCAGGCGTCCCGCGAAACAACCCATACAGGCTGTCGTCCCGGGTGCGGCGGTACACATCCCGATCGAGACGGATCTCGTCGTGTACCAGAGCACCATCATCAATCTGTAGGTACTGGTAGTTGTCCAACTCGGCCCAGACGAGGCGAGCCACCGAGTCCCGGCTTGCCTGGATGCCCTGCTTGTCACCACGCCGATCGAAAGAGGCCTCCCACAGGTGCGGACCTAGGCCCTGCAAGGTCCCCGGTGAGTTGGGAGGGGGAAGCTCATAACGAGCGACTGCGTCCTCTTCGGTCAGCACGACGTCCGTCGGCTCTGTTGTTGCGCAGCCTCCGCCCCGTTGCACAAGCAAGAGAAGGCCCAGGCCCAGCACCCCCAACGAAGTGACAAGCGTCAGCGTGCGACCGGAGACACGGCCGAGGCGAGACTGAAGCGACCAGCCCCTTGCAGCTAGTCGTCGCGGTCCTCTGAAATCGCCTGGTGGAGTGCGAATGTGAGCTCCTTCAGACCCTCGCCGCTGACTGCGCTGGCCGCAAACACCTCGTGCCCCGCGTCCAGCAGAGCGCCACGAATCGAGGCGACCTCCTCGGAGCTAACGAGATCCAGTTTACTCAGCAGGACCAGTTGACGCTTGGCAGCCAGCTTCTCGTCGTAACGAGCCAGCTCCTGGTTCATCGTGTTGAGCCGATCCAAGACCGCTCCGTTGGCTTCGGCTTCCACCGGATCCAGAGAGACCAAGTGCAGCAGAAGGGAGCACCGCTCCACGTGGCGCAGGAACTGGTGCCCGAGCCCGACGCCCTCCGCTGCTCCCTCAATGAGGCCCGGGATGTCTGCCACTACGAAGGTCTGGAAGGCGCCTGGTACCTCCACCACTCCGAGACTCGGCTGAAGCGTGGTGAATGGATACGGAGCAACTTTCGGCCGGGCCGCACTCAGTCTCGAGATGAGGGTCGACTTTCCGGCATTGGGGAAGCCCAGAAGCCCCACATCGGCCAAGAGCTTGAGCTCGAGATAGAAATCCGAAGTAACACTGCTGCCCCCTGCCTGCGCAAAGTCAGGAGCTCTGCGCGTGGACGTGGAGAAACGACAGTTCCCCTTCCCGCCCCGGCCCCCCTCAAGGGCGAGAAACTCTGCGCCATCCTCCGCCAGGTCACACAGCACCACCCCATCCTTCTGATCTCGGATCAGGGTTCCCTGCGGCACCTCGATGATCGTGTCCTTACCCTGCGCCCCAGTGCGGCGGGACCCGCCACCGTTGGTCCCACGCTTGCCCTTGATGATGGGCGAGAATCGAAGACGGTGAAGGGTGTTGAAGTGGCGAGAAGCCTTGAAGATGATGTGGCCACCCCGTCCCCCATCACCACCGTCCGGTCCTCCACGGGACACGAACTTCTCGCGACGAAAGGAGACACAGCCATCCCCACCCGCACCCGAGGTCGCATTGATGCGTACTTCGTCGAGGAACTTCATGAACAGAAATCGTAGCCGCCCTGGGCCACCCTGAGCTACACCAAACCGACCTCACCCCGCTGGGGGCAAGTCTCTGAGCAGCCCTCGTTTCGGGGTGTCTAGGCGTCGGTGAAAGCGTTGATGCCGACCGTATTGCGGCCGTAGCGATCGTGGCCAAAGGCCACTGTGCCATCAATCAGCGCGAACAACGTGTAGTCCTTGCCCAGGCCCACGTTGGCGCCGGGGTGGATACTCGTACCGCGCTGACGAACGATGATCGTGCCCGCGCGGACTGCCTGGCCGTCGCCCCGCTTGATGCCGAGGCGCTTACCAATGGAATCGCGGCCATTCCGGGTGGAGCCTTGCCCCTTCTTATGTGCCATCTTGCTTCCCCTAGGCCTTGATCTTGGCGATCTTCACGGTGGTTCGATGCGCTCGGAAGCCGCGCTTGGTCTTGCTGTCTTGGCGACGACGCATCTTGAAGATAATTAGCTTCGGGCCGCGGATGTGCTCGCACACCTCGCCGGTCACCGAGGCTCCCTTGAGGGTGGGTGTTCCGACGCGGGTCTCTCCGTCACCACCAGTAAGGAGGACCTTGTCGAAGGTGACCTTGTCTCCCACTTCGGCGTCGAAGCGATCGACCTCAATGGTCTCGCCCTCTTGCACTTTGTACTGGCGACCGCTGGTCTCGATGACGGCGTACATGATCCCTGGCTCCATCCCTCCGGAAAACGATGTGCTGACCGGAGCAGTGGCGGATTGTAGGCATGCGCCCCGCTCTGTCAAGCTTTCTCGACCCTCTCGATGACAGCCCGCAGCAGGATTGGCCAAGCAATGGTCGCGTCGGCTGGGACTTCGGCGAACAAGCCTCCCTCTGAGGGAGGGACGAACTTGCCCCAGCTAATTCCCTCGGAATACGTACAGCCGCTCAGGCCACCCCAGTGCACCGGCTCGGGACAGATGCGCACACCGTAGCGGTAGCGAATGCTCTCTTGATCGCTCAAGTCGGGATAGCGCTGGCGCCTCAGGTCCTCGTAGCAGGCCACCTGCTGGGCCCAATTGCGCGGCACGCCACCACCAATCGTAAAGATGCCCAGTGTGCGCCGAGCCGCCGCCTGCGCACGAAAGTGCTCCAAATCTAGGAACGGGTCGAAGCGAAGCGAATTCCGACCCGCACGCAACTGGCCCTCGTTGTAGAAGGCCACGTCCAGCGCCAGCTCGCTGTCGGTGAAGGCGGGCACATAGACGGGGACCTCATTGCGGACCGCTGCCCCCAGGATAGAGGGCCCCACTTCCAGGGCCTCTAGGCGCTGTCCCATCCGAGCTAGCAGAGTTCGTGAGCAGAGCACTTCCTCGGGGTCACAGTCTTCAAGAACGCCCTGGAGCAGCCGCTCCACATCGTTGAGGTTGGCCTCCAGCTCCAGGGTGTCGTAGACGCGGTCATAGCCCTGGGCAAACAACTTGGCGTCATCGACACCCTGGGGACGCTTGAAGTGCTGCATCCCAGCCCCCTCCACTAGACCGTGGGCCATCAGCGCCCCCGTCGAGACCACGGCGTCCAACATGCCCCGGTCCAACATCTCCACGAGCAAGAGGCCCTGCTTTGCCACAGTCATGGCTCCCGAGAAGGTCCCCACCACCCAGCAATCGGGGTCCATGACCATCGCGTGAAGAACGTCTGCAGCTTCGCCCAGGCAGCGACCGCCAAAGGCCGTCTTGGCCATGCGACTCAGCAAGTCGTCCATGGACTCCGCAGCCACGACGTCCAGGGGCTCCAGCGGTTCGAGCCCCTCCGAGTGCCCGGTGCCCAGCTGCTCGTTGCGCTTCATGGCGTCGGCTCAGCTCTCTCCGGGCTCAGAAGCCCAGCAAACGACCCACATCGTTGAACGTGGCGAACAGAAAGACGAGCAGGATGAACACGAGCCCAGCCCACTGGAATCGGGCCTCAAGCTCCTGGTCCATTCGCCGACCCTTGAGCTTCTCGTACATGAGGAAAACGAAGTGCCCCCCATCGGTGATGGGAATGGGGAGGAAGTTCACCACCGCGAGATTGACGCTGAGCAGCGCCAGGAAGTTCAAGAGGTCACCCGTCGACTTCTCGGCGTAGCTGTACGTGGCCTGCAAGATCCCAACCGGGCCCGCCAGAAGCTTGGCGGAAGCCCGCCGCTGGAACATGGCGCGGATCCCCGCGATCAGGTCCCGCAGCAATCGGAAGGGAGCAACTACCGCCGGCGCAATGGCCTCCACCGGCCCCAACTGCACCAAGAACTCGCGGCGTATGGGGCCCACACCCAAGAAGCCCATCTTGGGCACATCGGCCATGGCATCCAGCTGCAACACAAGGTCGTGTTTGTCCTCGCCACGGAGGACGCTCAGTTCGAGCCTTGGCTCGGCGAGCGAACCCAAGACGGACAGCAAGTGCTGCCAGGAGGGCGCCGCGGCCGTGTAGACCTCTTCACCACCTGGTTGCTCGATCTTTCCTCGCAGCGAGGTGACCCGGTCTCCCACCTGGAGCCCGGACTGGTGGGCTGCTCCATCCAGCGACACCGCTCCCACCACCAGGTGCTCTTGAGGCGCCCCGGCGATACCGAGTTCTGCCACCCCCAGGCCGCCAAGAGCCCAGTTGGGCCGTGGTCCAGGAGCCACCACCACCGACAACTCTTGATCCGCTCGAAGCACACCCAACTCCAGCGGCGCGCCCTCCGCCGATTCCCAGGTAATGCGGCGCCACAAGTCGTACCAGCTCGTGACGGGCTCGCCGTCGAGGCTCGTGATCCGATCGCCGACCTTCACTCCAGCGGTGTCCGCTGGAGACCCCTCGCCCACGAAGGCCACCTCCGTCGGCTGGTCTGGCTCCATGCCCAGCAGGTAGGGAGAGACGAGATCAGCATTGCGAGCCTCAGGGTGCGCACTCAAGTCGAGCCGCTGGACATCGTCTCCGACCTGACGTCCCACAGTGAGCACAATGTCCCGATCTGGCCGGCGCTGAATGAGGCGCTGGAACTCTCCCCAGGAGCTAACAGGTTGACCATCCACGGCCAACAGCTGATCGCCCAACTCGAGCCCAGCCCTGTCCGCCGGAAGCCCAGCCCCGATGCTTCCAACACGCAGCTCCACCGGCGCAGAGAAGTCGGGCGTGTTGATGGGCAGGGACGGATCACGATGAACCTTCACGGACACGGCCCGTCGATCGCCGTCCCGCTCGTAGACCAGGGGAACCAGAGAGCCGGGTTCCTGGGTGGCATAGGTCATGATCAGCTCGTCCCACGACGAGACATCCTTGCCCGCAACCTCGGTAATGATGTCGCCGGGTCGCAGGCCGGCATCAAGAGCGTCGTAGCCCACGGTGCCCACCTGCGATGGGGCCTGGTTATGACCCAGCAGAAGCGCGATGTAGCAAAGCGCAAAGGCGGAGAGGAAGTTGGCGATGACGCCGGCCGAAATGATGCAAGTGCGCTGCCACACGGTCTTGGCCTGGAAGGACCGAGGGTCCATGGCCTGAGCGCTGTCCTCGTCCGCCGGGATGTCGTGCTGACCCAACATCTTCACGTAGCCACCGACCGGAAAGGCGCCGACTACATATTCGGTGCCCCCGCTGCGCCAGGTCGCCAGCTTCGCACCGAAGAAGTCGAAGCCAATGGCGAACTTCTCCACGAACACGCCATTGCGGCGAGCGACGATGAAGTGGCCGAACTCATGGATGAAGATCACCAGGCCGAAGCCGAGGGCGACCTTGAGGATGGCAAAGACGGTGTCGAACTGAAGCATAGTGGGCGACTCGGGGCAGGGTAAGGACGGTCTCGCAAACGTGCAAGCAGGCAGCCGAACGATTCGGGTCCTTGCTCGGTCGGTGTTACCCTCCGCTCGTGCCCATCGTCCGCAAGGCAGCAGGAGTCGCGCTGGGAGCCCGCGAGGTCGTTCGGGATCTGGGGCGACTCCAGGAGATCGTCAAGGTGCTCGCTCGCCACGGGCTTGGCTGGGTAGTCGCGCGAGTGGAAGTCCCGGGCATCGGGTTGCTCCGGCGCATCGCCGAAGATCCCAGTCCCCAGCAGCCCACACCCGAACGAGTCTGCGCAATCATCCGAGAGTTGGGTCCCACATTTGTGAAGCTGGGCCAGGTCTTGTCCACCCGCGAGGACCTCATCCCCAGGGACTACATCGTGGCCTTCCAGTCCCTCCAGGACGCGGTAGATCCGTTCACGTTCGAGGAGGTCGTCGCCCAGTTCGAGGACAGCTTCGGTCAAGGGCCACACCAGCTGTTCGACGCGTTCGAAGAGACTCCACTGGCAGCCGCCTCCATCGCCCAGGTTCACCGGGCACGGCTGTCCGACGGCCGCGATGTGGCGGTCAAGGTCCAGCGCCCGGGGATTCGCGCGAAGATCCACACAGACCTCTCGATCCTCGAGTTCCTCGGCCGAAGCATCCAGGCACAGATCCCCGAAGCCCAGGTGCTCGACCTACCCGGTGCCTTGCGAGTCCTGCGAGACTCCATCACACGCGAGACGGACTTCCGCCAAGAAGCCAGAGCGACGCAGCGCTTTGGAGACAACTTCCGAGAGGACGATCGCGTCGTAATCCCAGAGGTACACATCGACTTGGTGACCGCCGACATCCTGACCCTCGAGTTCATCGAGGGCATCAAGATTGGACAGGCGCGCGAGGCGGGGTTCGACATGAAGGCTGTAGGACAGCGTTACCTCGGCGCCTCGTTCCAGATGCTCTTGCAGGATGGCTGGTTCCACTGCGATCTGCACCCGGGCAACGTCCTTGTGCTTGCTGACGGTCGTCTGGGCCTCCTGGACTTCGGGATGACCGCCCGCCTCACCGCAGAGATGCAAGAGAACCTGGTCGACGTCTTCTTTGCCGTCCAGCGTCGCGACTATCGAACCATCGCTCGGGTCTACTGGGAGCTCGCGATCAAGCCAGAAAAGATCAACTACTCCACCTGGGAAGCTGACGTACAGGAGTTAATGGAAGCCCACATCACCGGCCAGACGATGGGCAACATCAAGATCGCCGACTTCTTGAGGGACCTGCTGGGCCGGGCGCATCGCCACCGAGTACTCACAAGCCCCGAGTACACGATGTTCTTCAAGGCGCTCATCACCACCGAGGGCCTGGCCAAGATGCTGATCCCCGAGGTGGACCCGCTCGAAGAGATGGCTCCCTACGTCGAACGGATGGTGAAGCGTCAGTACGGCACCGATCGTCTCAAGGACGAGTTCTTCCACTTCTTGACGTCGTTTCGCTACACAGCCAGGCGCCTTCCTTTGGTCAGCGCTCAGGTCATCTCGGATCTGCAAGAGGGACGACTGCGGGTACGAACCGTCATGGAACAGAGCGATGCAGACCGCAAGCGCCTGGCACTGCACGCCAACCGCCTGGTGCTCTCGCTGGTGTTCTGCGGGCTAGTGGTCGGGGCGAGCCTCAGCCTGAGTTCCGACGCGCCCAACCTCCTGGGCATGCCAGCCCCCGCAACCATCGCGTACGTCATCGCCGGGTTCCTGCTAGCCCGAATTCTCCGAGCGGTGCGCAAGAGCGGCGGAGCCTGAGAGCAAGCCGAATCGTCCCAGTGACCCGCCTGAGCGAGGGGTCCTCAAAACGCTCCGAACTCGACCCGCTTATCGAGACTGGGCACAAAGCCATCGAAGACCTGCAGCATCGTCGCCGTCACAGCCTCTTCCGTCACAGTACTGTCGAACTCCGTGGTGGTCTCCCAGACCGCACTCCAGGCCTCTTCCGCCTTGGCGTAGCGCTGGAAGCTGAGCTTGCCGGGCTCGTCACCCACATGAAGCACCCAGTTCCAGAGAGGAGCTCCCTCTTCTTCGGCTTGCTCGTACACATCGAGCCAGCGAATCATTCGACCCACTGCTGCACCGTAGACGTGGACGACTCCCATGCTGTCCTGTTGGGCCTGAGACAAGGCCTCATCCACCCGTTCCGCCACAAACACCCCGTCGGGGAGATCGTCCAGATCTAGGACATCCTCGTCGGCCAGATCGCCAGGACCCAGTTCCTCCCCATCCTGTTCGAACACGTCATCTAGCGCGGCGACTTCAGAGTCTTCGTCTTCTTGTGTGTCAGCCGCCGGCGCCTTCTTGGGCTTCGCTGCCTTCTTGGGCTTCGCTGCCTTCTTGGGCTTCGCTGCCTTCTTGGGCTTCGCTGCCTTCTTG
>PBPL01000207.1 GCA_002724675.1 Deltaproteobacteria bacterium | reverse complement strand
GTCGTCGTCGTCTCCGGTGTCGTCGTCGTCTCCGGTGTCGTCGTCGCCTCCGGTGTCGTCGTCGTCGCCTGTGTTGTCGTCGTCTCCGGTGTCGTCGTCGTCCCCGGCGTCATCGTCGTCCCCGGTGTCGTCGTCGTCCCCGGCGTCATCGTCGTCCCCGGCATCATCGTCGTCCCCGGTGTCGTCGTCGTCCCCGGCATCATCGTCGTCCCCGGCATCATCGTCGTCATCGTCGTCATCGTCGTCATCGTCGTCATCGTCGTCGTCGTTGTCGTCGTCGCCTGTGTCGTCGTCTGTGTCGTCGTCGCCTGTGTCGTCGTCTCCGTCTGTATCGGGGTCCTCTGAGCTCAATTGGCACGAGCCATCGGAGCACAGGTAACCGGCATCCGTGTCACAGTGAGCGTCGATCTCGCATTCAAAGAGAGACGGGTTGAGCCACTGGCAGCCCGTGAACAAGAGCAGGACTAGCATCGACCAGGCGGTCAAGAGGACCCTCACCAGCGTCCCTCCCACACGGCAACAACTCCGGTTCGGGTGGGGACCAGCACGGGGGCTATCAGCGCTGTCTGCCCTGAGGACCCTGGAGCGAGCGCGGCGATGACAAAGCTCACCGCAGCCCCAGCGCCACAGCCGATAGCCAGGCCGGCGAGAGCCTGGCTGGTTCGGGCCAGGCTGTCCCCAGTGCGGATATCTGAGCTGTGGTCCTCATAGTTGACCTGTTGGGGGTAAAGATCGGCCGCAATGTCCAACGCTTCCTGCCAGCGAAGTCCAGAGCCGATGCCGGCGGCCACGGCGACTCCCGACAACGACCCACCGAGTACCAGGCCGACGACCGTTTGTGGCCTTGGGCCCGTTTGGCTGGCCGCCTGTTCCAGGCGTCGGACCCGGGTGTTGGCGTCGACAACCAGCGAAGCCCAGAGGTCCGAGTCCTGCTCCTCAAGCTGCGAGACGAAATCTCTCAGATCTTGGAGTGCGCGTTCATCCTGATTGAGGCACTGGCCAAGAACCCCCCGCCAGTAGAGCAAATACTCCTTGCCGCTCTTTTCGAGCTGAGCGCTGATCCGCGCCCAGACTTCGCTGACCACGGTGACCGACTGGGCAGCGAGGGTGGTGTCGGTGCCCTCCACTTCGGCACAGTGGTCCGTCAGGATCTGGTGGGCTTCGATGGCGAGGGCCTCGGATTCCGGGTCGGGGTTGGGCTCGACGGCTAGTTCTCCTGCTTGGAGAAGCCCAGGCATGGTCAACAGGATCAGTCCCCACAACACTGTCCGCATGATTTGGCGACGACGAACCTGTGAGACGGGCACCATCATTCCACCAGCCTACCTCGATGTGTGCTTCCCTCGCCTGGTCGTCTTCTGCCTGGGCGGTGCGCTAGAATTGTTCCATGGTCGCAGAGAGCGCTCAGGGCCGCGTAGAGAGCCATCTGACAGATCTGCAGGTCGCTCACGAATCGCTCGACTGTGATCCCGACCTGGCGGACACAGCCAACTTCTGCGCTCACTACGGAGTCGCTCTGGCAGACTCGTGCAACGCCATCCTGGTGAAGGCGAAGCGTGGGGGAGAGCGATACGCCCTCTGCCTCGTGCTCGCCGACTGCAAGCTGTCCAATCGCGCCATACGACGAGTGCTGGGCACCTCCAAGGCATCCTTTGCCACCGCCGACGAGACGCGCGCCCTGACCGGTATGGTCATTGGCGGCGTGAGTCCCTTTGGCCTTCCCAGTGAGCTGCCCATCTTTGTGGATGCGCGGGTCTTTGAGCGAGAGGTCATTGTCGTGGGCGGAGGCAGCCGGGCGTTGAAGGTGCGCATTGCGCCTTCAGAACTACACGCCATCCCTGGGCTTGCTCGGGTAGAGGGGCTGGCCGAACCCCTGCTGGGCTCGGACTGACCTAGAGCCAGGTCAGTAGGTCCCCAGGGCCGCCTCCACCGCCGTGATGGTGGCGATGTTCTCGATGGTGCCCACATCGGAGCCCAGCTGCAGGATGTTGACCGGGTGGCTCATGCCCACCAGGAGCGGGCCGATGGCCGTGGCTCGCGCTAGGCGAGTCAGCAGCTTGTAGGCGATGTTGGCGGAGGTGAGGTCGGGGAACACGAGCACATTGGGTTCGCCCTTGAGGTCACAAAAGGGGAAGACGTCTTCGCGAAGCGCGGTGTCGAAGGCGATGTCAGCTTGCATCTCTCCGTCGTACTCGAAGTCGGCGTCGCGCTCTCCCAGCAGCCGAACTGCATCTCGCACCCGGTTGGTCTCTGGGCTGCGCGTCGACCCAAAGTTGGAGAACGAGAGGAACGCCACCTTGGGCACCACATCAAATGTGCGGGCTACGGCCGCCGTGTTGAGGGCAATCTCCGCCAGCTGCTCAGACGTGGGCTGCACGTTGACGGTGCAGTCGGCGAAGAACAACAGCCGCTCCTGCAATACCATGACGTAGATACCGGCGACGCAGCTGACCTGGGGCCTGGGCCCGAGGATCTGAAGAGCGGGCCGGATGGCTTCTGCGTAGTTGTAGTGCAAGCCGGTGACGACACCGTCCGCGTCGCCAGCCCGAACCATCATCATCCCGAAGATGTTCCGGTTTCGGAGCCAAGCCGAGGCATCTCGAGGAGTCAGGCCTTTGCGCTTGCGCAACTCCCATAGCACCTGCCGGTACCCTTCACGCTCTCCGAAGTCATCGGGATTGACCAGCTCAACGCCGTCCGGCAGCTCGATGGAGTTGGAGAGCAGCGTGTACTCGATCTCGCGGGGGTCTCCCAGCAGGATGGGTGTGCAGATTCCTTCTTCTGCCAGGTTGCGCGCAGCTCGAAGGATTCTCGGCCGGGCGCCCTCGGGGAACACGATCCGCTTCTTGCTCAGCTTGGCCCGGTTGATCAGGGGCCGCATGATCTGGTGCGTGCGGCCCAGCATGCGCTCCAGGCGCTCGTGATAGGCGTCCCAGTCTTCGATGGGCTTGCGAGCCACACCGCTGTCGACCGCGGCTCGCGCAACGGCTGGAGCGACCCACAGTAAGACTCGCCGATCGAAGGGCTTGGGGATGATGTAGTCGGGCCCAAAGCGCATGTCGGGTTGATCGTACGACCGACGGATGCTGTCAGGCACGTCCTCGCGGGCCAGGGCAGCGAGCGCCTTCACCGCGGCGATCTTCATGGCGTTGTTGACCTTGCGTGCCTGCACGTCGAGGGCACCTCGGAAGATGAACGGGAAGCCGAGAACGTTGTTCACCTGATTGGGGTAGTCGGATCGGCCCGTGGCCATGATGAGGTCGGGTCGAGCCTCGAGTGCTTCGGGATAGGGGATCTCGGGGTCGGGATTGGCCAACGCGAATACGATGGGACGGTCGGCCATGGAACGAAGCATGTCCTGGGTGACCACACCCGCCACCGAGCAGCCGATAAACACGTCGGCCCCGTCGAGGGCATCGGCCAGGGTTCGTGCCGTTGTGTTGTTGGCAAAGTCCGCCTTGAACTCGTTCATCCCTTCGCTGCGCCCCGAGAACACAACCCCCTTGCTGTCGCAGAGCAGGATGTTCTCGCGCTTGGCTCCCAGCGCCAGCAGCAGTTCCGCCGTCGCGATGCCTGCAGCGCCAGCTCCGTTCATCGCGATGCGAATGTCGGCGATGTCCTTGCCCACCAACTCCAGTGCGTTGTAGAGCGCTGCCCCGGCGATGATGGCGGTGCCGTGTTGGTCATCGTGGAACACCGGAATTTCCAGCGCTTCCTGCAACTCGCGCTCGATGCGGAAGCACGCCGGCGCGGCGATGTCCTCCAAGTTGATGCCGCCGAACGTGGGCTCGAGCGACTTCACCGAGGCGATCAATTCGTCTGTGGAGTCGCAGTCCAGCTCGATGTCGAACACATCGATGTCGGCAAAGCGCTTGAACAACACGCCCTTGCCCTCCATGACGGGCTTGCCCGCCAGCGGACCGATGTTGCCGAGGCCCAGGACTGCCGTGCCGTTGGTAATCACCGCAACGAGGTTTCCGCGACCGGTGTACTCGAACACTGTGTCCGCATCCCGGGCGATCTCCAGGCAGGGCGCGGCTACCCCTGGGCTGTAGGCCAGCGACAGATCGCGGGGCGTCCCCACGGGCTTGCTGGGTTGGACTTCGAGCTTTCCGGGACGTCCGCGCCGATGGTACTCGAGGGCTTCCTTGTCCAGCTTCTTCATGGGGTCCTCTTGTTCGATATGCCGCAGGTGGTTGGGCGGGGGAGCTTAACTGCTAGCATCAGTTCGTGCATCACTGTCATCAGTGCGAGGCCGAGGTTCGGTTCGAGCGGCGCGTAGGTCGGGCCCACGAGTGCTCTGCTTGTTCCTCGCCCCTTCATTGTTGCCTCAACTGTCGCTTTCACGAGCCTACGGCCCACAACGAGTGTCGCGAGGTAGGGACCGAGTTGGTGCGGGACCGTGCGGCCGGAAATTTCTGTGATGCCTTTGAGTTTCGCCAAGGGGTCGCTCAGTCCGGCGGCTCGAGCGAGGTGGAGGAGGCCCGCGAGAAGCTGGCTGGACTGTTCAAGATCTGAGCCGATTTAGCTCAAGGAAGGACATCGTCCTCCACATATTGGAAGACTAGGCCCAAGCCGCTACCGCGTGAGCTGTGGAGCACCACTTCCGCTTCGCCAGGAGCGTCTGCCGGAGGAGTTAGGAAGACGATTTCTTCGTTGCAGGCAGCGGGCTCGTACCATGTGCCGGTCTGGTGGTCGCACCAGCCGTCCTGCCCACGGCACACCCGGTCACAGACCCACTCGAGGCAGGTGGCTACGCCGGGCTCGTTGGTAGGTCCGACGACTTGGTCGCCAGCTTCGCAGGACAGATCGCCGCTCGAACCATCGCGAAACTCGGCCTGGTAGGCCGCGATGCAGCTGTCACAAGCCACGCAACCCTCGCTGCGACTGACCTGAGTGACCTCGGCCTCTTGACCGCCGACCCGAACGATGAGGTCTCGCTCGAAGTCCTCGCTCGTCACGAAGTAGCCGTGGATAGTGATTGGGGTGCCGCCTTCCACGGAACCCGAGTCGGGGCTCAGGTCGTCGAGCACGGGCGCGCACACGGCGGGAAGCACCGGCACGGCGGGCTCGTCCTGGCAGCCCAAGGGCACCACGGCCGCGGCCAGGAGCATCCCGGCCGCCAGGCTCGCGAAGAAGGGCTTGGGCTGCATAGGCGAGTCCATCTCAGTATTCGCCACTGAGGAAGTCAGCGGCGTCCACCTGGTTGGCTGATGGCGCATAGGTCTTGGGTTCCGTGTCCTTCTTGTAGACGACCTTCACAGCAGGCTCTCCCTCGCGAGCGAGCAGTCCGGTTCGGCTATCGATGTCGGCTACTACGATGTCCTTGGGCTCCTTGTACTCCGACGGGGGATACTTCTCCAGTGCCGCCTTCATGTACCGCATCCAGATGGGGAGTGCGATCTCGCCTCCATACTGGCCCTTGCCCAGCGGTCGAAAGTCATCGAAGCCTACCCAGGCTGTCGTGAGGATCTCGGGGGTATATCCAACGAACCAGGCGTCTCGGAACGCGTTGGTGGTCCCCGTCTTGCCTGCAACCTCGTGACCTAGCTCCAGGGCTCGCCGCGCCGTTCCGCTCTTCACCACCGACCGCATGAGGTCCACCATCACGTAGGCGGTCTCTTCGCTCAAGACGTCTGCCGTGAGTTCGCCTTCGAGGGTCTGCTCCAGCACGGTGCCGTGGCGATCGCGGACCTCAGAGATGAAGAAGGGTTCTCTCCGGTCGCCCAACGTTGCGAAGACGGTGTAGGCACGCAACAGCTCGTGGATGGTGAGTGCCGATGCCCCTAGCCCCATGGCTAGGTTCTCTTCGAGCTTTGTCTCGAATCCAAATCGCTTCATGTAGTCGAGGGTGTAAGACACACCGATGGCCCGCAGGACCTTCAGGGTCACGATGTTCCGCGACAGAATGAGGCCCCTTCGGAACGTGGTGTCGCCCAGGTATTCACCACCGGAGTTTCCGGGCTTCCACAGCTCGCCTTCCTTTCCGGTGAGCTCCTCGACGATTGGCGCGTCCACCAGGATTGTGGACGGCGTGTGGGGTTTCTTCTCGTGGTCCAACGCCGCTGCGTAGACAAGAGGCTTGAACGTCGATCCCACCTGCCGCTTGGCCTGAATTGCTCGGTTGAACTCCGAGCCTTCGAACGAGGAACCCCCGACCATGGACAGAACCGCTCCATCAGCCACACGCAAGCTCATCAGCGCTCCCTCCGGTCCGGGGGCTTGCTCCATGGCGAGTCGAACGAACTTCTTCGTGCTGTCGTGCTTGCGGGGCAGAGTTCGAGACCAGTCCTCTAGCTCAGTCTCAACGACGCGAACGGCGATCAGGTCACCCACTTTCACCATGTCGTCGAGCCGTCGGCACTTGAAATAGCGGAAGTCCACATCGGGCTTGATGTTGTGGCACCAGGTGAACTCACTGACCGGGATCAGACCGCGCAGAGAGCCCACGTCCACGATGGCCCAGGTCCGCCCCACCTCTGCGACGACACCCCGGGTGATCTCGTCCTTCTGAAAGGCGGGCACGAGATCGCGAGCGAGGGGCCCTTCGGGTAGGTCGAATGCTGGGTCGTACGGCCTCAGCTCTACCGCCCTCTCTTTGTCGATGGCTTCGAGAGCTTTTTGTCTTGCGCTTAGCTCGTCACCGTAGCGCTCGATGGGGCCTCTGTAGCCCACCCGCTTGTCGGTGAAGCGGACTCCCTGGGATACCGATTCGTTTGCGACCTTTTGGAGGGATACGTCGATGGGGATCGTGACTTGCAGGCCCTGGTTGTAGGTCGCGTCGTGCCCATATTTCTTGATGAGGTGTCGGCGAACGTGCTCCACATAGAAAGGCGCGATGTCCAGATTGCGGTTTCGCTTGCGAACGAACGTGAGCTCCTGCTGAGCAGCGGCCTCAGCTTGTTCCTGAGTGATGTACTCGCGCTTTGCCATCTGACCCAGGACATACTTCTGGCGCACCTTGGCCGCTCTGAAGTTGCGGTTGGGCGAGTAGTTTGCGGGCGCCTGGGGAAGGCCAGCGATGATTGCCGCCTCGGCCAGGTCCAGCTGGGACACGTCTTTACCAAAGTACAGCTGGGCCGCAGCCTGAACTCCGTAGGCACCATGGCCCAAGTAAATTTGGTTCAGGTACAGATACAGGATGTGATTCTTGTCGAAGTTGGTCTCGATGCGAGACGCCAGGATGGCTTCTTTGATCTTGCGCGCGAGCTTCTTCTCTCGAGTAAGCAGGAACGACCGGGCCACCTGTTGGGTGATGGTCGACGCCCCCTGAGACATCCGCCCCTCGCGGATGTTGGTGATCATGGCCCGGACGATGCCCAGGTAGTCCAGACCCTTGTGATCCCAGAAGGCAGCGTCCTCGGCCGCCACAAAGGCGTTTCGAACCACCTCGGGGATTTGCTCCAGCGGCACGACATAGCGCTGCTCTTCGTAGAATTCGCCGATCACCTGGCCCGACGGATCGCGGACCGTGGTCACCGTCCTGGGCTCGTAGACGGCGAGACTGTCTACAGAAGCCACGCCACGGCGATGGCCCTCGCCCTCTTCTCCATTGCTCTGGAAGTAAGCGAACCACGCGTAGACGCCTGCGACGGTGCCCACACCCGCCAGACCGGCAATGGCGGCCGCGATGGCAAGGCGACGGAGCCACCGCGCCATGGCCCCGCCCTGAGCCCCCGTCTTGCGAGCTGAACCAACGACTGGGCGACGAGGTATGGGAGCGGTCACCGTGTCGGTGCCGTCTTCGTCGTCCGGGGCTGAGACGTCTTCGTCCGGTGGCGTGAATAGGTCTGGGGGCGCTTTCGCTGCGGGCGAGGGATGGCCTTCGGTTCGCGAGGGCCCCTTTGTCTCAATCTCGGTTGCTTCCTCCCCGTCCGGTGTCTGCTGTCCTGGGGCGCCTTGATACAGCGGGGCGAACGCGCTGCTGGACTCGGCCGAAGAACTGCTCGAACCTGGGCTGGGTCGGCGCTGCATCGGCGGGATCTTCGGCGGTGGGGTGAGCCTCCCGGACGCCGTTTGAGCTTCGCTGTTCCTGTCCTGAAGGGCCTTCTCACGGGGCTCGGAGACCGCAGTGGGGGGCGGCGACACAGGCTGAGTGGGTGGGCCTTCCTCTAGGGTGTCGCCATCCTCGGGTTGCAACTCCATCTCGCGTGCGCGGAGACGCTCCTTCACCTCTTCGGGGTAGAAGAGAGTAATGATTGTCTTGCACGTACAGCGGTACTTCTTGCCCTCGGGGGGCAGGGGCTCCTGGAGGCGATAAATGGCCCCGCAGCTGGGACAACGCGTCTTGAGA
This sequence comes from Deltaproteobacteria bacterium, assembly GCA_002724675.1. Lineage (GTDB taxonomy): Bacteria > Myxococcota_A > UBA796 > UBA9615 > UBA9615. The sequence continues at coordinate 5,224 of PBPL01000207.1, read as the reverse complement.
ATCATCCGGTCGTCTCGAGGTGCCGTAGCAGGGGTCGTTCGATTTTTAGGCCCCTTGTGGTTGCTCTGTCAACGCGTGTTCTGAGGGGGGTGGGCTTGCGGCGGAGAGGATCCGCACCCAAGATGAAAGCGCAAAGCTATGCAGGTCTGGATTTTTCGTTGCCCCAAGTGTTGATGTTGTTTCTCGGTCAAGTTCTCAGATCATTGGACAAGAAGTCCGGATGGGACCCTTGGGGGATGAGCGTTCGGTGTGTAGGGGTGGGGTCTTGACCAGGTCTGGGTCGGCCGTGGCCCCGGGAGGAGCGATACAAGCGATGCGACGCATTCAGTTGCTTCTGCTGGTCGGTGCTGTCGTGTTGGGCGGCTCTTTGCTGTTGACCTCCCCGCCGGCGGACGAGTCGCCCTTGGCCGCGGTCACCCCTCTCGATTTCCTGCGGAACTCGTTCGGGGGTGAGGAGTATTCGCTGCCCGACCTCCGCTACTTTCGGCTGGCGGCCCAGAAGGTCAACAACGAGTATGTGGATCCGACGCGTGTGGATCCGGAAGAGATCCTGGGCTCCGCATTGGACAGGGTGGCGAGGCTCGTCCCCGAGTTCTTGTTCGAGATGGAGGAGCGGGGTGTAGCGATTCAGGTCGTGGTTGGCAGCGAGAGCACGGTGTTGCCGCTGCCTCAGCTCGACAGCCTCTCAGCAGCGATCGGCGTGATCGCTGATGTGGTGGGTTTTCTGGACCGCCATCTCGGGCCCGAGATTGAGCGAGCGCCTATCGAGTACGCCATCATGAACGGCATGTTGGAGACGCTGGACCCGCACAGCGTCTTTATCGCGCCCGACTCCTACAAGGAGATGTCGATCCAGAACAAGGGTCACTTCGGGGGGCTGGGGATCACCATCGGAATTCGCGAAAAGCGGCTGACGATTCTCTATCCGCTGAAGGACACGCCGGCTTGGCGAGCCGGCCTGAAGTCGGGCGACCACATCTCGAAGATCGAGAATGAGTCCACGGTCAACATGTCGCTGCAGGAGGCCGTGTCCCGGTTGAGGGGCGAAGAGGGCTCTGCGGTCACCATTACGGTGACCGATGAGAAGAGCCCCGACCGAGAGGTGACGATCGTCCGGGCCCGAATCGAAGTTCCTTCGGTGGAGTGGGCGTACGCAGGTGACGGCATTGGTCTCTTGCAGCTGTACCACTTCTCGCAGACCACCTATGACCGGGTCGAAGACGCCCTCGAGTCGCTGGAGCTTCAGGCGATGGAGGACAAGCAAGGCTCTTTGCGAGGCTTGGTCCTAGACCTGAGGCAGAATCCCGGCGGTTATCTGCAGCAGGCGATCGAGGTGGCGGACAAGTTCATTCGGAGCGGGGTGTTGGTCTCGACGGTGGGGCTGGGTGGCGCCAACCCGGAGATCACGCGGGCGACGCGATTCCGGACCGAAGAGGAGCTTCCTGTCGTGGTGCTCGTAGACCAGTCCTCGGCTTCGGCCTCCGAGATCGTTGCCGGTGCGCTTCGCAATCAGGACCGAGCAGTGGTCATGGGTGTCCGTACATTTGGCAAGGGCTCGGTACAGAACCTGTATGACCGGGACTTTCACGATGGCGCATTGAAGCTGACTATTGCTCAATATCTGACCCCCGGGGACCTCTCCATCCAGGGGCTCGGCATTCAGCCGGACATCGAGCTTCGTCCTGCCATCGTCCAGCCGAGCGAGGCCGGTGAGGAGCGTGAGGTCCACCTGTACTGGCAGGACTTCGAGCTTCGCGAGGAAGACCTGGATCGGTCCTTTGCGTGGGGTGGCAACTCGGATGCAGCGGGCGACATGCTGCGGTCGGTCTACTCCTGTCCTGAGTGCTTCGAAGGAGACAAGGGGCGCGAGCGGGAGGCCTCGGCCGCAGACCATGTGGATGATGTCGAGGTCCAGGCTGCTAAGGCCTTGTTGTTGGCTCGGCCGACCCACGTGCGGTCGGAGATGTTGAAGCCCGCGCAGGAGGTGCTCGCTGCCCAGTTGGGCAAGCGTGAGAAGGAGCTAGAGACTCGCTTTGATTCGCTAGGGGTGGACTGGTCGCTTCGGGGCTCCTCGGGTGACCGCGCCGCACCACCAGCCGCCACTGCCCGGGTGGAGGTCGAGGTGCAGAGTGAGGATGGTCTGCTGATCCCCGGCACATCCACTCCAGTCGTCCTCCGTGTGACGAACGAGGGCAAGCAACCTATCCAGCGACTTCGAGCTGTGACGGAGGGTGAGTTCTTTCGGGGTAAGGAGTACTTCCTCGGGCGAGTAGAACCCGGGCAGACCCAGGAGTTCTCTGTCGAGGTCAAGCCGGCTCTATGGTTGCGTGCTCGGGCCTATGAGATCACCTGGCACTTCTTCTCTGAAGGGGGCCCGAAGTTGGAGCCCTTCAAGGGACTGTTGCGGGTTCAGGATGTGCCACACCCTCGCTTCGCGTTCTCGTGGCAGATCGTGGATGACGGATCTGGCTCCAGTCGGGGCAATGGGGATGGCTTGCTCCAGCCGGCGGAGGAGATCGATCTGTTGGTCACCGTTCGCAATATTGGCAGCGGCGCGACATCCGACTCCTGGTTGCGAGAGAGGGGCAGTCCGAATGGCTCCTCTGACGTCTCCCCAGCGGCTGGCACTGGCGATCCATCGGCTGAGGAAGGTGCCGAGGCGCACGGGTTCGTCCAGCTGAAGAACAAGTCGGGGGAGTCGTTGTTCCTTGTGAACGGAACGGCCGACTTCAGTCTAGAGCCCGGTGAGCAGACCCATCAGCGGCTTCACTTTCGAGTCGCGGACACGGTGGACTCGTTGGAGTCCATCGAGGCCGAATTGATGGTGGGAGATGAGAAGTTCTACGAGTTTGTCTCTGTTGAGTTGGAGCTGCCCGTGGCCCAAGTGGGCGAGCCGGCTGCGTCCTTGCAGCGGACCATGCAACCGAAGGATGCTGACGTTTCCCTTCGTGCGGGAGCCTCCGACAAGATGCCCATCGTGGCCACGGTGGATGGCCCTGTCACGGTGGACGGGCGGTTGGGAAGCTGGCTGCGAGTAGCGCTGCCCTGGGGCGGTAGCGGCTGGGCGCCTGTGGCCTCACTCGCGCCCGCGGGGCGTAAGGACGGCGCTGCCGAAGCGCCTGCGATCCATCTGTCCAACTCCCCGCCGGTGGTCACGTTGACCTCCAATCCCGGCGGGACCGTTGTCGTGGATGGAGAATTGCTGGTGCAAGGAGAGGTCGTGGATGACCTTGGTATCAAGGATCTGTTTGTCTTTGTGAACAATCGCAAGGTGCACTACGAGACTGTGGCCGCCAACTCCCCCCGCCAGGCCTTCCGTCTGAATGTGACGCTGGAGGATGGCGAGAACCTAGTCGAGGTCTTCGCTCGTGATGGTGATGATCACCTCGGTAACCTCAGCTTCGGGGTGTACAGGGACGCTTCGACTGCCTCGCGGGGTCCCTGAGCACGCCCTAGCCTTGCTTATAGAAGCGCTACCGGCCTGTGGGCTGCATCGGAGCCCTCTCAGAGGCTAGCGTCCTGCCTGGCTGTCGCGTAGATGGTCTGTAGCGAGCTGCCTGCTTTCGGCTTCTCCAAGACACCTCGCAGGAAACGCCCGGTGTGGGATGCTTGTTCCTCTGCCACCGTCTCGGGTGTCCCTGCGGCGATGATGCGACCCCCGGCCTCTCCACCCTCAGGGCCTAGGTCGATGACCCAGTCGGCAGTGCGTATGACATCGAGGTTGTGCTCGATGACGACCACCGTGTTCCCGGCACTTACCAAGCGGTCCAGAACCACGAGCAGCTTTGCGATGTCATCGAAGTGCAGCCCTGTCGTTGGCTCATCCAGGAGGTACAAGGTGCGACCGGTACCCACTCGCGCCAGCTCTCTCGACAGCTTGATCCGCTGTGCTTCTCCGCCGGACAGGGTCGTGGAGGACTGACCGAGCTGTAGGTAGCCAAGGCCCACGTCCACTAGGGTCTGCAGGATCCGGCTGATTCGCCGGTGATTGGAGAAGTGCTCGAGCGCTTCGCTGCAGGACATCTCCAGCACCTGGGCGATGTTCTTGCCGCGATGCTTGACCCGCAGCGTCGCCTCATTGAAGCGCTGGCGCTTGCAGACTTCGCACGGTACGAAGACGTCGGCGAGGAAGTGCATCTCGATCCGGAGGACGCCGTCGCCCTTGCAGGCTTCGCAGCGGCCACCTTTGACGTTGAACGAGAAGCGGCCCTTGGTGTAGCCAGCCACCTGTGACTCACGGGCCTGGGCGAAGAGGTCTCGAATGGGATCGAAGGCCTTGGTGTAGGTCGCCGGATTGGAGCGGGGAGTGCGTCCGATCGGGCTCTGGTTGATGTCGATGACCTTGTCGAAGTGCTCCAGGCCAAGGATCTCTCGATGGAGCCCAACCGCCCTGCTCGCGTTGTGAAAGTGGTTGGCGAGGGCCGGCGACAGGGTGGCGTTGAGCAGAGAGGACTTGCCCGCGCCAGAAACACCCGTGATGGCCACCAAGCAGCCCACGGGAATCCGTACGTCGATGTCCTTGAGGTTGTTTTGCTTGCAGCCCAGGACCTCCAGGTGGCCCCGCTCGGTGGTGCGTCGCTCGGCGGGGGTCTCGATGACCTTGCGCCCCGACAGGTATGCGCCTGTGAGTGATGTCTTGTCCTTGAGCAGCCGTGCGGGGCTCCCCTGAAAGATGATCTCCCCGCCGTTTCGTCCTGCTCCCGGACCAAAGTCGACCACGTGGTCGGCGTTCTCGATGGTCTCTTGGTCGTGCTCGACGACGACGACCGAGTTGCCGATGTCCCGGAGGTGCTTGAGAGTGTCCAACAGGCGCAGGTTGTCCCGCTGGTGCAGACCGATGCTTGGTTCGTCCAAGATGTAGATCACACCACAGAGCTCGGTGCCGACCTGGGCCGCTAGACGGATCCGCTGAGACTCGCCGCCCGACAGAGTGGGCCCCAGCCGGTCGAGGGACAAGTAGTCGAGCCCCACATTCATGAGAAAGCCGAGCCGTCCCCCAATCTCTTTGACCAACTCTTCGGCGACCTTGGCTCGGCTTCCCGTGAGCCCGAGGTTGTCGATGGCGTGACGAGTTTGGCCAATGGTCTTCGTACAGAGTTCCGGGAGACTGTGTGAGCCGACTTTTACTGCGCGCGCTTCGGGGCGAAGGCGGCTTCCGTCGCACGTGGGGCAGGGCAGGGTGCGCATGAAGCTCTCGTAGTAGCGCCTCATTTGAGAACTCTCG
>PBPL01000206.1 GCA_002724675.1 Deltaproteobacteria bacterium | reverse complement strand
TGTCGTCGTCGCCCGTGTCGTCGTCGCCCGTGTCGTCGTCGCCCGTGTCGTCGTCGCCCGTGTCGTCGTCGCCCGTGTCGTCACCGACGTAGTCGCAGCTCACGAAGGTGAGCGACAGCACGGTCGCGAAGAAGAGATAGGCAAGGTGATTCTTACGCATGAGCTTTTCCAAATGGACGTGGGGTCAACAACCGTAGGAGGTGCCCAGATAGACCGCCCGGTCAGTGAACACCAGCGCCTCGCCAAAAAAACAACACCTTTTCCACAACTGATTGGTTGGGCGCCTGACAACTCGGATAGGAGGCGTTGGGTGAGTATTCACCAGTCACTCGGAAGCTGGGCCCGCAAAACGGGACCGAGGGGCGCACGCTCGTGCCGCCGCGACTCCTAGAAGAATGGCATGGGCGACTTCCCGGCAAACCACTCGTGGTGGTGTGTGAGCAGCAGGACAAGCCAGAGGGCCAACCCGCCAGCAATAGGCTTCCAGCCCATTTCCCCGACTGCTAGGTGCTGGTCTCCACGCAGTATGGCGGCGAAGGGCACCACTGAGGTCTCTTTGGCATAGGCGAGCCATGCATTTCCGTGACGAGCAAGACGACGACGCTCGATGTGCCAGGTACCCAGAACGCCAAGCCCGACGAAAGACAAGATCAGCAGCACCGTGGCGAGGTCGCCATTGGCGAACAGGTGAAGCAGCCCCCAGAGGATGAAACCCATGTTCGCTGGGTGACGGGTGATCCGGAGCACCCCAGTCGCCACCCGCTCGTTGCTCAGCGCCTCTTCCTTTCCCGCAATGGTCGGGCTCTCCGTCGTGTAGCCCGCCCAGATGAGGATGCAGACGAATGGCATTCCGATGTTGGGAACCCAACGAGTCCACGGAGCCGGCCTCCAGAGTTCCACAAACGGAGCCAGGTCCCAGGCGTACCAAGTCAAGGACAGCATCACGATGGCCTGGGTCGTATAGAGCCACTGGAACCGAGTCTCGCCCAGCGCAGACACTAGACGAGGCCGGACCCAGCCACTGCTCAGGAAGAGATGAAGAAAGACAAACAGGAAGCCGCAGACCGCGACCGCGAGGATCGAGCCACCTTCTGCTGGCTCGGCCCCAGAAGTGGGCACGGCGAGGGCCAACACAAGGGCCTCCAGCTCAGCCTCACTCACCGGGACGGCCGGCATCATTCCAGCGGAGTAGCCCTCGGCGATATCGGCATTGGGCACCAGGATGGCCCGACGAACATACTCGGCTCCCTTTGCCTCAACGACTCCGTTCAGGGTGGGGCCCGCTGACGCCGACCCGTCCAGTGTGTGGCAAGAGAGGCAGCCCTTCGCTTGAAGAAGGCCGACCCCAGTCTCCACGGGGCTGGCCCGTGCCGACACCGCAACAAGCAAAACGAGCAAACACAACAGGCCGGGTAAGAGCGCAGCACCTCGCTTCATGGCTCTCCACTGCTCACGGTGCGAAGTGGAAGTAAATCTCTTCAGCGACCCAATTCAGGGCGGCTGTATCGTCGTAGGAAACCTCGCTATGGCTGAGTCCCGAGAACTCCTCACGATAGATACCCGTAGTACTTCCATCGGTTCTGGAGTTCGGATCACGATCCGTGAGAACGAAGCCCACCTTTCCCACCATGTCCAGCACTGAGGGGTCGCTCGCCACCTCGAGGTTCAGCCCCACGTTCCAGGGAACAACATCCTCAACGTCCTGGTATCCCCACTGGGCTGCATTGGCTGCGTCCCAGGGGGAGAAGGGCCACGAGGGCCCATAATCATCGGCAAAAGCCTGCAGTTCGTGTGCCCAATGGTCGCCGACGAGACCCCAATAGGGCCGCTCCCAACCATCCGACTGTCCGTCCAGGTCCACCAACACATCGACATAGAGTCCAGGCAACATGTGGACGGCTGTGTGGGACCACACCACACCATGAGAGTGCGCAATGATGATGACCGCTGGCGGTGCGGAACAGAGCCCCCCCCAATTCTGACTCACAAACTCCAGATCGGACTGGAGTTGAAGAAAGCCATAGGTCTCTATGGTGTCGCCTTCGCCACGGCTATTTTCCAGCTCATCGGCGTAGGGCAAGAGCATCACGTCCGTTCCCGCGGGTAGTGCATTGGCCACCTGCGAGACAGCACCACGCTCGTACAAGTACTCCTCGTTCAGGTCGTTCGAGTCGGAGATGTCGTGCCCCGAGACTGAAAACACCACCACATCTGGACGGTCACAGACCATACCGTCATCGCAATCACCGCCATCCCAGGCCCCGTCGGCGCAGTTGAAATCGATGGGCACACCATCGAAAAGGTATTGGCCGTCGTCGCAGGTGCTGTCGCCGATCCACTCTTGAGGTGCGCAATAGCCATTACAATCGGGGACCAGTCCATCGCCACATGGGACGTCCTGCCTTGGTTCACAATCGCCGTCGTCCCGATTGAATTCATCGCAATCGAAGACGATGGGGATGTCGTCCCAGAGATAGGCTCCGTCGTCGCAGAAGAAATCCCCGATCCACTCCTCTGGTCCACAGTTGCCGTTACAGTCCTCGACTTCCCCTTCAGGGCATTCACGGCTGCTGTCGTCGTCGTCGTCAACAGTAGCGGAGTCGTCGTCATCGGCAGCGGAATCGTCGTCATCCATAGGCGAGCGGCTCCCTCCACCGCCTCCCCCGCTGCGAGGCCCAACACAACCAGACCCCAGTCCCAGCAGCAGACAGACCGTGAGCAACACTCGGAGCTTCCCATGTTCCACGCCAACCTCCACCTGAGAGTCTAGCGGAGGGGTAGAGGCAGGCAGGGGGTACTGGCGCCGCAGGCGGGGGGGTGAATTAGCTCACGCCATGGCCTTACCTCCTTCAACTAAGTCGATGCGTGACCATTGGCACTCCTTCCCCAGCACACCACGTTGCCATCGCCCTGCAGGGCGCAGGGATACGCAAGAGTGGCTGCCAAATGTCAATATAATGTCAATAATATGTTTGTTAAATGTGTAGAGCTGTGACAGCCTATGGCTTCATGCCCGTGAGTTGTTCCTCAGGAGCTGATAGGTCAGCAGCGTCAAAGATCTACTCGCCGCGTAGCCCAAGCCACTTCACCAGGAGGTTCTTCATGAAGCTATCTAGCAAGCGCACCAGAGCATGGACGGAACTCAATGTGCTCGTGACTCTTGGTGCAGCCCTACTCCTGGCTGGCTGTGGGCTTGAGCCGGCTAGCGACACCGGCCTTGAGCAGTCTGGGCATTCGGACACCGCTGCTGTCCATAGCGATGATGCCGTTGTGAGCAGAGTTGTTCCCGAGGGGTTTCAAGCGTTGACCGTACAGGTGAAAGGTATCGAGAGCGTCGCCGGCCCTCTCAAACCCAGGGACCGTTGCAATGTCACAGGCACTTTTGTGAAGCCTGGTGGTCATGGACCCGAGACGGTGACTTTGCTGCACCACGTGGAGGTCCAGGGTATTGGTCGTGACCCTAAGGCGGTCAGTGCCAAGACTGGCAGCAGTGCGCCCCCACGAGAGGACTCCGTGACTTTGCTCGTAAGTCACAACGAGGCAGAGTTGTTGATCTTCGCGCAGGACCGAGGTGAGTTGAGGTTGACGAGCTGCGACCGCGACTCTCTCTAAGGGGATGAGTGAACCCATGAGCTATCGTGGATAAAGCATGCAGCTGCAGTCCCTTCGTCGCCCGTTGATGAGGTTCTTTAGACGTCGTCGCATGGCACTGTTCGAGCAGATGTTTGAGCTCAGTAGTTCCGACAAAGTCATCGACATTGGCGGCACGGCCTTCAATTGGGAGTTCACAAAGGCGAAGCCTTCCGTGCTGTTGGTGAACCTCGACCCAACCACCTGGGAACGCGAAAATCTTCGGAAAATACAGGGGGATGGGCGCAAACTTGACCTCTCGGACCACAGTTTCGACATCGCATTCTCGAATTCGGTCATCGAGCATGTTGGAACGTGGGAAGACGCCGTTTGTTTTGCGCGAGAGGTGCGGCGGCTGGCCCCGAGGTATTTCGTCCAAACCCCCAACAAGAGGTTTTTCGTCGAAACCCATCTGATGGGCTTCTTCATCCACTTGGTTCCATTTGGGATTGCGCGCCACCTCGTACGTCGTTTCACCCTGTGGGGCCTCATCAAGAAACCCAGCCAGGAACGGATCGATGCTCGCCTCAAAGGCCTCCGCTTGATGACTGCAGCTGACTTGCGCAGCTTGTTCCCAGATGCAGAGATTCACCAACAGCGCGTTCTTGGTCTTGTGAAGTCTCTGATTGCTTTCAAGAAGTAGCATCGAACGAACGAGCTGCTGTCAGTAGACCTGTTTCTTTCACAGACAGGCACCGCCCATGCATCTACCCCACCTTCGCAATTGGCCCATTCTCGCGTCGCCCACATACGTACGGGTGGGTCTGGGGAGTATGGGCCAAATGGGAAGCTGCATTAGGTCCTGGTTATTGAGCAGAAGTACGTGTTGAGAATTCGCTCGATTCTGCACGCCTACCCTGGCACGTCAGTTGCAGCACATGTGAAGCAATGGAGTGGGGATGTTTCCCTCTCGATAACGGCAAACCAGCGGCGATGCTGGGACGCAAAGCCACGGGTCTCTAGGAGACAGCCGGGCTACCGAAGGAGGAAGGCATGCTTGTCTCTCGACCCTACTCATCCCTGTTCACCGGTTGGCTCTCTGCAGTCGCGATGGTCCCCTTGCTTTGTCTAACCGGCTGCGACTTCCTTGACGACCTTGCACTCGCGCTTCCCGCTGAGAACGGAAGCGTAACGGCTCTGCCAGAAGTCGACCTCAATGACGAGGACGAGGTCCAAGCCTCGGGCCATCCCAGCCTCGACCACTGGCACTCGGTTCGTTTCGGTTTTGCCATGGACTCTCTGTCGGATGTCTATGGCCCTGCAAGATGGGCTGCTCACGAGAAAGCTGTTGCTCATCTGATCGAGGATGGAATGGTCGCCGGAAACGGGCTCCCGGATATCACGGTCAACCAGGTGAGCGTCCCCTCGTGGCCGCAATCCATGGTGCGTGGCACCTTGTACAGCATGCTCACAGGCTCAAACATTATGGTTGGAATGGCCGACATTCCCTTCGACCCTGAGGAAGAAGGTTGGGACTGCGGCGACATCGTCGTCGACATTCCGCAGGGCATCTACCAGTTCCCCAGCCAGTTGCCCACCATACCCAGCCAGCTGGGCACCACACCCTGCCACCTGTTGAGTAATTACGAGGACGAGAACAGGATTGGCTTCCCTCCTGTCTTCACCCACACGAGCAACGAGGGCAACAGCTCCCCAAGAGACGCTGCAACCGCCTTTGGTCACGATCAGTACCAAGACTGGGTGCAAGGCCTCGCCGAATCACTCCCTGACTCCACCCTCCAAACGAACATTCCCCACAGGCGGGGCTCGTGGCCGATTTCAATACCCATCGGCCAACTGTCCTGGGAAACCGGAAACGAGCCTGATGGTAAGCGATTCTTCTGGGGCAGTGCCGAGGAGTATCGGCTCAAGGCCGACGCCATCTACGAGGGGGTTCGAGCGGCGGATGATCGCAGAAACCGCCACACCCCGATCTTTTACGGAGGCTTTGGTGACTCCACCGTCTTTAATGTCGGCAAGGTAGAACCCGATGTCGCCCCTGATGACACCGATTGGGACGCTTTCCGGAAGACCCTGCGAGACTATAGAGACCTCAGCGGGGCTGACGAAGACTACGGGTTCTCATTTCACCTGTTCCCGAATCCGGGATACGGCATGGGCGAGCACAACATCGGAAAGTACTGGAAGGTATTGATGGAGGCCGATTGGGAGAGTGACTCCATCGACTCGATTGACCGCATCATCATCTCGGCCTTCGATCCGTACGGCCAGATTGGAAACCGAGAACGGCAGGATCCTGAAGGCTGGAAGACTGAGGTTGAGAACTCCTCACTGCTCACTCTGGAGCTGGCCCACCTGATGTATCTGATTCAGGAACGCAATATTGAGGCTGTGTACTTCTGGAAGCTGATGGATCTGGCCGGAGCTGAGAATACCTCTGGATTCTTTGGCATGCCCACAGAGACCTCTGGTCCTCTACACGTACGTCGTGGCTACCGGTTGCTGCGAGACGTCTGGAACGTCGTCGAAGATGGCTACATGGCAACAGCAATGTCGAGGGACGAGGCGGCCCCAGGGCTCTCCTTTGAGAACGAACATCAAAATGAGGACGACCCCAGCTACTACGACATCGTGGAAATCCGAGGACGGAACGGCCTCATCCTCCGCACCGAGTTGAACGGCGAGGCGGGCATCACCTGGACAGACGACATGCTGGTCCATTCGTGCAAGACCAACGACGAGATCAATAACCAAAGGCCCAGCGGTGACCGAATAGCTGAGGTCATGGCGAAGATGGACTGGGTGATCTACCAGGACGTTCCTGCTGGCCAGGGTGAGCCCTGCCCATCCATCTCTGCAAATGCCCCAAATGAGTAATTCGAGCCGTATATAAGACGGCCTGTAGCAAGTTCTGAGTCTTGTGAGTATCCGCCAGGGGGCGGTTGGCGGAGCCGGATGGGGGAAGTGAGAGCCCACACCTACAGGTGTCATCCACGAGTGATCATGGCGCTCAAGACATCCGAGTGGCAGCCATCCAGAGCCCGGCAAACATCGCGACAATGGCAGCCAGTTCCAACACCAGGCTTGTACCCGCCCAGAGCCAGTACGAAACGTTGTCACCGAGCGTGGGCTCCAATTCCTCCGATGGCATGTGAACCTCCGCTCGTAGTCGAGCCACGGTCATATCGAGCAGAGTATCGTCTACGGGCCGACCATAGAGACTCCTGGAGCGTCGACCACGAGCCCAGGCCCGAATGAATCGCCTGGGATTCACCATCATTCCCAGCATCAAGCCTTGCAGATTGATGGCCCAGGCAAACCAGAACCGCCCGCACCCTGCTCCTATCTCCCAGGACGCAATCTCCAGCTCACCATTGAAGTCGGTCTGATATCCAGTCATCAGGTGATGCAGGTCGTGGTATCGAATCGCCCGCTTGCGGCCTTCCAGGTTTGGAATGGGCATCGAAATCGGACCCATTGGGAAGAACTCCCACTTCTTGCTCTCACCACCGTCTTCACCGAAGTCATTGTGTCGCCAGTACGCCAGCCGTACGGCCCGAACAGTCTCCTCGGAGCTGTATTCAAATCGTTTCATCTACGGCTGGATGAACACTCCACAAGGGCTAGAGCTTCATCACTACCTCCAAGGGGAGATAGTAGCTCAGGGGATAGCAATGCCGGCGTACTCCCCTTAGGCGGGTATGCCGGGTGCTACGCGGCGTATAGGACCGATAAGAGGTCCTATGTTCACTCTGCTGGAGCGTATAGGACCGATAAGAGGAAAGGCTCAGTACTCGCTTCCGGCAGGCTTACGTGAGAACAATCTTGGGGGCTATCTGCCAAGCTCTCGAGAGAATGCAGGCCTACCTGATCGCAGTCGCACTCCAGCCGAGTCGATAGCGGGTCGTGCCCTCGTTGGCGACGCTGAACGTCAGTGCCCACGTCCCGCTGTCGGGCTCGTGGTCGCACTGCCAGAAGTCGTTACCCCAGACCGACTGGTCCACCACCCTCCAGCCGGCGTCCCCCTCGACCTCCAACCGCCACCCATCGGGGCGATTGAGCCCGCGGAACGTCATCGAGGTGAAGCCCCGCCCCCCTGTCATCGTCAGCTCCGCAGCAAGGGGGCCGGGGATCGCTGCGACCTCCACCGGCCAGGCCTGCAGCAGCGTGCCGTGGTCGACCTCGACCTCGATCGCGCCTCCGGAGGCCAGCTCGAGCATCATGTCCGTACTTCGGTACGCCAGCGCGGGAAGGCTCAGCAGGTAGCCTGCCGTGCCGTAGTAGCGGTCCTTGTCGGCCGGCGGCACCAGGTACTCAATCGTCGCGCTCACCGTGCTTCCTGCGGGAACGAAGCGAGTCTCGCCGCCGCAAGGTGTGCCACACCAGGACGAGCCGTCCTCGTGGGGGAGCCCCAACTCGAAAGCCATCTGCGACATCCCTCCGTTGAAGGTGCGCTGCAGGTTGACGTGGGGCGTCGTGATCAACGTGCCACCGATGTCCGCCGCAAAGGCACGTACGACGAAACCAACATCCGCGTAGTGTTCGGGCAGCGAGTCCCAGTCGCGCTGGTTGTCGTAGAGCATCACCCAGGGCGCGTCCCCCTCCAGGGGGATGCCGCGCTCATCATCAGAGAGGTAGCCCGTCGTGCTGTGGTCAGGCACCGGCTCGTCGAACAGCACGCCGGCCGCGTTGCCGGCCGCGTAGCGCGCGAACCCGTTGTCACCGTAGTGGTCGGCGGCCACCTGGAAGAAGGCAAGACGGTCGTAAGGGACATCATCCAGGAAGCTGTAGTCAAGGTCATATGCCACCCGCACGAGGTCGTCCGTCGCGCCCATCTGCACGCGGATGTCGGCCTGAATGCGACCGTCCGTACTCAACCCCGAGTAGCGCACGTCAGTCCGGTTCGGACCCACCGCTGCGTAGTGACTGCGGACGCGCGCAAGCCGGCGCTGCCAGTAGGGCTCGGTGGCGGTCGTGTAGCGGAGAAAGTCCGCCCCGCCGACATTGCCCGTCCACCCCCATGCCTGGTCCGACTGCACGAGGAAGGGCCGCACGTCGTCGACCATGGACCGACCGAGAGTGACATCGGGGTCGTAGGTGATTGACTCACCAAACGCACCCAGTGCCGACTCGTCCCAATGGCCACCGGCGTCGTTCCACCCGATGAGACTGAGTTGGGCGTGCGAGGCGGCATAGGTGGGGCCCCACTTCGAGGACGCGACGGTCAACTCGAGTTCTTCGGTTCCCACGCCCGCAAAGGTCGGCTGCGCGTACAGGTGGTACCAGTAGTCGCCGTGCCAGTTCTTGCTGATCTGGACGGGTAGCCCCGTCGGCTCGCCGTTCGCCGCCCTCAGCATCGGTGCGCCGCCGACGACGTACCAGGAGATGCGGTCGCTGCCGTGCATCGCCAGTGGTACCGAGGTCGGCCCCGAAGCACTGACGTCGATCTCGATCCGGTGGCGCCCGTGCCAGTGGTGGAACAACCAGTCTTCCCAGTCCGCAGCCGCCGGCGCATTGGCATCCTGCAGTGACCCCAGCGGAAGCAGGAACGCGCCCAGCGTAGGATCCCAGGGGGCATCCATCGGGTCGGCAACGTCCAAGCCCCACTCATCGAGTAGCGTGTAGGTGACGGCGACCGTGGCGGCGGGATCAAGATAGAGCGCCTGCTCGGTGTCGGTCAGGGCCGATGTGGGGGCCGCGAGGACGGAGACGGTGACGCCGGTGGCGGGCACTCCGGCGGTTATGGCCTCGGCAATCAGACCGTCGGCGTTAGACCATGCAAGCGTCGTCGTCGCGTCGGAGGTGTCGTAGACGACGAACAGCCAGCCTTCGCCGGCCTCGTTGGTCAGGGTAAGGGCTCGGTTGGCGACCAGCCACGTCGCGACCGGCAGGTCCTCGACGGCGGGGCCGGACAGCACGACCCGGCTGGTCCCGGCGGCGTCGGCACCCGCGACAGTGTGGGAGAAGACGACGTGGCGGGGCATCGACGCGATCTCGATCCGCCCGGCCAGAGCCTGGTCAGCGTCGTAGGAGACGGTGGGGATCTCGATCCGGTTCATGAGCCGGCCACCGTCGATCATGCGCGCCCGATCAATGGCCTCGGGTGAGTTGCCCGCGAAGCCAGTGGCGACGACCGCATCCTCGCCGGACCCCACCTCGAACCGGATCGAAGCGGCAGGCAGGCTTTCTACGTCTTCGTTGGGCCGGTGCTGTGCCTCATCCGCGCTCAGCCCGTCCGTCAGCGTCCCAAATCGGAGGAGGCTTCCAGTCGACTCGTCAAACGCCATGCCGTAGTGACCGGTGAGGAAATGCATGACGGGCTCGACCGTCGGCCAGGTCTCAACGGGGCGGTGGTTGCCGGGCCAGTACCACAGGGCATAGTCCCCGGCGCCGACGACGGGCACCGGCGGGACCTCGCCGCAGGTCGGGTCAGTCGCTTCGTCGCAGGTCGGGTCGGCCGAGTCGTCGTCGTCATCGGCCAGGTCATCGTCGTCGCCAGCCAGATCGTCGTCGTCGCCGGCCGAGTCGTCGTCGCCGGCCGAGTCGTCGCCGTCGGCCGAGTCGTCGTCGCCAGCCGAGCCCTCGTCGTCTCCGACGTCACAGGCGGGGACGACGAAGAACAACCCCAGAAGGATCACCCAGAGATGCTTCACTACTTTTCCTTACGATTGCGAGAGCAAGACTACCAATCGGCGGAAGACGCTGGTGAGTATGCGCCAACCGCATTACCACCAGCGGATACGCCTGCTCCATACTTCCAGTGAGAACTAGCGGGAGCTCGAGCCCCTCACCTAAGGCGGCGTCTGCGTAGCGGTGCCAGGCCGAGGAGCAGGAGCAAGGCAGCCAGACCCTGAGTGTTCGGGGCTGC
>PBPL01000205.1 GCA_002724675.1 Deltaproteobacteria bacterium | reverse complement strand
CGGCCACTCCGAGGTCACGCGCCACCATGGCGCATGGTATGTAGTCCCCGGGGACTCCTCCGTCGCGTCCTCCGTTGCAGGCACCCTCGATGGCCCAGGCGGCTTCCCCAACCACATAGATCCTCCCCTGGAGAGCACGGTGCGCGAGGTAGCCAACTCGGTCGCCGTCACCGCGAACGCACCCAGCGACCCGCTGCGGATGGCATCTCGGATCCCAGCCCAAGGAAGCTCGTCGCGCACCATGGCGTGGAGCGGCGATGCATCCAACAGGCCTAGCTGATCGACGCCGCCCGGACTCGACGTCCGCGCCAGCCGCAGAGGCAAACGCCAGAAGCGTCGGAGACCCAGTCGATAGATCTCACCAATACGCAGACGCTGCCATCGATCGACGAGACGATCCATCTCGGCTGCGAAGTCCTCGCCAGCTGCTGCTACGAAGGCTCCATTGATGGCACCCGCCGAGGTACCTACGACCACGTGAAAGGAAGGCGGACGGCCCAGCGCAGCAGGCATCGCCCTAGCCAGATAGCGCAGGACACCTGCCTCATAGGCTGCCCTCGCCCCGCCCCCACCCAAAACCAGGCCAACACGTGTCACCAAGATCAGGATAATCAAACCATTGGACGCGCGCGACTGATTGGGTGAGTCGGGGCCGCCAAGAGGCTCCGGCCCAGGCACAGGGCCGTTTTGGGGGCATTTGACGACGGCGTATCGACTTATCCACAGAAAGCATCAGCCTGTGGGAAAAGTTATCCACAACTGTGGATTTCGATCGCTAAACCACCTGAACCACAGCATCTTGTTGCAGGTCACAACTCACACCACAATATCTTGTGTTTTTTCTTGTTGACTGGCGTGCTGCAGCGCCGATAGCATCCTCCAGTGACGGGCACTCTGGGGAATCGTGCCGCATGTTGGCACGCAGCCACAAACATCCTGTCACAGGCCCACCACCGACCCGCAGAGTCCGGGAATTTGAGGAGCAGCATGAGTATCCAACGTCGGTTCACCCAGCGCGTCGACGACAGCTACGAGGGACTCTCCTTCGTTCCCCGACGTTCCGAGATCCGAAACCCCGACGGCTCGGTGGTCTTCCTCCAAGAAGACGTCCTCGTTCCCGAGGGTTGGTCGCAAGTCGCCACCGACATCATGGCGCAGAAGTATTTCCGCAAGGCCGGTGTGCCAGCCGTCACCCGACGGGTCGCCGAAGACGGTGTTCCCGACTGGTTGCAGCGCCACGAAGCTGACGAGGTGGCCCTGGCCGCGCTCCCAGAGTCGGACCAGTACAGCCGCGAGACAGACAGCCGCCAAGTGTTCCACCGGCTGGCCGGCTGCTGGACCTACTGGGGCTGGAAGCGAGGGCACTTCGACGCGGAAGAGGACGCTCGAGTCTTCTACGACGAGCTGCGCGCCATGCTCGCCCGACAAATCTGCGCGCCCAACTCACCCCAGTGGTTCAACACAGGGCTGAACTGGGCCTACGGCATCGATGGCCCCGCTCAGGGTCACCACTATGTGGACGAAGACACCGGCAAGGTCAATCGCAGCACCTCCTCCTACGCACGTCCGCAGCCTCACGCGTGCTTCATTCAGTCGGTCAGCGACGACCTCGTCTCTGAAGGCGGCATCATGGATCTTTGGACCCGAGAGGCGCGGCTGTTCAAGTACGGCTCGGGGACCGGGTCCAACTTCTCCCAAATTCGGGGCGAGGGCGAGCCGCTCTCCGGTGGCGGCCGCTCTTCGGGTCTCATGTCGTTCTTGAAGATTGGCGATCGAGCTGCCGGCGCCATCAAGTCGGGAGGGACGACACGACGAGCTGCGAAGATGGTCATCGTCGATGTGGACCACCCCGACATCGAGAAGTACATCAACTGGAAGGTGATGGAAGAGCAGAAGGTGGCCTGCCTAGTGACGGGCTCGCGACTCAACCAGCACCACCTAAACGCCATCATGAAGGCGACCAACACCGCCGAGATCGACGCGACGGGCGAAGACCGCTTCGATCCCCGGAAGAACCCGCTGCTGTCAGAGGCAATCGATGACGCGCGGCGTGCGCTCGTGCCCGACAACTACATCTTCCGAGCCATCCAGTACGCTCGGCAGGGCTACGACTCCCTCGAGTTCCCTGTGTACGACACGGACTGGGACAGCGACGCGTATGGGACCGTGTCGGGCCAAAACTCCAACAACAGCGTGCGGGTCAACAATCGCTTCATGGAGTCCGTGCAGCGCAACGAGGACTGGACTCTGACGCAACGCATCGATGGGCGCGTCTGCAAGACACTGCCAGCCAAGGATCTGTGGCATCAGATCTGCTACGCCGCCTGGTCCTGCGCCGACCCCGGGCTCCAGTACGACACGACAATCAATGACTGGCACACGTGCCCCGAGAGCGGCCGAATCCAGGGCAGCAACCCCTGCTCCGAGTACATGTTCCTCGACGACACGGCATGCAACCTGGCCTCGCTCAACCTCATGCGGTTCTTCGACATCGACAGCCACAGCTTCGATGTGGACGGATATCGCCACGCAATCCGCATTTGGACGCGCGTGCTCGAGATCTCGGTGTCCATGGCCCAGTTCCCCAGCGAAGCCATCGCGCGCTTGTCCTACGAGTTCCGCACTCTGGGTCTCGGCTACGCCAACCTCGGCGCGCTGCTCATGGTCATGGGGCTTCCCTACGACAGCGCCGAAGGTCGGGCTGTGTGCGGCTGTCTCACTGCCATTCTCTGCGGTGAGAGCTACGCCCAGTCAGCCCGCATGGCTGAGAAGCTCGGCCCCTTCGAAGCCTACGACCAAAATCAGGACCACATGCTGCGTGTCATTCGGAATCACCGGAGGGCGGCGTACAACGCGGACAGCGATGAGTATGAGCAGCTGTCCGTACTGCCCGTTGGCATCCGGCCCGATGCGGCGCCTCGAGATCTGCTCGAGCCGGCCCGAGAGTGCTGGGACACAGCTCTGGAGTTGGGTGAGAAGCACGGCTTCCGAAACGCCCAGGTCACGGTCATCGCACCCACGGGCACCATCGGCCTCCTGATGGATTGCGACACGACCGGGGTCGAGCCAGACTTCGCACTGGTCAAGTTCAAGAAGCTGGCGGGAGGTGGCTACTTCAAGATCATCAATGAGTCCATTCCCCCGGCGCTGGCTCACTTGGGCTACGACGACGAACAGATCCGCGCCATCGTGGACTACAGTCGAGGACACGGCACCCTGCGTGGCGCCCCTCACATCAACCACGAGACCTTGACCGAGCGAGGCTTCGACGACGAGGCACTCCAGAAGGTCGAGGACGTGCTCGGCACCGCCTTCGACATCAGCTTCGCGTTCAACAGGTTCACCCTCGGCGATAGCTTCTGCCGTGAGATCCTGGGACTCTCCGATGCTGAGTTGGCAAAGCCCGACTTCAACTTCCTGACAGCGATGGGCTTCAACTCCGCCGAGATCGCAGCAGCCAACAGCTACGCTTGCGGCACCATGAGCCTCGAAGGGGCGCCGGGACTCGCCCCCGAGCATCTGGCCATCTTCGACTGCGCCAACAAGTGCGGCCGACACGGCACGCGGTTCATCGCCTACGACGCTCACATCCGGATGATGGCTGCCTGTCAGCCCTTCATCTCTGGGGCAATCAGCAAGACGATCAACATGCCCAATGGGGCCAGCATCGAAGACGTCAACGACGCCTACATGCTCTCCTGGCGACTGGGCATCAAGGCCAACGCGCTGTACCGGGATGGCAGCAAGCTCTCTCAGCCACTCTCGTCGCTCTACGCCCAAGAGTTGTTCGGCCCGGACGCATCACTGCTGGGAGCGAGCATCACGGACCTCCCAGGCGCAGCGGCAGCCCAAGCTGTGGCCGAGAAGGTGGTTGTTCGCTACCTGGCCAAGAGGCGACGACTCCCGGACCGGCGTCGCGGCTACACACAAAAGGCGATGGTCGGTGGCCACAAGGTGTTCCTGAGGACCGGCGAGTACGACGACGGCACACTGGGTGAGATCTTCATCGACATGCACAAGGAGGGCGCGGCCTTCCGCAGCCTGATGAACTGCTTCGCCATCGCCGTGTCCGTGGGCCTTCAGCACGGAGTGCCGCTGGAGAAGTATGTGGACCTGTTCGTGTTCAGCCGCTTCGAGCCAAGCGGTCTGGTGATGGGCAATGATCGGATCAAGATGGCCACCTCGGTCATCGACTACATGTTCCGGGAGTTGGCCGTCTCCTACCTGGGACGAAACGAGCTCGCTCAGATCAACCCCGAAGACCTCCGACACGACGCTGTGGGGCGCGATGAGCCCGAGTGGAGTGAAGAAGAGATCATTCAGGAGCAGTTGCTCTTCCCTGCGGTGGATGTGGACGAGCCGCCCCCCTTCGGGTCCAGCGGATTCGACCGGAGGGGTGCTAACACAACCGCCAATAGCCTACCCACAGTGGCAGCCGTCGCGGCAGCGCATAGCGATGACACAAGCGAGTTCGCCAGCCTCGGCGCGACAGCGACCACAGCCTCGGCGCCTAGCTCCACGGACGACGACGACAGTCTAGAACTAGACACCCGCAGCAGTGGCTCGGGCGGACAAGTGCTGGACGCCGTAGCGCAGGGCTTTACGGGCGACTCGTGCACAAACTGTGGGTCCATGAAGATGGTCCGCAATGGTTCCTGCCTCAAGTGCATGGACTGTGGTGGCACCACGGGCTGCAGCTGAGCAGACAAGACAGAGGCGCGGACAAATGACGACGGTCTATCGCGGAGCACCCGCGGTGCTCTCGCTGCCGTCCTCTCCCCTCCCCCCCCCACGTCTCCGGGCGGCGCGACTACCCGCCGCCCGGGGGCTGGGGTGGGAGCAGGGGGGCTCCCGGGCCCCCCAGAGCGACATCGGAGGGGCTCTGCCGATGCATGAAGCGGCGCGCGACGCCACCCAACAAGATGGCCAGGCCTACCAGGATGAGGCAGGAGCCGTAGCGTCCTAACACCAGGTGCCCCGGCGCAAAGATCAGGCAAATGAGTGCCAGCGCTGCCGCCAGCCAAGCACCAACCATGCCGGTGACGGCAAGGGCTGAGCCCGGTGTGGCTGATCGGGCCCTGACCGGGCCCCAGAAGCCGGGCGGCCGAACCCGTGTCCAGAAGCCATCCAAGACCTCTGGATCGGCGGGACCGAAGAGCAACACGCCCAGCAGTGCACAGCTCACCCCACCGGCCACCGACAGGGCGAGGGTGTACTCCCAGAGCAAGTCATCCACGAACAGCGTGATCAGCAACGTCACGAGGAATGAGCCGAGGGCACCGCCAATCTCCGCCTGGGCGTTGACCCTCCACCAGACCCAACGCAGCAACACCGGCAGGCCCATGCCGGCGCCCAGCGCAGCGACGAACTTCCACGCCTTCTCCACGGAGCCGATCCGTGTGGCAACCAACAAAGCGAGGACCGCGAACACAACGGATGCAACCCGGCCAACCAGGACCTCCTCCCGGGGTGAACAGCCAGGTCGGATTCGATTCGCCCAGAGGTCATGAGCTACGTAAGAGACCGACCAGTTGAGGTGGGTGTCGACCGTCGACATGAACGCCGCGAACAGAGAAGCGAGGAGGACGCCGAGCAACCCTGGCGGGAGGCTCCTGGCAGCCAGCACCGGGTAAGCCATCTCGGGGTCGGACGCCACCAACAAGGCCAGCTGACCATGGGCGGCAGGGTCAGCCACAAGCTCTAGGGACGGAAACAACACCAAGCCGGCCAGGCCGACGACAATCCAGGGCCAGGGCCGGACAACATAATGGAGAACGAGAAAAACGCCCGCTGCAACCTGTGCATCTCGGGGGCTCCGAGCCGCCGAGAGCCGCTGGGCGATGTAGCCTCCTCCATCGCCCATGGGATGGGACCACCAGAACAGAAACAGATACACCGCAAATGCCTGAAGAGACAGGAACGAGAGTCCACCACGAGGAGGAACGAAGGCCAGAGTCTCTGCCGCCCGCTCGGCACCCAGCACCTCGTACAACGAACTCACCAGACCTGAAGGGCCGCCGACCTCCACCAACACAAAGCCGGCCAGCGCAAAGGCGCCGATCATGGCCAGGAGAAACTGCAGCAGGTCCGTGAGGATCACCCCCCTCAAGCCGCCAAGTGTCGAATAGAGCGTCGCCAACATGAGCAGCACGACAATCGTCAGGAGCTCATCCAGACCTCCGAGGGGGCCGCTGGGATCCCAATGAGCGGATAGGCGGGCCCACAGCCCATGGGGAAGCCAGTCCTCCCAGCGGACAAAAGGCGCCGAGATCTTCTGCATGGCCCGCAAGACCCAGCCCAAGACAATGGCGTTCCACACCACCGAGAAGAACAGGGCCTTGAAGATCCTCAGGGACTCGCCGGCACGACCGCCATAGCGAACCGTCGCGAACTCAGCATCTGTCACCACGTGGGCCCGCCGCCACAGGCGCGACCAGAACAAGAACATGCCCACATGGGCGATGCCCATGGACCACCAAAACCAGTTGGCGGCGATACCCTTGCTGGCCACCATCCCCGAGACCACGAGCGGCGTATCCGCCGCAAAGGTGGTTGCCACAATCGAGATCCCCACCAGCCACCCGGGGAGCGAGCGATCGGCGACGAAATAGGCCTCGCCGCTCTTACCTGCGCGTCTCGACGACCACAGCCCGATCCCGAGGGCGATGACCAAGTAGGCCCCGATAACGACGAGGTCGAGGGGACGAAGGAACATGGCTGGGGATGATACCCTCCGAACCATGCTCGAACCTTGGGGACCCCCAGACGACCTGGCCCTGCCCTACCGTGCGGTCACGGTCCGACAAGGTTTTGACCTGGAGCCCATGCTTCCGGATCCGGCACCTGCGTTCGTCGACCCCGAAGGGACCCTCCATCCAGCACTCACTGAAGCTGCTGCGTCGCTGACCCTCCACACCTTCCCCACTCCCGGCGCCCGATCGGCCCTAGTAGCTCGCATGCTCTCCGAACCTGGGCGCCCCGACACAAAGGATCGGGACGACCCCTTTGTGTCCATCTATCGGTTCGCTGCCCGCCGAGACATGGAACCCGAGGTGACAGCGAGCCTGGCGTTACTTCTCCTCCGGGGCGTCATGGGGGACGTCGAACGGGACCATCGCCCTCGTCTCCCCGACCCCTCGGAGGCGTACACGAACCCAGACCACGATCCTTGGCGGAATCGCAGAGCGAGGCTCAGCAGTGTCGACTGGGACGGACTCTGGGCGGAGATCCAAGCCGGGGCATCGCTGGCCACCACACGTCCCGAGCTGGAGTTCGAGCGCGTCTTGGTGGACGGCGCGTGCCGCTGGCTAGGGGCCTACCGTGCATGGTGGCGAGTGGCCCAACTGCTGGACTCGCAAGAGAGGATCCCCACCGACAAAGAGAGGCAGGAGAAGCTGTCGGCTGGGCTGGAGGCGGTGCGGAGGGCATGCTCAGAGGCCATCGGCGGACCCGCAGAGCCAGCAAATCCCGCGGACATCCTGGCAAGAACGATGGCTTTTGGCGTCGCCGCCGAGCAGGAATTCATGCAGGCTACAGCGGCCCAGCCGGACGGTACGGTCAACGCCAAGTGGCTCCTGGGCCAGCAACTGAGATCGCTGCGCCACATTGACCTCGCCACCCGAGAGCACTCACTCCATCTTCACAAGCTTCTCCGCAAGAGCGACATCGCGAGAGTCGCAACTCAGCTTGCCTACCGAGCAGCTCTGATCGATCTCTGGCTCCACGACATCAACGGCCAGGACCCAGAGCCTCTAGAGCAAGCCCTGCTCGAAGTGGAGCCGCCACCCCACACCTCTACCCTCGGAGCCGGGCTCGGCCGAGTCATTGGGATGATCCTGCTTCGCCGCCTTCGCCGCGGAAACGAGGTCGATGCCTTGGAGCTCGCTGAACAGGCCAAGGCGCTGGCCCCCGGCGAGCTCGCCGTCCGCATGACCTGGAATGACCTCCACTACATCCGAGGCGCTCTGCGGCCGTCCAACGGATCTCGCTGGTCCGTCGAGTTGCTCCGTTCGCTAAGGGAAGAACAAGACCGCTGGAGCAGCTTAACGGTGGCATCGATGGGAGCCCGGGTCTCCGACGGCCTAGGGGATGCTTCCCGGGGCCGATGGTTCCGAGAACACCTGGTGGAGCGAGCCATCCAAACAGAAGGTGGAGCCGCATGGGGTCTGGCGGTCGTCGAGACACTGGGAAGTTCCGGTGGGCGGACTGACGCGCCCTTGTTGAACCATCTGCTCGAGTGGGGCGAAGAGGTTGAGCCCGAGGCGGGTGCCCTCAGCTGGGTACTGTTCGGCACCAATGATCTGGAAGAACTCCAGGCAGCACACTCCGACCTGCAGTCGGCCCTCACAGCGAGCCTCCAGGACTTAGAGGAGGCCGCAACACTCGTTCCCACCCGGATCACACCCGCCGGGAGAGTTCGGCAACCCTTGGCCTGGCGACAATTGGTCCAGCGCCCCTGGCCCGCGGCGAACGAACCCCAGTTTCCCTCGGCAATTTGGACGCGAATTCAGGCTCTCCGGGCCGCCTCCCCGGAACTGCGAGTTCACCCCATCGCCGGAGCGCTCCGTGAGTTGCAAGAGCACCTCTCACGGGGCGCGGACCTCGTTGCCTCCGACGGCGAGGCGCACGATGACCTCGTGGCCGCTTGGTCTGAGCTGACCGAACTGCCAGAGCACCTAGGCGCCTATCTCGCAGCACCGGACGCCGAAGCTGCCGAAGCTCAGGCTCTCTGGATCGAGCAGGCGTTTGCGCCACTGAGGGTTGCAGTCCGGAAACCACGTGCCCAGCAGTTGAGGGTCGAGATTGATCAACTGGCAGCGCTGTGCCGGATCCACAGCGAGCCCAAGCTCTTGGAGTACCCCAATCGTCTCCGGGCCGAGCTAGCCCGTGCGCTGACTGCCGAACAACCCGACGCGGCGCTCGACGCGCTCGACGGAGCCATCCATAAGCTGGTAAGCGACCTGCTGGCGAGGGACCCTCATGCCACCCCCGACTCGGCCGAAGAGGAGCAGGTCAGCAGGGGACTGATGCGCTTCCACCCGGAGTTCGAGTCGTTCTCGACCGAGGAACTAAGCACCAGGACTGACGCCCTCCGAAGGGCGCGGGAGATGGTTCGGCTGTTCAACCTCTCAGGAGGGCAGCGAGACCGCAAGAAGCTCAAGGGCAAGGGGCCCATGGAGCTCTTCGAACTGAGGCACAGGACTGCCCACACTGGCGGGCTCCGGGTCTTCTATCGGCCCGACCGAGGCAACTGGCTAGCTCTGGCAGCCATGAGCAAATATGACGATCGACACCAACGCGACGCCATCGAACGGATTCGACGACACTTTGCAGAGCAGCATTAGCGGCGGTACCATCCGCTCGCCGTGACTACCTCCACCCCACGTCTCGTCAAGCCTCACAAGCTCGCGTCCCTACTGGTTCTCCTTCTCTCAGGAGTCAGCTGGAGCGCAGGCTGCACCCTAGAGGATCTGGACTCGCTGCCGACAGGCCTCCCTGATGATGATGATGGGGGCGATGACGACGGCGACGATGACACCGTCGATGACGACGACGACTCCGCAGGCGATGACAACTCTGCAGGTGATGACGACTCTGCGGGTGATGACGACACCACGGGCGATGACGAACCAGCACCAAGCTCCAACGATGTGGTGACCGCCTGGCTAGTGGAGCAGATGGATCTGACAGCACAAGACGTGGGCACCTCCCATGTGTCCGCCCTAGCCACCTTTGAAGCGGGAGCCATCGACCCCGGCTTCGGCAACCCGCTGGACACGGCTGGTCTTCCCCTGCCGGGAGCGGCACTCCACCCCGATCGTCTCGACGATCTGCTTGCTGGGTCGGAGGGAGGTACCGAGGGCTGCGCTGCCATTTCCTCCCAGGACCCTTGGACCACACCCGACCGATCGGATCTCGTGGGCAGTCCCGTCGAGTTCTTGGCCACCGGTCAAACAAGCTTCGAGTTGACCCAATCCACCAACGACGGCCCCTACGTAGTCTCCCAGGAAGGAACGGTCTCGGCCGGCCCCTGGTCCCTCCGAGTGCCGGGCGGCCCAACTTGGCCAGCCTCTACGCTGGAGGCGATTCTCCAGAGCCCGCTGGCGCCGACCGTGGAGTTCCCCGACCCAGGCGGGATGTTGGGCGTGCCCTATGTCAACGTCCGCTGGAGCGGCGCTCAAAACGAGAACTCCGCAGTAGAGATCGTCGTGATCCGTTACCACAGCGACTTCGATCCCATTGAGTGGACTGGTGTCCGCTGCGTAGCAGACGATGACGGGTTGCTACAGATTGATGTCTCTGCCCTGGTTCCCAACATCAACGGGACCCCGGTGATCACGGTAGCTCGTGCCCAATGGGTCACTGAGCCGGGCGACGCCGAGACCGGCACACCCCGCATTCACAGCGGCTTTATCCGCGCTGTCCGGTTCGAGAAGGACGGCGTCGCCCCTTAGAGGGCCAGAACCGGCTTCAGTGCCGTAAAGGGAGAGCAGTCTCCCGTTTAGCTCGTTTTCTCCTGGCAAAACGAACTCTTACGACCGATCCTATAGAGCAGGACTTCAGGCTTTACTTCAGAAATGTCTGAAGAAATGGCGTTGATCGTCCGTAGAGAGAAGAGGAACACGAGGGCCGAAGGGATCAGGTCATGGCCAGGCATCGAATCGTGCAGCGACTCACTGAACTCCCCTCCTTCGAGGCAGGGCTGCGTGCGATCCTGATTCTCAACCTGTTCGACGCTTTCTGCACCCTGATCTGGCTGCAAGCTGGCATGGCCAGCGAGGCCAATCCCGTCATGGCAGGAGCTTTCGTCGTGGGGCCCGGCTTCTTCCTCACCACCAAGGTCGCCCTGGTCTGCATGGCCGTTGTTCTGCTTTGGTGGCACCGCAGCGAGATGACCGCTCGGCTGGCGCTCGTACCTCTCTCGGCGTTGTACGCACTCATCGCAGGAACCCACATCGGCTTCGCCATTTATCAGGGTCTGCTCGCCGCACCCGTGGGCATGGGTTTGGAGATGGTCCAATGACACGAAATTACCGACTTCCTTCGGCACGAACAGCCAGCGCCGCCTACCGAGCCCACTTCCCCACCTCCGGCACCCATTGTCCGGTTCACGCTCGGGCCTCGCGAATTCTTGCTCGGCGTCCGCCACGCTGGCGCAAGGCGGCCCTCGTAACTCGAGTGCTCGGGAGTCTGCGCACGCCCTATGGGCTACCCCGAGGCCCCGGGCGAGCCTCAGGGCGACGTCGCCTTCTTCGTCGAAGCTGCTGCTGAATCGTCCCGTACCTTCCTACGATTCTTCCTGAAGCAGGGGGGCAATTCCGAGCAGGTTTCAGGCTAGAATCCGGCCATGCTCACAGACGATGCTGCAAGCTTTGCAAAGTCGGCCCTCGATCTCCAAGTCATTGGGCTTCGGCAGTTGCTCGACGGAGTCGCGGCCTGGGCTGCATCCGACACTCAGCAGTCCCTGCGCGAAGTGCTGGTGGCAGCGGGTCACATGTCCGAGGCCGACGGGCTGGCCGTGGCCCGAGCGGTCGCCAAGAAGTCCCCTGCGGATCGTCTCCGCGGGGGGGAATATGACCTAGGCAGCATCCTCGGCAAGGGAGCAAACGGTGTCGTCCACCTTTGCGGCGACCGTCACCTGGGACGAGACGTCGCCATCAAGCTCCACCCCCTGGGCTCCAACATCAGCGAGATTGAGCTTCTTCGGTTCACCCACGAAGCCCAGGTCACTGGACAGCTAGCTCATCCGGGGATCGTGCCGGTCCATGACCTCGGCGTACTCCCCGACGGCAGGCCCTACTACACGATGAAGAAAGTCGAGGGTCGGACCCTCAAGGATGTGCTGAGTCGACTCAAGAAGAACGACCCCGAGTTGTCGGCACGTTGGACCCCTGCTCACATGGTCTCCGTGCTACTCCGCATCGCAGAAGCGTTGGCTTTCGCCCACGACAGGGGGGTGATTCACCGAGACGTCAAGCCGGCCAACATTATGGTGGCGGCTTATGGCGAGGTCCTGCTGATGGACTGGGGGGTTGCTCGCGTTCTAGGTGACGCCACCGGTGGCCAGACTGCAGTCACTACCTGGCGCAGCACCACAGACGACGATCTAACGATCGATGGCACCGTGGCGGGGACTCCGGCCTATATGGCCCCAGAGCAAGCAAAGGGGGACATCGCAGCCATATCGGGAGCATCCGATGTCTATAGCGTCGGAGTGATCCTGTACGAATATCTGTGCGGAACTCGTCCCTTCAAGGCGGGAAACATTCAGGAGCTGCTGGAGCGGGTGGTCCGCGACCCCATCGTCTCACCCTCGAAGCGGGGCACCCGTGTCGACCTCCCCGCAGACCTCGAGGAGCTGTGTCTTCGATGCCTAGAGAAGGACCCTGCTCGACGATTTCCCGACGGCGCCGCCCTAGCTCGCGCGCTGGAGGACTTTCTCGAAGGCACACGACAACTGGAAGAAGCACGGAGTCTCACACAGCGGGGCAGAGACAAGGCCGAGTCCTACTTGGAGGCTGCTGCTGCCGCCCGCTTTAGCGAAGACAATCTACGAGCCCTCCGAGAGAGCTTGGCTCCCTGGGCATCTCGGGAACAGCGCCGTGTACTATGGGCTCAAGAGCGTGACTGGCAGGGCTTGCGGAGCCGTCGCGATGACCTCTACGACGAGGCCGTGGCCCTACTGCAGACCGCACTGAAATACGCTCCGGACCATCAGGATGCCAAAGATGGACTGGCGAGACTCTTCCACCACCGTATGGAGGAGTGTGAGGCCCGCGGCGAATCCCAGACCGCCCG
The DNA here is from genome assembly GCA_002724675.1 of Deltaproteobacteria bacterium. GTDB lineage: Bacteria > Myxococcota_A > UBA796 > UBA9615 > UBA9615. The sequence continues at coordinate 2,952 of PBPL01000205.1, read as the reverse complement.
TTTTTTTCGTGCTCAGGTGCTTCGGTACGACAGTGGCTCCCTACGATCACAGCTCGAAGGCGAGTTCCGCCTCGCCCTCGCCACCGACCCACCTGGAGCTGAGGTAGTCATCCGGCCTCTAGAAGAGGTCGATCGGGTACTGGCGCCCTCCGACCGAGCGGTTAGCGGGCCATCGCCCCTGGACGAGATCACCCTGACCCCTGGTACTTATGCCATTGAAGTGGGGCTCCCGGGCTTTGTCCCCACCACCTTCGCCCTTCGAGCAGACCGACCTGGGGGCTCTAGCCATCGGCTGAAGTTGCGACCCGAGTCAGAACTACAGGCTGGCTTTCTGCTGATTCCAACGGGCCCCTTCCTCGCTGGAGGCGACCCACTCGCCCTGGATGCCCCACCCAAACGCACGATCGATCTGCCCGACTTCGCCATCTCCGCACACCCCGTCACCCACGGACAGCTGCGAGAGTGGTTGGCAGAGGAACCAGATCCCAACTTCGGGCTCTGGGATGGTGGCAACCTAGTGGACAGAGGCGAGGTGGACTCGCTCCCCGCACTGGGGGTTCCTTTCCCCATGGCGCAGGCCTTCATCGCGTGGAAGTCTCGTACGAGCAACTGCAGCTATCGGCTGCCCACCCATGACGAGTGGGAGAAGGCCGCTCGGGGAGTCGACGGACGCCTGTTCCCTTGGGGCAATGGCTGGGAGGCAACCCACTGCAACAGCCCCCTCGCACTGGAGGGCGACCCTCGTCCCTGCCCCGTGGGAAGCTACCCCCAAGACCGGAGCATCTACGGGGTACAAGACCTGGCCGGTGGAGTGCAGGAGTGGGTCTCTGGCAGCGTGCCCCACCGCCCGGACCATGCCTGGCTTCGTGGGGGCTCCTGGAACTCCCACCCGAGAGAGGCTCGGATCTGCAGTCGAATCAGTGCTCGAAAGGTGAGCCGTGGACGGACCATCGGGTTTCGACTGGTCCAGGAGCTTGCGGCTCAGTCTGGCTGAGTTGGGCCGACCCCCACTTACCGGTCGCTTAATCACCGTGGCGCGCCACAGCGCCTTGGTGTTCCGAGCTCTGCCGAGCTAGCATTCGCCCGAAAGAGGAGGGACCATGGGATCAGCCCAAAAGACCGCTGAGCGAGAGTTTCTCAGGAACTTCCAACCCGGCGAAGTCAAGCTCATGCAACGGCGAGCTAGGACCCTCAAGTTCCGGTCCGGAGACGTCCTCCTAGTCGAAGGCGAGGACGGCAACTCCATGCTGTTGCTGGAGTCGGGCAAGGTCCGAGTCATGAAGGGGACGCAGCAGCTGGCGCTCCTAGCCCGGGGGGCCAGCGTCGGTGAGATGGCGCTCCTAGACCCTGCACCCCGATCGGCTTCGGTGGTCGCTGCATCCGATGGCCAAGCGTTCGAACTCAGCCGAGAGACCTTCCAAGTGATGCTGGACGAGCAGCACCCGGTCGCCATCAAGGCGCTGCAGGTGCTCTGCGCTACGGTGTGCGCTCGTCTCTCCAGCGTGAATCGCATGGTGGAAGATGCCGTGTCCGAGCCAGAGGCAACACGAGGCAAGGTCTTCCACAACCTCTGGAAGCGCATCACCGGCCAGGAACAGGACTAACGCCATGGGTGTCGACGCCAAGACTCTGGTTCGTTTCCAAGCCCTCGCCGGCCTGCCAGACACCCTACTGGCCGGGCTCGCTGCCAACCTGGAGCCCGCGCGCTATCGCTCGGGATCACTACTCTGTCGAGAAGGGGCGCCCGGGGAGTCGTGTTTCTTCCTGGTCGAGGGTGAGGCGCGGGTCACCAAGCGTCTCCCCGATGGCCGCCGTGTTCGCCTGGCGACGCTGTCGTCGGGCACCTTGTTCGGACAATCGGGGCTCGTCAAGGATCAGGAGCGCACGGCCGATGTGATCGCGCAGGGCGCTGTAGAGGTCTTCGGACTGGAGCGGCAACAATTAGAAGTCGCTCTGGGCAAGGGCGAGCCCTGGGCCATCGCGTTCCAGACGCTGGTTGCCGTACACCTCATCAGGCAGCTACGCACCGCGCTCGAGCGCCTCGGAAGTCTTGCTATTCAAAAGGACACAAGCTGGGCAATTGAGGGCAAAGGACATGCAGCCCGCCGCCAGGTACGTGGTCTGGATGTGGACCGCAGCAAGTGGAAGTCTACGGGCGAAAAGAGAGCAGCTCGTGGAGAAACAGCTCCCCCGGCCCCCTGGGAAACCGGGGCCCAACTGGCCGTGGACGAACCCAGCGCTCAAGCCTCCGAGAGTCCGTCGACAGAGTCGGCCCCCGCACCAGCGACGGCGCCCACCGGAAACGAGCACAGCTCAGTCACGAGCTACGGTGGAGGCGTGGACGAGAGCTTCGCTCCCCAGGTTCCTGAAGGGGAGCTGCCAGAGGTGGCCACGGCGCAACTCAGTGTCATCGAAGATAACGGCTACGCGCCCTCGGAGATCGTGGCCGATGAGGAGGAGCTGACTCTAGATGGTGAGTCGCAAGGAGACCTGGGACAAACGGAAGAGAGGCTCCTGGAGATGCTGAAGGTCACCGAGCCCTCGGTCTGCCATGCCCTAGACCTGGACCTCGAGACGATCGAGTTTCCAGCGGTCGACTGACGTGGGGCCGACCCAGTTCGCCGATCTTAGGGGCCTGCTACTGGCTCTAAGAAGGGCCCCTCCCCAAGCGCATCAAAGTAGCCGCGACTGAGCAGGCTGCCGTACGCAAACAAGGCGACTCCGCTTGCTCCAGCAGACCGGGACCATTGGATCTCGGCTTCGATCTCAGCAAAATCATCGTAGTCGGCGCTCAGGCCGATCCAGAGCGCGTCGCCGGGAACAGCAGCAGCGAATGTGTCCACGAGCGTCGAGAAATCAGTATAGCCCCCGGGTGGTTCGGTGATGGGCCAGTAGATCATTGGGACAATCGCATCGACGACACCCTGTTGCACCATGGCCAGGCTGTCCTGG
>PBPL01000204.1 GCA_002724675.1 Deltaproteobacteria bacterium | reverse complement strand
CTCGTTGGGCGCCCGCCTCGGACATCCCCATTGGTGGCGCGCTCTGCGGCAGGCGGGTGTGGACGAGGATACTGCCCGGGATGTGGTCGCGCGCATCAGCGATGCCTACGTGGGCTGGCAGGAGAACTCCTTCCCCGGCTTGCTGGGCAACGTGGTGGCCGGTCGGATCGCCAACCGATTTGATCTCGGCGGCACCAACTGTGTGACAGATGCCGCCTGCGCCAGCTCGCTGGCTGCCATTCACCTGGCCTGCATGGAGTTGCACACCGGGCGCGCCGACATGGTGCTGAGTGGTGGGGTGGACACGCTCAACGACATCTTCATGCACATGTGCTTCTCGAAGACGCCAGCGTTGTCGCCGACGGGTGACATCCGACCCTTCTCAGCCGCTGCCGATGGCACCCTGCTCGGCGAGGGCATCGGCATGATGGTGCTCAAGCGGCTGTCGGATGCAGAGCGGGACGGAGACCGGATCTATGCGGTCCTGAAGGGCTTCGGCACGAGCAGTGATGGGCGAGCCAAGAGTATCTATGCCCCCCTCCCCGATGGACAGGCACGGGCGCTGAGGTCGGCCTATGAGGTCTCGGGCGTCACTCCCCGGTCCATTGGCTTGGTGGAGGCGCACGGCACCGGGACAAAGGCGGGCGACAAGGCAGAGTTCCAGGGGCTGTGCTCTGTGTATGGCGACCACAGTGATGATCGTCAGTGGTGTGCAGTGGGGAGCGTCAAGTCTCAGATTGGGCACACCAAGGCGGCCGCGGGAGCCGCGGGCGTGCTGAAGGCTGCGCTCGCGCTGCACCACAAGGTGCTGCCGGGGACCTTGAAGGTGGAAGCGCCCAATCCGGCGCTCGCGCTCGAAGAGAGCCCCTTCTACATCAACACCGAGACCCGCCCGTGGTTGGCGCAAGACGCCCCCAGGCGTGCCGCTGTCAGTTCGTTTGGATTTGGTGGAAGTAATTTCCACCTCGTGCTCGAGGAATATCGAACAGCACGCTGTGCCCCGGCCTGGGACGGGTCGATACAGATCATCCCCATCTCTGCAGCGAACGCGAGCGAGCTAGCTACCGAGCTCGATGCACTTGTCGACGCTGACTTGGTGCAGGAAGCGAGCAGGAAGCGGTCGATCTTCGATGCTGCAGCTAGCTGTCGAATGGTGCTGGTGGTGGCTGAGGACACAGACATCGTCGAGGTACTCGACAAGGCGCGGTCGATGCTCCAGGAGAAGCCGGGAGAGGCCTGGTCTCTGCCGGGCCAGGTCTACTACGGCGTGGGCGCTCCCGAGGGGCAGGTCGCGTTCCTGTTTCCCGGCCAGGGAGCTCAGCGCCCTGGGATGCTGGCCGACCTTGCTTGTGTATTTCCAGAGCTGCTCGAAAGTGTGGAAGCTGTGGGGCCAATCGGTGGCTTGGTGTTCCCTGCGCCCTCGTTTCGAGAAGATGCGGCGTCGGCGAATCGAGACGCGCTACTGCGCACGGAGCGGGCTCAGCCGGCGCTCGGTGCGGTGGCTCGCGGCCTGTGCGATCTCATGGCTCGCTTCGGTGTCCAGCCTGCATTGAGTGCGGGTCACAGCTATGGCGAACTACCTGCGCTCTATGCGGCGGGGCGGATCGATGGCGCGACGCTCAACCACCTGTCTGAAACTCGCGGCCTGCTGATGGCTGGTGACGGTGAGGACCGCGGCACGATGTTGGCGGTGCTGGCGCCACTGAATGTCATCGAACTCATGGTGGAAGAGGAGGGCCTCGAGCTCGTCCTCGCCAACCGCAATGGGCCGGAACAAGGGGTGTTGTCCGGTGCTCGAGACCAGATCGAGGCCGCCGAGGCAGCCTGTAGTCGGCGGGGCCTTCGTTATCGCAGCCTCGATGTGGCCGCTGCATTCCATAGCCCGCTGGTGGCAAGCGCCCAACAGGGCTTTCGGGAGGCGCTGGAGGGGATCGACATCACCCCGGGACGCTTCCCTGTCGTGGCCAATGCGACGGCGGAGGCCTATCCGGCGGATGGCACCGAAGCTCGCGATCTCTTGGCCTCTCAGATTGCACGTCCGGTGCGCTTCGTGGAGAGCATTGAGGAGCTGCACGCTCTCGGCGCGCGCACCTTCATCGAGTTGGGTCCTGGGGCTCGCCTCATAGGACTCTGTCGACGCATCCTCGAAGGTCGGCCTTATCGTTGCTTGGCGGTAGATGCTAGCGCTGGCCGTCGCTCGGGACTCCATGATCTAGCGGTCGTCCTGGCTGAGCTGGCAGCAGAGGGTCGCTCTGTGCGATTCGAGGAGTGGGAGCAGCATCTGCCCGCTCCCCGTTCGGCGGGTCAAGCCGATCGGAAGCCACGGATGCAAGTGCCGCTGAGCGGGGTCAATTACCGCTCGTCGTCTGCGCGCCCAGCGCAGCCCCCAACTGCACCTACTTCTTCCCCCTTGCAGGAGCCCCCGATGGCCCAACAACGACCGCCGACAGCTGTTTCGTCTCGGTCCACTCAACCCGCTACGCCGGCCTCGGTAACCCCGCAGGCAAGAGCTTCTGCGCGTGCCAGCTCTGAGGGTGTCGCCGCGCCACACCAGATTGCTTCGCGGGCTCCTGTGGTCTCTGAGGGGTCTGTGGCCTCGATCGAGGGCCTCCAGTCCACCTTGCGCGCCCTCCAGGATCTGCAGGCGCAGACGGTGGCCGCGCACACCTTGTTCCTCGAGGGCCAGGCGGCCGCACAGCAGAGCTTCCAGCGGATCATGGAGGCTCAACAGCACCTGCTCACCACGGGAGTGATGCCGGCGGCCGCGCCGGTCGCGGTTTCGGCCCCGTCGTACCCGGCGTCCTCTACGCCGGCCCCACGCCAGCCTGTCGCTGATTCCCAGCGGGCGAACTTGCCGCCTTCCATGGGGACACCGGCGGCGGTTCAGGCGACTCCAGTGCAACAGATGCCAGCTTCGGAGGCCGCGCCCGAGGTCTCATCAGGTGCTCCCTCGGTGGGTGCTCCTGAGGTGATTGAGTTGCTTGTGGGAGTGGTGGCCGAGTCCACGGGCTACCCGGAAGACATGTTGGACTTGGACATGGACCTCGAGTCGGATCTCGGAATTGATTCGATCAAGCGCGTCGAGATCTTGTCGCTCCTTGGAGAGAAGCTGCCCTCTGCACCCCGGGTCGAGCCCGAACAACTCGGCCAGCTACAGACACTGCGACAAGTTGCCGAGTTTGTGGCGGGTTCGCTGCCTCAGGACTCGACTTCTACGATCGTGGAAGCGGAGGTGGTCCCCACGGTTCGAGCGTCGGGCAACGGAGCCGCTGTGCCCGAAGCGAACAACGGCAATGGAACAACGGGGTCGGCTGTGGACGCGTCTTCGGTCTTGTTGTCCGTCGTGGCTGAACTTACGGGCTATCCGGCAGAGATGTTGGACCTGGATCTGGACCTGGAGGCTGATCTGGGAATCGACTCCATCAAGCGCGTCGAGATCCTGTCCCTCTTGTCTGCTCGCATGCCCTCGGCACCGTCGGTGGAGCCCGAGCAGTTGGGTACCTTGCGCACGCTGCGGCAGGTGCTCCAGTTCCTGGGTCAAGCGGACTCTGGGCTGGATGGGCCTGATCAAGCGGCCCAGGTGCCCTCTACGTCGGCGACGGTGGCAGCAACCACCGACCCTGTGGCGGCTGCATCGCCACAGCAAGCGCAGGAGGCAGCCTCTGTGGATCGCTATGAGGTGCGCGTCTCGCAACTTCCGGCGCGTCTGGAGGCGGGTGATGCCTCGGAGCCAGCGGGGGAGTGGTTTATTGCGGACGATGACTCGGGGCTGGCCCTTGCTCTCGAGGCTGCGTTGCTCGACCAGGGTCTAAAGGCTCGACGATTCCCCATGGGGCAGGCGCTCCCTGCCGCGGCCGCTGACATTGCTGCTCTGCTCCTGGTGGGCGGCGCGCCTGCGCACGAGAACGGCGCGCCGACGGTGACAGGGCGGCTGTTGAGCGACGCCTTCAACACCTTGCGCCTCTCGGGACCTCTGTTGCGGGAGTCCTCTGTTGCGGGCGGTGCCCTGCTTGCTTCGGTGACGTCTCTGGACGGCGGCTTCGGCTGCCTCAGACCCGCGGTTGAGCCCGGGTGTGATCCGGTCTTTGCAGGTCTTGCTGGTCTGGTGAAGTCCGCATCCCACGAGTGGCCCGAGGTGCGCTGCCGGGCTCTGGATGTCTTGCCTTCGTGGGACGGCGCCGCCGTTGAAGCTGTTCATGAGTTGCGTGGCCACGGGCCCCTCGAAGTGGGGCTCACCGAAGCCGGCCGTTGGGGCCTTGAGTTGGTGGCCGGGCTGCCCAGTTCCGATCGTCGCCCCGGTGTCTCGGAGGGCTTCGTTGCTGTGAGCGGTGGGGCTCGGGGTGTGACCGCTGCTTGCGCCATCGAGCTGGCGCAACAAGCTGGGATGGCGCTGCTGTTGTTGGGTCGCTCGAGTGCTCCCGAGGCCGAGCCCGCCTGGTTGGCGGACGCGTCTTCTGAGGCGGACATCAAGCGCCTGTTGCTCGAGCATGAGTTCGCTGACCAACGGCCGAGCCCCCGCGCCCTCGGTGAGGCTTGCGCGCGCGTCATGGCTGCGCGTGAGATCAGGAACACGCTGTCCTCTGTGGAAGCTGCCGGCGTGTCCGTCTTGTATCGCTCCGTCGATGTGCGAGACCGGTCGGCGGTTGCGTCTGTTGTGGAGGAGGCGCGCTCGTTGTTCGGGCCGATTCGCGGGCTGGTCCACGGCGCTGGCGTCTTGCGTGACCGGCGCATCGAAGACAAGACGCCCGAGCAGTTCGCGGCGGTCGTGGGTACGAAGCTGGACGGCTTCGACTCGTTGGTCCGAGCCGCAGGTGTCGACGAGCTTCAATTCATCGCCTTGTTCACCTCGGTGAGTGGCCGTTTCGGTCGTCGGGGCCAGTCGGACTATGCAGCAGCCAATCAGGCTCTGGTGGGACTTGCTGCGCGGGAAGCCAAGCGGCGCCCGAGCTGTCGCGTGGTTGCCCTCGACTGGGGCCCGTGGGCTGGTGGGATGGTGACTCCAGGCCTCCGTCGTGAGTTCGAGCGAGAAGGAGTGGGGCTCATCCCCTTAGAGGACGGCGCCCGCCACTTCGTGGCCGAGGTGTTGACCGAGAGTGTTGGGGCCACGGAGGTCGTCATTGGCGCGGGTCTCCCGCGAGCACCTCAGGCGACCGCCTCCGGATCCGATCCAACCCTCGTGCAGCAGCACGTGTTGGTTCCTGCTGAGCAGGCCTTTCTGGATCACCATCGTCTCCAGGGTAAGGCGGTCCTCCCAGCGGCCATGATGCTCGAGTGGTTCGCGCAGGCTGTATCGACTGCGCTGCCCGAGGCCCAGTTGGTGGGTCTGGAGGACTTCCGAGTCTTGTCTGGGCTGACGATGGACTCAGATCGATCCTCCATGAACATCGAAGTTCGAGTTGGAGCCGGCGAGCGCCGAGATGGGCGCTGGCTATTGCCGTTGACGCTCCATGGAGATTCGGAGCGGGTTCATGCGGCGGCGACTGCGCTGCTGGCTGATGAAGCTCCCGCTCTCCCCGAGCCGAGCGAGCCAGTGATGGGTGACGACTATCCCATGGGAGCCGAAGCGGCTTACGAGGGCCGCCTCTTTCACGGTCCAGAACTCCATGTCGTCACCGCAATCGGCGGGCTTGCCGACACGGGCATCACGACCGTGTTGCGTCGTGCGCCGGAGCCGCCGAGTTGGCTCGATGACAAGGCGCCTGTCGCCTGGGCGACGGACCCGTCGGTCTTGGACGGGTGTTTCCAGTCGGTGATCTTGTGGTGTTGGGAGCACATGAGTGGGCCGTCTCTGCCCAGCTCCATCGATCGGATTGTCTTGGCGCCTACTCCCTGGCCTTCGGGCGACGTCGAGGCCCGGGTCTTCGTGCGGGAAACCGTGGGTGCCATTGTTGTCAGTGACGTGGACATCGTCAGCGACGGAGTGCTGTTGGCCCGGCTCGAGGGCTACCGGAGCACAGTCAGCGCAGCGTTGATCCCTGCATTCGAGGCTGCTGCATCGTGTTGGACCTCGGCATCGGATGCCGGCTCTTCCAATGGTGCGGCGTCGCGGTCTACTTCCGCGCGGATGTGAGTCGCAGCCCATGAGTTCAGCCGATCCCATCGCGGTCGTCGGCCTCGGGGGCCTGTTCCCCGGAGCGGCGGATCTCGACGCCTTCTGGGAGTCCATCGCGGCGGGTCGGAGTATGGCGCGGGAGGTCCCGCCGGACCGCTGGCCCGTGCCACCGGACGACCTCCTCGCGTCCCAGCCAGGTCAGCCGGACACCGCCTATGGGCTCCGGGGCTGTTATCTCGACCCCGAGAGCTTGGCCCCGGACTGGGATTCGTTGGACATCGATGCCCGGTTGGCCGCCCGGCTGGACCCGCTCGTGCATCTGGTCCTTCAGGTGGGGCTCGATGCCTGGCGGGACACGGACTCAGCAGAGAGTCTCGATCGAAGCCGAGTGGGGGTCGTGCTCGCCAACATCGCGTTGCCCACCGACACCTCGTCCCGACTGAGTCGGGGGGTCCTCGGACGCTCGTTCGAGGAGGCCGTTCTGGGTGATGGTGCTCCCGTGGCTTCGGATGCTGGTCTCGGCACGGAGCCCTTGAATCGTTATGTGACTGCGCTCCCCGCAGGAATGCTGGCTCGTGCTCTCGGCCTAGGTGGGGGCAGCTACACGCTAGACGCAGCCTGTGCCTCTTCGCTCTATGCGGTCCATCTCGCCGTGGAAGAGCTCCGCGCGGGTCGCCTGGATGCCGTGTTGGCCGGTGGTGTCTCGCGTCCCGAGTGCTTGTACACCCAGGTGGGCTTCAGTCAGTTGACGGCCTTGTCGCCGACGGGTCGATGCGCGCCGTTCGACCAGAGCGCTGACGGGCTCGTCGTGGGTGAGGGTGGCGGTGTGTTTGTGCTCCGGCGACTCGCGGACGCCGTGGCGGCTGGTGACCGCATTCGCGGAGTTATTCACTCTGTGGGCTGGTCCAACGACGTGGGGGGTAGTCTCTTGGCTCCGTCCAGTGAGGGGCAGTGTCGTGCGATCCGCCAGGCCTATGAGCGGGCGGGCTGGGACCCCTCCACCGTGGATCTCGTCGAGTGTCACGGTACAGGTACGCCCACCGGGGATGCGGTCGAGCTTGCAAGCCTTACGGAGAGCTGGGAGTCGGCGTCCGACAGGTCCCAAGCCTGTGTGCTGGGCTCGGTCAAGTCCAATGTTGGCCACTTGCTGACGGGGGCTGGGGCAGCGGGCCTAATGAAGGTGCTGTTCTCCCTGAAGAACCGGACGCTTCCCCCCACCGCGAGCTTCGAGTCCGCAATCCCGGGGCTCGAGGACAGCCCGTTCACCGTCCTCTCCGAGGCGAAGCCGTGGGACGCTCCTGTGGGCTCGCGACCCCGCCGGGCAGCGGTCTCTGCTTTTGGCTTCGGTGGTATCAATGCCCACTTGTTGGTCGAAGAGTGGGTCTCGGAGTCGGCCGCTGACAAAGCGACGTGTTCGGTCGATGGATCCCCGCCTGCCACCGAACCCGTGGCCATCGTGGGCATGGGGGCACACTTCGGCCGCCTCGAAGGACTGCAAGCTTTCCAGCGCGCAGTGCTCCGCGGAGAGACTGCGGCTGAGTCGCGTCCTGCCGGTCGCTGGCAGAGTGCAGAGCGTGGTCAGTGGATGGAGCGTGCTGGCCTCACGCACTCAGAGATGAAGGGCGCATGGATCGAGCGCCTCTCCATCCCAGTGGGCCGCTATCGATTGCCGCCCAACGAGATCCCTGGTGTGCTGGCGCAGCAGCTCTTGATGCTGGAGGTGGCCCGGGAGGCCACTCGGGACACCCAGGCCCCTTGGAAGTGCTCCGGTGATGGTGGGTCAGAGGCGCCCCAGCTTCGGTCAGGGGTGGTCGTGGGGCTTGGGCTCGACTTGGAGTCCACGTCGTTTCACCTCGGTTGGGTGCTTCGGCACCAAGTCCGACAGTGGGCAGAGCTGCTGGATATCCAGCTGACCGACGAGGAAGAAGTGGCGTGGGTGGCTGAGCTGAAGGGTGCCTTGGGACCGGAACTGGACGCCAATCGCACCCTCGGTGCGCTGGGTGGAATCGTGGCCAGTCGCATCGCCCGCGAGCTGCGCCTCGGAGGACCTAGCTTCGTGGTCTCAGGCGAGGAGGCCTCGGGCCTCCGCGCGCTCGAAGTCGCTGTGCGCATGCTCCAGCGTGATGAAGTGGACAGCATGCTGGTTGGGGCTGTGGATCTCGCCGGTGATGTGCGCTCGGTGCTTGCCACTGGGGCGGTTCGCCCGTGGTCTGCTTCCGGCGTGGCCCGCCCCTTCGATCATCGGGCCGACGGTGCGCTCGTGGGAGAGGGCGCGGCGGCCGTTGTCTTGAAGCGGCTGTCAGACGCCCAGCGCGACGGCGACCGCATCTATGCCGTAGTCAGTGGTCTTGGGGCAGCCCATGGTGGGGGAGGGGATGCCCTGGGTTCGACTGCCGACAGTTACCGGCAGGCCGTGGAGCGAGCGTGCCAGGACGCGGGAGTGCCCGTGTCGTCCCTGGGCCTCATCGAAGCCCACGGTAGTGGTCATCCGGGTCAGGATGGCATTGAAGCGGAAGCGTTGGTCTCGTTGTTCTCCGGGGAGAGCGTTCCCTCGTGTGGCATCAGCTCCGCTCGCGGGGTGGTGGGAGATGCGGGAGCAGCCGGGGCTTTGGCGTCGGTGGTCAAGGCCGCGCTCTGCGTGTTCCATGGAATCCGAGCCCCGCTCGCGGGCTACGAAGCCCCCTGTGCGTCCCTTCGTGAGATGCCTTCCTCGCTGTTTGCGCTGCAGGAGCCCAGGTCCTGGCTGCGCGATCGGAGTCGCGGACCGCGTCGTGCCGGGGTGAGTGCGATCTCCACGGATGGCAACTGTACCCACGCTGTCTTGGAAGAAGCGCCAATGGATGTGGCCGAACACCGCGCCGAGCGCTCTGCTCCTCTGGGCTCGCGTGGTGCCGCAGTCTTCCTGGTCACTGGTGATGACGCCCATGCTGTGGAGGCCTCGCGGGAGGCGCTTCGGCAACAGCTGAGGTCGGCACCGACCCTCGACATCGAGACCCACGCGCGCCGTTGGTATGGCCGCAGCGTATCGGCCAGAGAGACCGACGCCCAGCGATCACCCGCCCAGTGCTGCCAGGCCTTTGTTGCGCGGAGTGCTGGCGAGTTGGTGGACAAGTTGGGGGCTGCTGGTGAGCCCAAAGAACACCTCGCGGGTGAGCTGGCCTTTGTCTTCCCGGGCTCGGGGAACCACTACGTGGGCATGGGGGCGAACCTGGGGCTCGCATTTCCCGAGGTGATGCGCCGGTTGGATCAGGAGACGGAGAGTCTGCTCAGTCAACTGGTACCCGCCTGGTACGCCCCATGGCGGCTGGACTGGTCTCCAGGCTGGCAGTCGGAGGCTCAGGAGGACCTGGAGTCTGCTCCCGAGCGCCTCATCTTTGGGCAAGTGGCCCACGGCATTACGGTGGCCACGGTGCTCCAAGAGCTCGGGCTCCGTCCCCAGGCGGTGATTGGCTACAGCCTGGGAGAGTCGGCCGGCCTGTTTGCCCTTCGAGCCTGGCGCGATCGAGATGGGATGTTCCGTCGCACTGTGGACTCCCCGCTGTTCACCCACCAGCTGGCAGGAGAGTGTCAGGTGGCGGCAAGAGCTTGGGGTGTGGAGCAGGCCGACTGGTCGGCGGTCGTCGTCAACCGAGCGGCGGATCTGGTCCGTAGCAAGCTGGTTGGCACGGCGGCGCTCTTGATCGTCAATGCGCCCTCCGAGTGTGTTCTAGGGGGTCGCGCAGGGGATGTGCGAGCAACTGTCGAAGCCCTTGACTGTGAGGCTTTCCCATTGACTGGCGTGCCGACGGTGCACTGTGGGTTGGTCGATGCGGTTGCTGACGACTATCGGGCGCTCCACGTCCAGCCGACAACTCCGCCGGCCGGAGTTCGCTTCTACAGTGGAGCCAAGGCGGCCAGCTACATCCCGGATCCTGACACTGCGGCAGCGTCGATCCTGGCCAACGCGACCGCTGGCTTCGATTTCGAGGCCACGGTGTTGCAGGCCTGGGAGGACGGTGTCCGGGTGTTTGTGGAGGCTGGCCCGCAGGCATCGTGCACGCGCATGATTGGCCGCATTCTGGGGGACCGACCCCACCTTGCGATCTCGGCCTGTCAGCGGGGCGAGGACGACCTCTTCAGCGTCTTGCGGGTCGTGGCCCGTGTCGCAGAGTTGGGGGTTCCGGTGGATCTGAGTGTGCTCTACGGGGCGGACTCGGGGGGGCAGGGGGTTATGGAAGAATCTTCCGACGCAAGTCGGGTCGTGGACGTGGTGCTCGGAGGAGAACGTCCGGTGGCTCCGACCATGCGTCAGCTGGCGGAACGGAGGACACCCGTGACCGCGCCCTCCCCAGTCGCTGGTGCGCCGAGGGTTGCGGCAGCGGTTGCACCCGAGCCCATGGAGGCCCGGGACAACGGAGCTGATTCTCTGCCGGTGGCTGCTCCACCAGCGGCCGCCGCCCCACCCATAGCGCCCGAGGCTTCGGTGTCGACCTCGGCTCCCGCGGATCTCTCGGCGCTCGTGTCTGATCAACTGGGCATTGCTGAGGCGACAGCCCGGGCCCATGCGCAATTCCTGGAGTTCAGTCAGCGCTCTGTGGCGCTCCAGGAGGCCGGAATCCTGACTCTCGCGGAGGCGGGAGTCGCGGTCTGGGATACCGAGCCCGCGAGCCCACTACCACACGAACGTTTCGTTCCAACTGCTGCGTCGACTGTCGCGCCGGCGCCGGTGCCGGCGTTCGATCGAGATCTGTGCATGGAGTTCGCCGTCGGATCCATTGGCCGGATGCTTGGGCCCATGTTTGCCGAGGTGGACAGCTATCCCACTCGCGTGCGCTTGCCGGACGAGCCGCTCATGTTGGTCGATCGCATCGTGTCGGTCGAGGGGGAGCCTGGGAGCATGACGTCGGGTCGGGTGGTGACCGAGCATGATGTCCTTCCGGGAGCCTGGTATCTCAACGGTGGACGAGCGCCTGTCTGTATCAGCGTCGAGGCGGGCCAGGCCGACTTGTTCCTCTCGGCCTACTTGGGCATCGACCTAGAGACCCACGGGGAGCGTGTGTACCGGCTGCTGGACGCGGCCGTCACCTTCTATCGGGATCTGCCGGCTCCCGGTGAGACGGTGCGCTACGACATCCACATTGACCGGTTCATTCGCCAGGGTTCGACCTGGCTGTTCTTCTTCCGGTTCGAGGGCTGGATCGGCTCCGAGCACCTGATCACTATGGAAGATGGCTGCGCTGGTTTCTTCAGCCATGACCAACTGGCCTCTGGCCGCGGGATCGTTGATGAGGAGTTCGGAGAGCCCGACACTCGGCGTGTCGGTTCGGACGGGCAGCCAGCGGCGACGTTCGAGGCTCTGGTTCCCCTCGAGGGAGCAGGTCCCCTGGACGAGGAGGCCATGGATTGCCTCCGGGTCGGGGACCTGGAAGGCGCATTTGGTCCTACATTCCGTGGGCGCACTCTCGCTCCTGCTCTCCGCCTGCCCGGAGAGCGAATGCGACTCATCCATCGCATCACGCAGCTGGACCCTCTGGGGGGTCGGTATGGCTTGGGCCTGGTGGAGGGCGAGACCGATGTGGATCCACAGGCCTGGTACTTGACGTGTCACTTCGTGGACGACCGGGTGATGCCGGGGACCCTGATGTACGAGGGCTGTCTGCACACCTTGCGGGTCTTGCTCACCCGCTTGGGCTGGGTGGTCGACGAGGGCCAACAGGTTGTCGATCTGCACCTGTCGCCTATCGAGAATACGCGCTCGAAGTTGCGCTGCCGGGGCCAGGTGATCGAGTCCACCCGGCGAGTGACCTACCGGATCGAGATCAAGGAATTGGGCTACGACCCAAGCCCCTATGTGCTTGCTGACGCGGTGATGTTTGCTGACGACCGCAAGGTCGTGACGTTCCGCAATGTGAGTCTGCAGATGCGAGGAGCGGATCGCCGTCTTCTCGAAGGCAGCCGCCGCGGGGCTCCGGAAGTCTTGGAAGCCCAGGGCTCCGAGGCCGCGGTTCGCTACGACAGGGACTCCATCATGGCCTTCGCCATTGGCAAGCCGTCAGAAGCCTTTGGAGCCCGCTATCTTCCGTTCGACCAGGAGCGCCGCATTGCCCGACTGCCTGGACCGCCCTATGCCTTCATGGATCGAGTGACTCGGGTGGATGCCGAGCCCTGGGTCTTGGAGCCTACGGATTGGATCGAAGCCGAGTACGACGTCCCAGTGGATGCTTGGTACTTTGCGGCGTCTCGGCAGCGCAGCATGCCGTTTGCCGTCCTCCTCGAGGTGGCTCTGCAGCCCTGTGGTTGGTTGGCGGCATACCTGGGCTCCGCGCTGCGGTCCGAGGAGGACCTTCACTTCCGCAACCTGGAGGGGAAGGCCGTCTGGCACCGTGAGGTGGGCCCCGAGTCGGGCACCCTCCGAGTTCGTGTCCGGCTCACGGGTTCCTCCGAGGCTGGGGGAATGATCCTCCAGTCGTTCGATATGCAGGTCTTGGACGAGCAAGGGCTGCTGTACGAGGGAGATACGAAGTTCGGATTCTTCCCCACCCAATCTCTGAAGGAGCAGGTGGGTCTTCGGGGTGCGCGGGACCGCATGTGGCAGCCGCGAGCAACTACAGGTGGTTATGAACTCCCTCGGCTTGGCCCCGCCACTCCCGACGACGCCCGCGCCGAGGGACTCCCAGAGCGCGGGGGGCTAGAGCGCCCTGCTGTGGCCTGGGCCATGCTGGACCGCATCGATTGCTGGCTGCCCGAAGGTGGCCCGCAAGGGCTCGGCTGGATCTCCGGCAGCAAGGATGTGAACCCCGATGAGTGGTTCTTTGCCGCTCACTTCTATCAGGACCCCGTGATGCCGGGCTCCCTTGGGCTCGAGAGCTTTCTCGAGCTCCTGAAGACGGTGGCCACCGATCGCTGGGGCGCGGACATTGGCTCGACCCACCGCTTTGAGCCGTTCGCCATGGGGGAACCGCACGAGTGGGTCTACAGGGGTCAGGTCATCCCCACCGATCATCGGGTCACCGTGCAAGCGGCGATTACCGAGATCCGTGACGGCGACGAGCCGCTCTTGCGTGCAGACGGCTTTCTGGAAGTGGACGGGCGGGTCATCTACGAGATGAAGTCCTTTGCTCTTCGCCTCGTTCCGCTGCCCAGATCCGGAGGGGCGGGCTGATGCGCTGGCAACGAGTGTGCTTGGAGGCGATCGGTTATGACTTGCCCGAGGAGCGCGTCCCATCGGAGGCGCTGGAGTCTCAGCTCGCGCCGCTGTACGAGCGGTTTCACCTGGGCATGGGTCAGGTAGAGACCCTGACGGGAGTCAAGGAGCGACGGTTTTGGCCGGAGTCCACACGCCTTTCGGATGCAGCGGCCCGGGCTGGTCGGCGCGCCCTGGAGATGGCGGGCGTGGCGCCCCAAGATGTGGGGGTCGTGATCTACGGAGGCGTCTGTCGTGAGAACCTGGAGCCGGCCACAGCCTGTGCGGTGGCCCAGCATCTGGGGTTGGGAGGCGAAACCTTAGTCCTGGACCACGCCAATGCCTGCCTAGGAGTTCTCAACGGCATCGTGACGGTGGCCAACATGATTGAGTTGGGCCAGGTAAAGGCTGGTCTTGTCGTCTCGGCGGAGAGCGCCAGAGAGATCGGAGAGACCACCATCCGACGGATGCTGGCCGAGGACTCGCTCGAGACCTGGAGCAAGTGCTTCGCTTCGTTGACTGGCGGTTCGGGAGCGGTGGGCGTCGTCCTCTGTGACGCTGAGTTCTCGTACACGCAGCGTCGGCTGCGGGGTGGCGTTGCCCTCTCTGCACCAGAACACCACGAGATCGCTCGCTGGGGACCGGCCACAGGGCTGTTGGGTGAGACTTCCTGGGTCATGGAGACCGACGGTAGCGCGGTGCTCACCCATGGTGTCGATCTGGGCCGACGCACCTGGTTGCGCTTCCTCGAAGAGCTGGAGTGGAGAGCTTCTGACGTCGAGAAGGTCATCTGTCATCAAGTGGGCGCCGCCCACCAGCGAACAATCTTGGAGTCCTTGGAGATCCCCCTGGAGCGGGAATTTCACTCGTTCGAATATCTGGGCAACATGGGTACGGCCTCCCTCCCGGTGACGGCAGCCCTCGCTGCGGAAGAGGGCTTCCTCGCTGCGGGCGATCGGGTGGGCTTTCTGGGGATCGGCACGGGACTCAACTGCCTCATGCTCGGACTGGAGTGGTAGCCGTGCCGTTCGATCGCGACAAGTTTCGGGATGAGTATCCGTGGGAGAGCCGCTGGTTTCAGAGGCAGGACTTGGCCATGCACTACGTGGACGAGGGGGAGGGTGATCCCGTCGTGTTTGTCCACGGCAATCCCACCTGGTCCTTCTATTTTCGGAAGCTCATCGCCGACCTGTCGGCCTCCTTCCGCACCGTAGCGCCCGATCACATCGGCATGGGTCTCTCCGACAAGCCCGGAGACGATCGCTACAGCTACTGCCTGGCCAGCCGGGTGGACGATCTCGAAGCGCTCCTGGACCACATTGGAGTCGATCGAGACATCACGCTAGTTCTCCACGACTGGGGCGGGATGGTCGGGCTCGCCTATGCGGAGAGACACCCGGAGCGAGTGAGGCGTGTCGTCTTGCTGAACACGGCTGGCTTCTTGCTGCCGCAGGGTCGGTCACTCCCGTGGCAGCTGAAGCTGATCAAGGGATTCCCCATGGCGTTTGCCGTGCGGGGCCTCAACGCCTTCTCGCGGGGCGCAGTCTGGACCTGCTCCACCCGCAAGGGAAGGATGAATGCACGCCTCAAAGAGGCCTACTTGTCTCCCTATGACTCCTGGGCTCACCGCATTGCAGTCCACCGCTTTGTGCAGGACATCCCGCTGGGACCCGGCGATCCCAGCTACGCGCAGGTGCGCGCTGTGGAGGACAGCCTGGAGCGACTTCGGGACCTACCCGTTCAGATCTTCTGGGGGGAGCGGGACTTCGTGTTCGACATGCACTTCCTGGCGGAGTGGCGGAGGCGCTTGCCCGAGGCCGACTACCACACGTTTGCCGACTGCGGTCACTACGTGCTGGAGGACGCTCACGAAGAGATCGTCCCGCTTCTCCGGGGGTTCTTGGAAGAGAATCCCCTGAGCCCAGCGCCCGGGCTGGGCGAAGGTGGGGACGCCTCGGTCACCGGAGTCGTCTCGTGACCTGCAACATCGCCTCCCACCTGCCAGCGATGGCAGAGCAGCACCCTCAGAAAACGGGGGTGGTGGTCGCCACCGGTACGACCCGTGCCGGAACCAGAAACTACGAGAAGATGTCCTTCTCGGAGCTGGACCAGCTGAGCTCGTCCTACGCTCGTGGCTTCGAGCGAGTGGGCATCTCGCGGGGTACCCGTACGGTGCTCATGCTGAAGCCCAGTCTCGACTTCTTCGCGGTCGTCTTTGCATTGTTCAAGGTGGGTGCGGTCGTGATCCTCGCCGACCCGAGGGTCGGTGTGGGCCCTCTGCGAAGGTGCCTCCGCGAGGTGGACCCCGAGGCCTTTGTGGGCATTCCACTCGCGCATGTGGCCCGCCTTGTACTGGGCCTTCCCACCGTCAAGATTTGCGTCACTCGGGGGCCACGCTTGTTCTGGGGTGGTCACAAGCTGCAGCAATTGCGGGACGACCGGGAGGAGCCATTCCCCGTGACGGCCACTGACCCCGATGAGTTGGCTGCGATCCTGTTCACGTCGGGCAGTACGGGAATTCCCAAAGGCGCGGTCTATACCCACGGCATCTTTGATGCCCAGGTACGACTGCTCAAGCAGATGTTCGCCTTTGGGGCTGACGAGGTCGATCTGTGCACCTTTCCGCTGTTCGCGCTGTTTGACCCTGCGCTGGGCATGACCGCCGTGGTGCCGGACATGGACGCGAGCCGCCCCGGCAGTGCGGACCCCGAGAAGCTCGTGGCGGCCATCGAGGATCAGGGCTGTACGACCATGTTCGGCTCGCCCGCTCTGGTTCGGAATCTTGCGAACTTCACGGCGAAGGAGGGGCGGTCGTTGCCTATGCTGCGACGGGTTCTCTCGGCTGGAGCGCCAGTGCCGCACGACGTCCTGGAGACGATGCACAAAGCCCTCCGAGACGAGGTAGAGGTCTTCACTCCTTATGGCGCTACGGAGGCGCTTCCTGTGTGCTTGATCGGGAGCCGAACCATTCTCAAAGACACGGCGTCGGGGACGGCCGAGGGCAAGGGGATCTGCGTCGGGAGGCCTGTTGACGAGGTCACGGTCCGCATCATCTCCATTGGGGACGAGCCCATCGACCAGTGGTCCGATGACCTCCAGGTTGCGCCCGGGGAGATTGGTGAGATCACCGTGCAGGGGCCCATTGTCACGCCGGGCTATTTCGGTCGGCAAGATCAGACGGCGTTGGCGAAGATCCATGGGCATGACGGGGGGCTAATCCACCGGATGGGTGACCTCGGTTGGATCGATCCCGAGGGGCGGGTTTGGATGTGCGGTCGCAAGGCGCATCGGGTCCAGACGGCTGCAGGACCCCTCTTCACCATTCCTGTGGAGCGTGTCTTCGACAACCATGCGGGCGTTCGCCGAACGGCGCTCGTGGGGGTGGGGGATCCGGGCGCTCAGCTGCCGGTCCTGCTCGTTGAGCCCAACGACGCTGCTCATGACACCTCGGCTTTGCTCGATGAGCTGCGACAGCTGGGGGAGCGGTGCGCGACCACTGAGCCGATTCACGATTTCCTCCTGCACCCCGAGCCGTTCCCAGTGGACATCAGACACAACGCCAAGATCCGGCGGGAGGCCCTCGTGCCCTGGGCCGAGAAGTGTCTCCGTTGAAGGTCCTCGTTACTGGTGGCGGCGGTTTCCTCGGCTCCGCCATCGTCCGGAAGCTCATTGCCCGGGGCGATGAGGTCCGGAGCTTTGGCCGCGGGGACTATCCCGAACTGACAGCGTTGGGAGTGGAGGTGGTCCGCGGGGACTTGCGTGACCCCGAGGCGGTGTCGTCTGCCTGCGCCGGCTGTGATCTTGTCTTCCACGTGGCTGCCAAGCCGCCTCCATGGGGCTCTCTCGCCGAGTACCAAGCGATCAACGTGGGCGGCACAGAGGCTGTGTTGGCTGCCTGCCGCTCTGTGGGTGTGCCGCACCTGGTCTACACGAGCACACCCAGTGTCGTGGCCTCTGCCCATGACGCTCAGGGCATCGACGAGCAAGCGCCCTACGCGGATCACTACCTGTCCGATTATGCGGCGTCGAAGGCCCAAGCCGAACGGCGAGTCCTGGAGTCCGACTGCGCGGGTTTGCGCACTGTCGCGCTACGTCCCCACCTCATTTGGGGCCCGGGGGATCCCCATTTTCTGCCTCGGTTTGTGGCCAAGTTCCGAGCCGGTCAGCTGCGACGGATCGGCAGTGGTGACCCGCTCGTGGATACGGTCTACGTGGACAACGCTGCTGACGCCCACCTTCTGGCTGCCGATCGCCTCAGGGAGGGCGCGGACATTGGTGGGCGGCCATTTTTCATCACCAACGGGGAGCCCGTGGGGCTCTGGGCGATGGTGGACCGCATGTTGGCGGTGGCGGGGGAGGGGCCCGTAGAGGGGCGAGTGCCCGTGGCCGCCGCCCGGGTGGTGGCATGGGTGCTGGAAGGACTTCACCGACTTTTTCGGCTTCGCGGCGAGCCCCGCCTGACCCGCTTTGTGGTGGAGGAGGTTACCCGCGATCACTGGTTCGACATCTCAGCTGCACGTGAGCAGTTGGGCTACCAGCCACGGATCTCCACTGAAGAAGGCCTGTCGATTCTCCGCGATTGGTGGCTCAGCGAGGTGGGTTCTGTGGCTCCCCTGGCTTCCGTCGAGAAGCCGGCTCCTTTATCATCGACGCCTACGCGTACGACAACCCCGGCTGAGCAAGTCTCTGAATCCTGATCTTCGCCCATGACTGACCCCATCGGACCCGACCAACCCACCGCCTCGGAAGAAGCCACGATGCTCGTCGAGGGGGAGCGGTTTGGTGGGTCCAATGGCCGCCGCTTCCTGGTGGAGAAGCGGGTGGGGGCCGGCGGGCAAGCCTTGGTGTTTCGCGTTCGAGATACGAGGCTGGACCGCCTCGCTGCGGCCAAGGTGTCCACCGCCCACGAGAATCGTCAGAAGCAACTGTTCCTTGAGCGATTCGAGCGCGAGCTTCGGCTGTCGTCCAGGGTGAACCATCCCCATGTGCTGCAGGTCTACGACTGCGGCGAGCTGAAGAGCGGCACTCCCTTCGTCATTCTCGAGTGGATGGACCGGGGTGACCTCGTGAGCCTCATCGAGCGAGCGAAGGCCGGTGGACGAGCACTGCCGCTGGGATACGTTCAGTACTATGCGTTGGCCCTGGCAGCGGCCTTGAGGGCGGTTCACAACGCCCAGATTATCCACCGGGACGTCAAGCCCGACAACGTGCTCATCGCCCACGATGGCGTCGCGAAGCTCACCGACTTTGGCATCGCCAAGGACATCAGTCCCGACGCGATTGGCCTTACCGAGGTCGGGCAGACCATGGGCACTCTGGGCTTCATGGCGCCCGAGCAGCTTCAAGGACTGCCGGGGCCCCAGTCCGACATCTTCAGCTTTGGTGTCACGATCTACGCGTTGTTGTGCGGGCGTACACCGCCTCAGAAGACACTCAATGCCATTCCCGTGGGTCGAGTCCTTGATGAGGCGTGGGAGCCGGTGCCTGCTGCTTGGCAGCCGGTGCTCAAGTGGTGTCTTGCTACTGCGCTGGAGGACCGTGCGGAGCACTTCGACGAGGTGCTCGAGCGCATCCGAGCACTCAAGTTTGGTCCTGATGAGCGAGGTCAACTACTTCCAGGAGAGCTTCCCCCGCTTCCGTCTGGAGCCTTCTTCACGTCCTCGCCCAGTGTGGAGGCGCCGATTCCTCTCGCGGACTCGGACACGCTCGACGATAGGCCGGGGCCCGACAATCTGGGCGACACCATGGATCTCACCGTGGTGGACACCAACAAGGAGGAGCCCGCGGCTGCCGCGGCAGAGCATGGCGTCGGCGTGAACACAGGCGGGCAGACCTCTTTGGGGCCGGTATCCCCAGGAGTTGGTCTGGCTGACATGGATCGGTTGAGTTCGGGTGAGCCCATCGGTGCGACCCGCCCGTTTCCAGCGGCACCGCCCGACAATTTGTCGGACGCAGGGCCTCAGGACATTGCGGCCGGGGCTGCCGCTCCTGCGGCAGCGGCTGTCCCTCGCGACGAGACGGTTCACCTGGAAACGAGCAAGAGATCTCCTCTGTTGGCAGTTGTGTTGGGCTTACTGATTGTGGGAGGGGCGGTGGCCGGTGTGATGCTCTCCGGTGGAGGTGGGCTCGCAACGGATGAGGCGGTTGCGGACGCTAGTGCTGCGTACGACACCGCTGTAGCCCAGGGTGACTGGAAGGCGGCCGTGGCTGCAGTGTCCGGCCTCTCTCCAGAGGCTTCCGCACTGGATGGTGGGGCGGTACTACTCGCCCAGGATGCCCTGTTGACGGGCGATCTCGCGCAAGCCCGGGCTCTTGCTCAGCCGCACGTCGGCGCATCGGGGGCGCTTGGAGCACGAGCCAACCTGGTGGTGGCCGCGACCCATCGCCTCGGTGGGGCAGATGGCTATGGCGCCGCTGTGGATGCCTATGCGCTCGCCGCTGGCTGTGATGGAGCCGATTGCTCTGGGTTGCCCCAGCGCGGTGCGCAGGGCCTTGCGGAGGCTTGCTTGGTTGCGGCTTATGCGCCGGGTGCTTGTGGCTCCGTGCCCAAAATTATGGATGGTGATCGGCTGCTAGCTGCTTCTCTCGTGCTTCTGGAAGACGGGCACGTGGATGCCGGTCGATTGCGACTAAAGACAGCTCTCGATGCGGGCACAGGAACAGGATCGTGTCTTGAGAATGCTGCCCTTGTTCGGTGGGCTGCAGATTCAGGGCTCCCCACGACGTTGGTAGCTCAGGTTCGTGAACACGGCGCACGGTCAGCTAGGGACGCAGACCAGTGTCGCCTCTTTGGTTCTGGAGGGTCCCGTTGAGGATGTGGACGTGCAAATTGAGTAGGACCGTACCTCTTCGGATGGTCGGAGTTCTGTTGTTCCTGTCGATCTTCTGTGGTGGCTGCCCCAAAGATGGGGGCACTAGCACGAGTGGGTCGAGTGGCGGGAGCCCCGACACCTGGGTGGTGTTCGAGGTCTACGAGGCGGGTACGGGAAACCCGCTGTCGGCGACAGTGTGGCCGGTAGAAATGCCGGATGATTTCGACACGATCGTCCAGGGGCGTGCTGGCTCAGAGGTCCGCTTCGCAGGCATTGGTCTGCGTGAAGGCGGCGAATACGCGCTTGCATTTCGACCCGGGGAGTCCGCATCCGTGATGGTCTGGAGCCCGGGGCATGAGCTGAAGCGGCTCGACTCGAAGCTCAAGAAGGGCGAGAACCTCTTGTCTGTGGAACTGCGCCGGACCGAGGTGGAGGACCAGAGAGTTCCTGAGCGCATTCGGCTCGAGGTTCTCGAGAGCCTGCCGACTGAAGGGCCACGGACAGGGTCGTGATCTCTCGAGCTGCAGAGAAGAGGCCGGTCGCTCCCCGTGCGGGTGGGGCTGCTCTGTGGCCTTCGGCATCTCTGCCCGTGCTCAGTGGTCTGTTGGTCGCATGGGTGTTTGTGTCCGCTTGCGGCACCGGCGGACTCCCTCTTCAGGCCGACGGCTGTTGGGGGCAGGGTACCGGTGATTGTTTCGACGCTCAGGCGAGTGCCCTGCGGGCCCTAGGCTTTGAGTCCGTTGCCGTTGCGGCCTTGTCGTCGGGTCTGCAGTGCTCGGATCCGGTCAACTGCCGATCGCTGCTTGCGGCCTCCTCGGGGACGAAACGGGCGAAGTCGGTTGAGCGGGGCGCGTCGACTGCCCCGACCTCGTCTGCTCCAGCAGTCGACGCTGTTGCGGGGGAGGCTGTGGCGCCGCCGGAAGATGCCGCGGGTTCTGACGGCATAGCTGCTGAAGGCTCGGGCCAGGAGCCCGCTGGCGAGGAGACTACGGCTCCTGAAGGCGGGACTGCAGCGGCTTCTGCAGGAGAAGCTGCCGATGGGCAGGCTGGCAGCGAACCGGTGGCCATGGCTTCGCAGGGCGGGGGAGATTCCAGTACTAAGGCTGTAGCCTCGGGCGGTGGTGAGTGTGCTGGCCTCCAGATCGCTGGCATGGAGCAAAAGGCGAGCCTCAGCAAGTCAGAGGTTAGCTGCCTGTTGGCTGCAGCAACTGGGCAGGTGAGCGCCTCGGATGCCGATCGGCAGACGGCTGCCGTGGCCTTGTATAACGCCAAGGTCTCTGGTTGGCCGAAGGCTGTGGAGGCGGCCTTGAGTCAGCCGAGTCTTCGCAACGCCCCTGCGTTGAACTTCGCGGGGCTCAAGCCCGCCTACGACGCCGGGCGCTATTCGACGGTTCTGCAGCGTGCGGATCGAGTCTGGACCAACTTCAAGCGCAAGGGCTACCAACTCTCTGCTTCGGACAAGACCTTCGTCCTGGAGTATTCCTGCCGCTCCGCCTTTCAGCTCCACCAGACAGGCAAGACACCCGAGAAAGGTGTTGAGTGGTGTGAGGGCTGGCTGGATCGCCTGGAGCGGGCGGGTGCCGATATGTCGCAGGCTCAGGACATATACGACCAGCTGAACTAGCGCATACCGGCTGTTTGAGCGGTGCTTCCAGCTTTTGTTGGGGCTCCGATTCGTGACACTCGGCCCGTCCTGTTGCAGACTCCGAGACAGGCAAGTGCGCTCTGTCGTTCCCGGTTCTGAAGCTCGTGTTGGTACGCAACTGGCTGCGCCACTGTGTCTTGTGATCGCCGGAGTTGTGCTGCTGGCTGCTGGGTGTTGGTCCGAGCCCGACGTCGCTCCCATTGAGGGACCCGTGCCCCAGGCTGGCCAGATTCATGCTTCTTGGGTCTGGACGTCGGTGTTCGACAAGACCGTCGATGAAGAGGTGTTCGGTGTCGCTGCTCGTCGGTGGCTGGGCCCGGCGACGGACGGCCAGCTCTGGGCAGCGCCGGGAGCTGAGGTCACGTCTCATCCAGGTCTAGCTCGTCGTCTCGTGGGCGAAGACGCCCGCGCCTTGGGGCACCTTCGGAGTCTCTACCTTCATGCCGTCTGTCGCCTGGGGCAGACGCCCCAGTCCTTTGGCACCCAGATCCCGGAAGGATTCCTCGTGGCAGCAGCGGCTTGTGAAGCTCTCGGGGAGGGCGAGGGCATGGCGAGGGCCACCGCCTATCACGAGGCCGCTGCGGGCTCCACGTCTGATGATCTTGCTCGATTGCAGCCCCGAGCCGGAGTCAGTAAGCCTGGCCCCGGAGGTGGAAGCCAGGCCGATGTCGCGGCCCTGTTGGTGCCCAAGATCCGGGAGATTGAGCTGCACGGTCAGAAGCTCGCCTACCCGCTGCTGCTACCCCAACACTTCGACCAGGCGCTCGATTTGCTGCAGTCTCAGCTGACTGGACCAGCACCGGGAGAACCAGAAGGCTCCATGACCGACACGATTGCGGCCCAGGTGGGCACCAGCCGCTGGCTGGCGCCAGGTGCCTCGGCTCCGCCCGGGTTGCTGCCAACGGCCGAGAGCCTGTTCGCAGCCGCCCCCAAGGGACAGGGACGCATGGCCCATTTGGAGAAGGAAGTAGAGTCTGCCATTCAGCGCTGGCGGGCAGGTCTAGTGCAGCTGCCTGTAGATGGATCGGGAGGGCTGGATGCTGCGGGTCGCGCTCTTCTGGAGCGATGGTTTCGCCGGGCGCTCTATCGCGATCTAGGTCTGTTGGCGCTCGATGGCGGTGAGGCGGAGCTGGCCTTGGTCAATCTAGAGGAGGCCGCGGAGGCGCGTGGGCGAGTGAGGCCCTCTGCGGGGCTGGACCCGCTGTTGCTGATCGGCCTCGCGCGGGCTCGCTACGAGAGCAATGAGTTGAACCGTGCCGTAGAACTCCTGGACGACATCGGTCGTGTCCCGGGTTGGGAGGTCGCGGGGCATGTGGCCCGAACCGTTGCGCGGGTGGCCGTGGTAGGCTCTGCCGCCGAAGCCAAGGTGAGTCGATGATCCAGTTGTGTCGAAGAATCCTTGTCCCCGTGGCGCTGGCCGTGGCTCTTGTCGTAGCACTGCAGTTGGCTACTTCAGGCGCTGGTGAGGCCATTGCCCAGGAGCCCCGTGTGCTGGTGGTGCTCGAAGAGGACGAGCCCCAGTCCACCTATCCGTTCCTTGCCCGCACCATGAGCGAGCAGCGCCTTGCTGAGCTGCTCTTTGATCGATTCTTTACGACGACAGCAGGCGGTGACCTGACGTCCAGGCTGTATGAGGACGGATGGAGTGCTCGCCCCCCCAACTTGAACTTCGCGGTGCGGGAGGGGCTCAAGTTTTCCAATGGCAGCAAAGTGACGTTCAGCGACGTCAGCTTCACGCTCAATGATGTCTATCGCCGATCCGATGTGGGCCATGATGTGGGCCCTTGGTACTCCCGCGTGTTTGGCGACGCTCAGCAGATCACCCCCATGCACGGGAGCGTCCGCTTCCTGGTGTCGATGCCTGACGACGGTGCTGAGCGGTACCTTCAGACGACGGTCTTACTGTCGCGCGAGGGCCTGACAGCAGAAGGTGGCGCAAATCGTCCCATGCTGGAGGAGACCAAGCGAAAGCCGGTGGGCACAGGACCCTTCTATGCGGCCGAGACGATTGAGTCGTTCGACAAGGTGACTCTGGCCCGGAATCCCCATCGGCCCGCTCAGGTCCGCAGCGGTGAACCCGTCGGCGGGATTCAGCTTCTCTACGACCAGGATGCGGCCCGCCAAAAGGAGCTGATGGAAGGCGGCCGCGCCGACATCTGGGTCTCGCCGCCTCCCGCAGTGCTTCCTCCATTTCGTAACCAGAGTGATCGCTATGGAATCCGCACCTATGACCTGATGCAGTGGTGGTACCTCGCGCTCAATCACGACCACCCGCACCTCAGCAACGCCAAGGTTCGAGAGGCCCTGGACGCGGCGATCCCGCGCTCGCAGCTGGTGGAGAAGTTCGGTGGAGACTCGGCCCGACCCACCTCGGGTCCCTTTCTTCCCGGCTCAGCGTGGGAGGCTGCTGACTTGGGCCCCACCGAGGAGAACAAGGAGCGAGTCGCAGAGTTGATGCAGTCTGCTGGTTACTCCAAAGAGGCTGGTCGATGGTTGAAGAATGGCGAGGGCTTTACCTTGCGCCTCGGTGTCCAAGCCGACATCGCCGATGACTTCGCAGATGTGTTGTATGGCTTTCAGGATGCTTGGGAGAGCGTTGGTTTCCGGGTCCGGGTACAGAGCATTCGCCCCAGTGATTGGCGGGACAAGGTCGAGCGGGGACAAGCCAGCTCAGCTTGGGATGTCGTCTTGGGCCGGTGGAATCTAGACCGAGAAGAGGGGGCGCTAGACCTGTTCATGAAGCGCTCTGGTGAAGGGCGACAGGTCAACCTATTTGGTTACGACAACGAAGAAGTCACCAAGATCGTCAATGACTTCTACAACGAGACCAGCGGGCCGGTTCGTGAAGCATTGATGCAAAGGCTGCATCGCCTGCTCCACAACGACAGGCCCTATCTCTTCTTGTGGACACTTCGCGTGCAGTCCATCTACCGGCGCGATCGGGTGACTGGCTTTAGGCCGGGCCCGTTCTACTACTTCACGCAGGTTGATCGTCTTGCCTGGCGTAACTCGGGCGGGGAGTAGCCCACGGCGTGTCTGTGCGCCGCCGGATTGTCCGGCTGGCCCGATCTTTTGGGCTGGTGCTGCTTGTGCCCGGCCTCCTCTTTTGTGGTGTGAACTCCGCCCGAAAGAGCATGTGTCTCGATGCCTACGAGTGGAACCCGGCTCTGGGCTACGTGACCAACAGCGCTGCCGACTGTTCTCCCGATCGAGCGCTGGTGATCGGCTCGGTGGTCGTTCCGCCCAAGTGGGAATGGGGGGGGCGCATGATCGAGGGCGCCGTCTTCTATACCCAGGCCGTCGTTGGACTGGCCACCTTGCGCTCGGGTCGCAGTCGCGAAGACGCCTCTCGGTCGCTGGGTCAGTTGCTGCGCCTTCGCGCGGGCAGGAGCTTGGGGATACTGATGGTGTCTCTGGGAGTCTTGGCACTGTGTTGGGGGACGGTGACTGGATTGGGCCGATGGGCCCAACGAAGGCGACAGCGAACCATGTCGTCCGGCGGCGTGTTGGGTCGGGCACTCAGTTGGTGTTCCAGGCAGGGCATACCGGGCGGCTTGCCGCTGCCCATCGCCGGCCTGGTGGTGTTCTATGCCGTGATTCGGCTGGTGCCTCCAGGGCATGCTCTCGAGTACGACAGGGCTGGGATCTTGTGGGCCGGTATCGCCCTTGCCATTGCCGATGGTGCGGGCTCGGTCTTGCTGCGCGGAATGCGCCACGTGCTAGACGTGGAGAGCTTCAAGCCCTACGCCGATGGCCTGAGGATGTGGGGCTGTGATCCAGGGCCGGCCATTGCGAGGGTCTCGAGTCGCGTTCGCGCTGCTCAGGTGCGTGGGGCCATCCTGGCGCTTCTGGGCGGCTTGCTCGTCGTGGAGGGGGTCTTTCAGGTCAACGG
>PBPL01000203.1 GCA_002724675.1 Deltaproteobacteria bacterium | reverse complement strand
TGTTCTCAGGGTGACTCATCGGGGCTCCGGCTCTACGCGACGCGGGTTGGAAGAGGCGGCTTTGTACCGCAGGGCCCCGACCGCCACAAGGGACAACAGGGCAGGTATCCTGCCGGTCCACGAGTCATCGGGCCTTTCAGCGCCAGGGCTATCACAAGAAGTGCCATGTCGACCCACTCCAATAGTTCCACGAAAACGGCTCCTACCAACCCGTTGACTGAAGGCTCGCTCGTCCAGCTTGGTGTCCCCCAAGAAGAGGCGTCGGATTTCTTACGACGACTGGTTCTATGCCTTGACGAGACGGATGGTGCGGAGGAGGCATGGAGCCGCCTCTCCCGCACGATGCTCGACTCCAGCCTGCCCCACACAGTTCACAGAGCCCTGTTCGACTGGATCTACCGCGAGCGTTCCACACAAGAGCCCCCTGCCCCTGCATGGATCCCGACGAATGCAGAGACTGCTGCGAGCAACCTAGGTCCGCTGCTCGAGGCCCGGGAGTATGACCAGCTTCACCGTTGGTCCGTGGAAGAGCCCGAGGCCTACTGGTCCGTTGTGCTTCGTGCCTTGAAGATTCAAGCACCTGTGGAACCCAGCTGCATCTTGGACGTCACAGACGGGCCCGCGAAGGCGCGTTGGTTGCCCGGAATGCACTTGAACATCGCCGAGAGTTGCTTCGTGAATCGCGACCCCGCAGAAGCAGCGATCATCTGGCAGGCCGACGACGGACCCCTTCAGACCGTCAGTCGGTCCGAGCTCCGTTCCCGCAGCGAACACGTTGCCCGAGTTCTTGCAGCCCGGGGACTCGGACCAGGACACGCCATCGCCATCGCGATGCCCATGACGGTGGAGTCCGTGGTCATTTATCTGGGAATCGTCCTGTCGGGTGCTACCGCAGTGGGCATCGCCGACAGCTTTGCCGCCGAAGAGATCGCAACCCGAATGCGCATCTCCAAGGCCAGCGCCGTCTTTACTCAAGATGTGATCCTAAGGGGCGGCCGAACCCTGCCGCTGTATCAGCGCCTCGTGGAAGCCGAGGCACCGCTAGCGATCGTCACTTCAGCGTCCGACACCCTTGCAGTCGACCTCCGGCCCACGGACAGTTCCTGGTCCGAGTTCCTCGCCAGCACCCCCCTCTCCAATGCTCCTTACCTCCCCGCTCGAGTTCCAGCAGAGACGGCTACCAACATCTTGTTCTCTTCAGGTACGACTGGCGAGCCCAAGGCAATCCCCTGGACTCACATCACACCCATCAAGGCGGCGGCAGACGGCTGGGCGCACCATGACATCCGGCCCGGCGACGTCGTCGCGTGGCCAACAAACCTCGGCTGGATGATGGGGCCCTGGTTGATTTACGCAGCGCTGCTCAACGACGCAGCCATAGCCTTGTTCCAGGGTGCACCGACCGGAGTCGCGTTCGCTCGATTTGTGCAGGACGCCCGAGTGACGATGCTGGGGGTGGTCCCCTCTCTCGTGCGGGCGTGGCGCTCCCAGCGCTGCCTTCAGGGCCTCGACTGGTCGAGTATCCGATGCTTCAGTTCGACGGGAGAGGCTTCCAACGCCGATGACTCGCTGTGGCTGATGTCGCAAGCTGGCTACAAGCCCATCATCGAGTACTGCGGGGGGACTGAGATCGGGGGCGGCTACATCTGTGGCTCGATGGTCCAGAGCCAGGCCCCATCCACATTTAGCACCCCCGCACTCGGCTGTGACCTGGTGATCCTCGATGACGAGGGCCAGCGCACCCAAAACGGAGAACTCGCCCTCGTAGCCCCCATGCTCGGCTCCTCCAACCGGCTCTTGAATCGCGACCACGACGAGGTGTACTTCAACGCCATGCCACGCGGCCCCGAGGGCCAGGTCCTACGGCGTCACGGCGACCAAATGGAGCAACTCCCCGGGGGTTACTTCCGAGCACATGGTCGCGCTGACGACACGATGAACCTGGGCGGGATCAAGACCAGTTCCAAAGAGATCGAACGCCTCTGTGATGAACTACCAACCGTTCGGGAGACTGCGGCTATCGCCGTCGCTCCACAGGGCGGGGGGCCCGGTCAGTTGGTTCTCTTCATGGTGCTGGAGGACGACCAGGAATCCGCTGTCACCGAGTTGAAGCAAGCCGCCCAGCAGGCGATCCGAGGGCGCCTCAACCCACTGTTCAAGGTGCACGACGTGGTCATCATGGACTCCCTACCCCGGACCGCCTCCAACAAGGTCATGCGGCGGGTGCTCCGAGCCGACTACAGCCCATAGCTGTTCGACCTGCTCGAACTGTCCGTTCCCCGGACCCAACCCATCGCCCCCTCTTGACCAGAGCCGGCGCTCGGGTACACTCCGCGCCCGGTCCCCGGAGCAGTGTGAGGCCTCCCCCTGAGGTGCTCACAAGCCCGGAGCCGACCCGCTCAAGCTCCAGGAGAACCTCATGCCCCAGTCCCCACTCGCCACTCTACGACTGCTCAGCATCATCATCGCTGCGTCCATCGTCATTCCGGTCATCCTGTCGGGTTGCAAGACCTACACGAGCGGCATTTCCGGGGTGCAGAGTGAAACCAAAGAGGCCAGCGTTAGCTTCGAACTGGCACAGACACTCTGGACCAACGAGCGAGGTACCAAGGACGGTCTCCAGAAGGCCATCGATGCCCTGAAGCAGGTCGTCGCTTCCGAGCCCAAGCACCAAGAGGCCCTAGTCCTGCTGTCCCGCGCCCACTACTTCATGGCCGACGCCTACACCGAGGTCGAGGCGGAGCCCGCAGATGATCACACCAAGCGGTTAACTGCGGCGAAGGCCCCACTCTTTGAAGCTGGCGTAACCTACGGAGAGCGGGCGATGGCCGCGGACTCCGCTTTCCAGGCACGGCTCGACAAGGGCGACAAGCTCGCCGACGCGGTGTCTTCGCTACAAAAAGATGACCAGATGGCCATCTACTGGACGGCCTCCAACCTGGGCAAGTGGGCACGAAGCCAGGGCTTCTCCACCCTGGTCAAGTACAAGGGCTATGTGGCCAAGCTGATGAGCCACTGCCTGGCATTGGACGAGACTTCATTCTATGCCGGCCCGGTGCGTTACTGGGGAGCCTTCTACGCGGTCGCACCCGGCTTTGCTGGCGGGGACATGACCAAGAGTAAGGAGCACTTCGAGAAGGCCAAGGCCATGAACCCGGAGTACTTCGGCACCTATGTGCTCTACGCGGACACCTACGCGATCAAGACCCAGGACCGGGAGCTCTTCAAGTCCCTCCTCCAGCACGTGGTGGACACCCCCTCCGATGTGCTAGCCGAGATGACACCCGAGCAAAACGCGGAGAAGAAGAAGGCAGAGGCCTTCCTCGCCCGCATCGACGACCTCTTCGCTGAGTAACCCAGGAACCAGCGACCACTTCATCCATAGGAGCGACGATGCGTGTTTCCTTGCGAGTTATGTTCTGCGCTGCACCAGCCCTACTCATGGCTGGTGCCTTCCTGCTGGCCCCGGGCGACGCCACCTCTCAACAGCCCGAGTTCACTCTGAACTTCGGGACTGTAGCGCCCGACAACACACCGTGGAGCGACCAGTTGGTCGACATCAAGAAGCGGGTGGAGAAGGAGTCCAATGGCCGCATCAAGGTGCGGCTGTTCACAGGCGGCGCGCTCGGAGGAGAAGTCGAGCAAATCCAGGACATCCGCGACGGAGGTCGGCTCCAGGGTGGCGGTTTCACCACCTCGGCTCTCGCGACGGGAGCCAACGTCCCCGAGCTCGACCTTCCCGAGCTCCCGTACCTGTTCCGAAACAACGCTGAGGCTGACCACGTCCTCGACACCGTTCTGTTCGAGCCCATGCAGAAGCGTCTGCGACGACGCGGGATCCACATGTCCATGTGGGCTCAGAATGGGTGGCGTTCCTTCTATACGAAGAAGCCCGTTCGTAGCCTCGCTGACCTGCAGTCGCACAAGATGCGTACCCAGGAAAGCGATGTGCACAAGGCCATGTACAAGGCGCTGGGTATCCAGGCCTTCGCCATGTCCACAGCAGAAGTCTTGGACGCCCTCTCTCGCGGCACCGTCGACGGCTTCGACAATACGGCTCTCTTTGCCCAAGCGTCAGGCTGGTTCGAGCCCGTCGACCACCTGAGCCTTACTCGTCACATCTTCCAGCCAGCAGCCATCGTCTACAGCAAGACCTGGTTCGACGCGCTACCCGAAGATCTCCAGAAGATCGTCAATGGAAACCGCCTGGAAGACCAGAAGCTGGGCCGACGACTCGTCCGAGAGCTTGAGCCCGAGTTGATTGCCAACTTCAAGGACATGGATGTCCAGGTCCACGAGCCGAGCGAAGAGGAACTGAAGCCCATCATCGCCAAGGCTCGCACGATCCACAGCGAGTTCCGGCAGGTCGTCGGCGGAGACCTCCTCGATGCCGTCTATGCCGCTCTGGCCGAGTTTCGCAAGAGCACCCCGTGACCGAAGGCGGACAACCGCCGCTGCCCACGAAGGGCTCCGCCGGAGCCGATGACAAGGCTCGTGCAGGGCTGACTCAATTCCTGGACAATCTGTTTCGGCCACTGGACCAGCTGGGCCGAGTCTGGACGGTTGTTTGGCAGGGCTTCAAGGACTTCTTGCGGCAGATCATGCTGCTGCGAGTCATTTTTCTACTGATCCTGCTGGTCAGCGGCATCTACCACTACGTGGCCAAGACCCTGGGCGTGCTCGATCGGGCTCTCGACCGGCTCGAGACCACCATTATCTTCGTCGCCACCCTGGGAATGACAGGCCTCGTCTTCCTCGACTTCGTCAATCGCGAGTCCGATAGCTTTAGCCTAGAGATCGCAGACCCGGTCAAGCTCTCCCTCTTGATGATGCTGTGGGTGGCCTTCCTGGGCTCCAGCCTGGCGACCCGGGACGGGAAGCATCTGGCCATTGATGCCGCGGATCG
The DNA here is from genome assembly GCA_002724675.1 of Deltaproteobacteria bacterium. Classification (GTDB taxonomy): domain Bacteria; phylum Myxococcota_A; class UBA796; order UBA9615; family UBA9615. The sequence goes on along the minus strand of PBPL01000203.1, from coordinate 44,499 downwards.
AGCGCTCTCGCCCAAGGGTAGCCGCCTGCTGTACCGAATCTCGATGTTGCTGGCCACGATCTTTAGCTGGCAGTTGTTCAAAGCCTCGGTGGCGGTCGTCAAGAAGCACTTCTTCAACGAGAGTCTCGCCAAGGTGACGGTTCCCGAGACTGTCACCCGCTGGCTGAACTCATTCTTTTCCTGGTTGCTCGATGGGTGGGTCAAGCCTGAGCACTTCGAAGACCCCGAGTACTACAAGTGGATGATGGAGGAAGGCATTGCCGTCACCATCGCGCGCAACGGCCTGAAGCTATGGGTGGCCGAGCTCGTCCTTCCCGTTGCCTTCTTGCTAATGGCCCTCCGCTTCGCCGGCCTCTTCTTCGGTGGTCGCAAAACAGACATCGACCTAGACGACATCCCTGCTCGACACATGCGCAAGAATCCAGGCGACGCTGGGGGCCGGGACATGGTGCTGGCCGGACTGCTGCCGGGACTGCTCGTAGGACTGCTCCTGGGCCTCTGGTTCTCCCAGATGTGGCTCATTGTCGTCTGCACATTCTTGCTCATGCTGGCTGGGACACCCCTGTTCGTGGTCATCGGAACGGGTGCCGCACTCTGTGTCTATCTGCTGGAAGGAGACGACCTGACACTGGTCGTTCGCGACCTCTACACCGCCTCCGACAAGGAAGTCCTGCTGGCCATCCCGTTCTTCGTGATGGCCGGGGCAATCATGACCGAAGGAAGCATCGCGCAGCGCCTGATTGACATGGCGAAGTCTGTTGTGGGCTGGTTCCCCGGAGGCTTGGCCATCTCAGGCGTGCTCTCTTGCATGGTCTTCGCGGCCATCTCTGGCTCGTCGCCGGTGACGGTCATCGCCATTGGCTCGATCATGGTGCCGGCGTTAATTAACGCAAAGTACGATGAACGCTTCTCCCTGGGGCTGCTGACCTCTGCGGGCTCGCTGGGGATCCTCATTCCACCCTCCATCCCGATGATCATCTACGCGGTCGTCTGTTTCTCGGACCTGTCGGTGGTGTCGGAAGCCACGGGCTCCGCGCCCACCGTCCGAGACCTCTTCATCGCAGGCATCCTGCCCGGATTCCTCATCGGTTTCGTCCTGATTGGCTGGTCGGTGTTCAAGGAGCGCGACAAGATGCTGCCGGTCAGCGAGACCTTGGGCTCACTGCCCGGCACCTTCACTCGCGGCATCTGGGCTGCTGGTCTGCCACTACTGATTATTGGTGGCATCTACTCAGGCCTGTTCACCGCCACCGAAGCGGCCGCCATCAGCGTTGTCTACGCACTGGTGGTTGAGTTCGCCATCCATCCCACCTTGCGCTGGTTCGGGCGCCGCCAAGGCCGAGGCTTGGATGAACCGCTGTTCGAGCTTTCCCCACGCGAGTTGCCCCGAGTATTCCGGGACTCGGCGGTAATCATGGGCAGCTTGATGCTCATCATTGTGTTGGCGATCGCCTTCAACAAGTTCCTCATCAGTGCGGATGTGCCGGCTCAGGCGGCAGCTTGGGTCAAGGCCCACGTGGACAGTCGCGTGCAGTTCCTGATTCTCGTGAACATCTTCCTGCTCCTCCTGGGATGCATGATGGACATCATGAGCGCCATCTTGATTGTGGCTCCCCTGCTCGCGCCCATCGCGATGAAGTACGGCATCGATCCCATTCACTTCGCCATCATCGTCATCGTCAACCTCGAGATCGGCTACTTGACACCGCCCCTAGGCCTGAACCTGTTCGTAGCCAGCAGCGTGTTCGATCGCTCCATACTTCAGGTCATACGCAGCGTGATTCCATTCACGTTGCTCATGCTCTTCTCGCTGGCATTGATTTCCTGGTTCCCCTGGTTCAGCCTGGCTCTAGTGGAGGTGCCTCCCGAGGTGATCGCCACCCCACCGATTCCCCTGGAGGCTCCTCCATGACCACAGCAACTGAGAGCGAACTGATTGCGCCGGATGGAACTCGGCTCTTCGTACGAGACTGGTCCGTCAACGGAGACGACGGCCCCAAAGCACTGGCAGTGGTCGTCCATGGTCTGGGAGAGCACGCGGGACGTTACGAGCACCTCGCCGACAAGCTCAGCGGCATGGGCTGCGCCGTGCGAGGGGCCGATCACCGTGGACACGGCCGCAGCAGCGGACTGCGCGGACACGTGGACGGTTTCTCCCAATACACAGGCGACATGAACCATGTGATCGAGTCGTTTCGAGAGACACACGGCAAGGACCTGCCCTGCTTCCTGATCGGCCAGTCCATGGGCGGACTGCTCACTCTGCAGTACCTCATCGAGCGACCAGAGGCTGGGCTCTCGGGTGCGGTATTGAGCAACCCGTGTCTGGGCCTCGCCGTCAAGGCACCAGCCGCCAAGCTTTTCGCAGGACGGGCCCTGGCACGGCTGCTGCCACGGCTCCGGATGGACAACGAGCTAAACACCGACCACCTGTCGCGGGATCCGCAGGCCGTTCAAGCCTATGTGAACGACCCACTGGTGCACCGCCACGTGAGCACCCGATGGTACACCTCGCTGCTCGCTGCGATGGACCACGTCAATGGCCGGGCTCGGGATGTCCAGGTACCAACCCTTTGGGTCATTGGTGATCAAGACCAGATCTGCTCGCCAGCAGTCAGCGACCACTTCGCGCAACAGCTTCCGAAAGGCCGAGTCGACATCAGCCGATGGCCTGAGGCCTACCATGAGCCCCACAACGGCCCGGACAGCGAGGCTGTTCTCACGGCGATTTCGTCCTGGCTTCGCGACCAGACGGATGCGCTGAGCCAAAGCTGCTAGACTTCTAAGTGATTCATACGTGTCCTGCCCTTGGGCCAGACCACGTGCGAGTCTATGTATCCACGGAATGGATGCGCAGAAGCATCATTAGCGCTCGCTCTAGGAGACCAGAGGATGTTCGGTAGGAAAGGCCCACCCCAGGGTGCACCAGGAGGCCAAGGTCGACCTGGTGGCGGCGGCCCTCGGCGACCTGGTGGGCAGGCAAAGGGACCTGCCCAAGCAGCAAGGCCACAACAGGCCGCACAACAACCGGCTGCCGACGAACCTCCTCAGATTGAGCGGTCCTCCGTTCGGCTGTCGGAGGTGGTGAATTGCCTCTACGACGGTAAGGATGCTTTTTTTCGGTACGTCCACACCGTCGCCGATGTCATGAGTGAAGCGCCCGAATACCTGACCATGGACGACAAGATCCGCGATGGACGCGAGTTCATTCAGAAGCACGGTGTTCAGGATGTCCCCGTAGTTGATGAAGAAAAGAACAAGCAGGGCGTCATCCTCAAGCGGCACTTCGTGGGCATGGTCTCCAAGCGACTGGTTGCCCGTATGTTTTCGGCCAACGTGGGGACGCTAGCCCAGACAGATCGAGATGATGCCTTCTTGAACGAGGGGCTCGCAGCCCTGATTCGACTGTGCCGAGACGTGTCGACTGTGGAGCCGTCCACTTCCATCCACACAGCCGTCGAGATCCTATTCGAGCAGAATCTCGACTCGCTACCGGTAGTGACCACCAAGGCCAATGGGGACCGAACTCTCATCGGGCTGGTGACAAAGGGCGAGCTCATCAGTTGTTTTGTTCGTATGGAGTCGCTCCGTCGAGCCCGAAACGTGCGACCTAAGGGCGTCCGCATCATGGATGTCATGCGGGGCCAAAAGGGCAGCCTTCCCACTGAGATTCTGCTGGACTCGGCCATGGTGAAGGTCGCTGACATCATGCGAGAGCAGCCCATCACCGTGAAGGTCGATGACCCCATCAGTCGCGCTATCGCGTTGATGCAAGAAAACGAGATCAGATACATCCCTGTGATCGACAAGAACGAACTGGTGGGCTTGATCTCGGACTACGACATTGCGAGCAACCTCCCACCTCCCGAACCCGAAATGATCGCTCGTCGCGGTGAAGAGAAAAAATTTCTCGACAACCTCTTTCTCGTCGACACACAGGACAAAGCATGTGCAGCGGCGCTGAACTACAAGATCAGTTCCGCCATGACCGAAGACCCCATCGCCGAAGGGTCTGAGACCCGCTGGCTTGAGGTCGCTGAGCTTCTGTACAACAGCGGTTCGGGAGACATCGGCGCGGTACCAGTCATCGACGACAACACAGAACGCATCTGTGGAATGGTCACTGAGCGGGAAATTCTGGGTATCGTTCAGACCCTGGGCAAGATGATGGGAAGCGCCAATCGATGACGTCTTGGGCATGAACCTCGTGTCTGAGAGTGGTCAGGGGGTAGACAGGGTCCCCAAGAAAACGGTAGATATTCCACTCCAGAGGCGATCGCCCAACGGCGATGGCCGGAGCTGCTGAGATGAAGGCACTGATCCTCGACGACTCGCGCGCGACACGGGCAATCCTGAAGAGGATCCTGAAACCCCTGTCCGTGGAATGTGTGGAAGCAGCCGATGGCTATCAAGGCCTAGAGCGGCTGAAAGAACACGCTGACATCGACATCGTACTGGTGGACTGGAACATGCCGAACATGGACGGGCTTCAGTTCGTCCAGGCTGTCCGGCAGGACAGCTCCAACGACGGTGTGATGCTGATGATGGTCACCACTGAGAGTGAAATCCAGCGTGTCGCGCATGCCATGGATGCTGGCGCGAACGAGTACATCGTGAAGCCCTTCACCGGCGACATCATCGCCCAGAAGCTGCGCATTCTCGGTCTCGACATCTGAGCCATCCCGAGGATGGATACCGACAAGACCCGACTCATTGAGCTCCTCCGAGAGCTCTCTTACGAACGTCGCAAAGTTGTTCTGGCCTCAGGTCGGGAGAGCGACTTCTACGTCGATGGCAAGCAGACGACCCTGCATGCCGAAGGGGCGACGCTAATCGGTCGCCTGCTCGTGCGGCTCCTCCGAGACCTGCCCGGGGACGTGGAGGGCGTGGGTGGTCTGTCCATGGGCGCTGATCCCATTGCAACAGCCACTTCGGTGCTCTCGTTCGTCGATGGTGGGTCTCCACTCCACGCCTTCTATGTACGCAAGGAGGCCAAAGGACACGGCACGCAGAAATACCTCGAGGGCCGCAAGAATCTGCCCGATGGGAGTCGTGTGGCCATCGTAGAAGACACCAGCACCACCGGCGGCTCGGCCTGGAAGGCTGTGGAGCGAAGCCGCAGCGAAGGCCTGGACGTCGTGGCTGTGATCACCGTCGTAGACCGCCAAGAGGGTGCCCGAGAGTTCCTCGCCGAGCGGGGCATGGAGCTACACTCCCTGGTCACCCTTGAGGAGCTCACTGAAGGCGACCATTGAGTGGATTGCCGAGTGGCTAAAGGGGCCCGAGCGAGCCTCCAGCCCGAGTGACTTCTATTGCATTGATAGGGTGCGGCCAGACGGCGGCCTCCTCACCACTCCCGACGCAACAGGGTCTTTCGCCGCCAATTGGTGTCATCCCGGTCGGGGCAGCTCAGATTGTAGTGGAGACCCCGGCTTTCCCTGCGACCGAGCGCCGAGCGGATCACCAGTTCCGCGACGGTCACGATGTTCCGCAACTCCACCAGATCCCGAGTCACCGTAAAGTTCCAGTAATAAGTCTGGATCTCTTCCTTGATCAGACCAATGCGCGCCAGGGCTCGAAGCAGACGTCGATCAGTCCGCACAATACCCACGTAGTTCCACATGAGCCTACGGATCTCGTCCCAGGTGTGGGCAATGACCACGAGTTCATCAGGATCACGGGCTTTGCCGGAGTCCCAGGGCGGAATTTGGTGGAGGTCATCCGCTCGAACCCCATCCCGCTCCTCCAGAGCGGTCTGCGCAGCCCTCCGCCCGTACACAACCGCCTCCAGGAGCGAGTTCGAGGCAAGTCGGTTGGCCCCGTGAAGCCCTGTACAGCTCACTTCGCCCGCAGCAAGAAGACCACGCAAGAGTGTGCGACCTGCCGAATCCACCACGACCCCACCACAGAAGTAGTGCGCAGCAGGCACCACGGGAATCGGCTCTTGGGTCATGTCCATGCCCAACTGCCTTAGCCGCTCGTCAATTCCTGGGAATCGGTTCCGAAGAAACCCAGCGTCCAGATGCGTGACATCCAAGAGCACGCACTCGAGTCCATGGCGCTTGATCTGCGCGTCGATCTCTCGGGCGACGATATCCCTGGGCGCTAGGCTCGCCAGAGGGTGAACCCCCTGCATGAAGTCCCGACCGTCGGGGAGCCGCAGGACCCCGCCCTCGCCACGAATGGCTTCGCTCAACAAGAACGTCTTCGCCTGCGGGTGGTAGAGACAGGTGGGGTGAAACTGGACGAACTCCATGTTGGCGAGAATTGCCCCGGCTCGATAGGCCATGGCCATGCCATCGCCGGTAGCAAGGTCGGGGTTGGAGGTGTACCGATACACCTTGCCCGCTCCGCCTGTTGCCAAGAGAGTAACTCCCGCCTGAAAGACCTCCACAGCCCCAGTCCGACTGTCCAGAGCGTACACACCACGACATCGATCGGGCTGACCCGGCATCCAGCCCTCAGGGCCACCGGGGCCGTAGCGGCGCTCCACCTCGGGCCCCATCAACCCCAACCTCCGCTTCACTCGGTGTCGAGCCATCTTGCGCTCAGTGATGAGATCGATGGCCACATGGTGTGAGAGAAGCTGGATTCGGGGGTGTGCTTGCACCGCGGCCAACATCGCCCGCTGAATCTCCCGACCGGTGAGATCCCCAGCATGGAGTACTCGCCGAGCGCTGTGGCCGCCCTCCCGAGTCAGGTCGTAAGCCTCATCCGGCGCGACTGCACTCGGCGACGAGCCAACGTCGCTGGAGTCGCCGTTGAGGTCCCGAGCACGAGTGAACTGAACACCCCAGTCGATCAACTGACGCACAGCCCCAGGCCCCTCCTCGAGGATGCCACGCACCGTAGCGTCATCGGCCAGGAGGACGCCGGCCTGAAGCGTGTCCTCCACATGCTGATCGATGCTGTCTTCCTCATCCCAGACTGCCGCGATGCCGCCCTGGGCCCAAGCAGTGTTGGAACGGTCCGGCTCATCCTTCACCAACAGAATCACGCTGCCGTGCTCCGCCACATCCAAGGCGAAGCTCAAGCCAGCCAGGCCACCACCCACCACCAGAAAGTCACAGCTGTATTTCCGAGGGTCCCTACTCATGTGGGCATCCTATCGGCTTCAACGCGGACACGGTATGGTCACAGCCCATGGACCGATACTTGCCCCACTCTTTCTGGGTCGTCGTGATGGCACTCTTGCCGTCCGGGCTCACATGGGCGGCCTCCGGCGACATCTACATGGGAACCGACAACAATGGCGTGCTCACCTTCACTGATGCACCCAGGGGCGACGAGGGCTTTGCTGTGTTTCTCGAGGGGCTGGATGGGCGACCAGCCCAGTGGGCAAAGGTCGACCCCATGCTCCTCAAGGACAACCTAGACCGCTTCGATGAGATCATCTTGAAGGCTGCGCAGGTGCACCGGGTGCCCCCTGAGCTCATCAAGGCGATGATGCTGGTGGAGTCGGGTATGAATCACCGGGCTACCTCACCGGCAGGGGCCCAAGGCTTGATGCAGTTGATGCCTGCCACAGCGCGAAGCCTTGGCGTCGATGATTCCTACGATCCACACGAAAACGTCTTTGGCGGGGCCCGCTACATCCGCAAGATGCTCGACCGCTTCCCCAACCGCAGGCATGCGCTGGCGGCCTACAACGCCGGCCCGGGCAACGTCCGCAAGTACGGCGGGATCCCTCCATTCAAGGAGACCCAGTACTACGTGGAGCGAGTGCTTCGCTACTACTCGGTGTTCCTGACGGAGCGACCTCTTCGTCACTGAGATCAGGTGGAGGCTCTTGAGCCACTGGGTCCTCCAGACGTTTGAGGAACCACAACAAGTCGGAATCACCAGGGGCCCGCTCCAGAGCCCACCGAACCCGCTGGACCGCCTCTTCGGGCCGCCCGAGGGCGACCAGGCTCATCGCCGTCGCCAGTGAGCTGCGAGGCCCTTTGCCATGACGAGTCTCCAGCGCTCGCAGAGTCCCCAGTGCGGCATCAGGCTGGCCGGAACCTAGCTGAGCCAGAGCTAGGTTGTGAAACGCCGGGTGGTAGTCCGGCTGGACATCCACCGCCGCCTGAAAGTGTTCGACTGCCTGCTCGAAGAGTTGAAGCGCAGCCGCCCGCTGTCCAGCTGCCACATGCTCTTCTGCTGTAGCCAGGTCGATCTCACCCAACCATCCGTATCCAATAGCCAAGTGGGGTGCATTGCGGACCTGACTCGACGCCAATGTCTCTGGAGAAGACCAATCGTCGATAGCCACCTGCAGCTGCGCCTGCTGTGCCACAAGAAAGACGCCAAAGAGTGGCACCAGGAGCAGAGTCTTGCCGGACCGCTCCATGCGAAGAGCCAAGATCCCTGCTGCCTGAGCCAAGAACAAGGCCGCTAGAGCGGCGGGCATGTACAGATACCGTCCGAACCCTCCCCACCCGATAAACGCTGCAGGCAAGGCAACGGGGGCGGTCATCAAGACACAGAGGACGACAGTGGGAAGAGCTAGCGGCATGCGCTTGCGGGCCATTGCTGACAAGAGCAGCACCAGCAAGATTCCTCCCGCGGCAACCAGGCTACCCAACCAACCCAGAGGGCCCAGCTCAAGACCCAGGTGTCTCAAGCCCGTGGGGTGCAGGGTGAAGAGTGCCTCCAGGCTCTCCGCGACAATCAACGGACTGAGTTGAAGTGCCCTGAGAACAGAACCCTCGGGCCTACCGGCGGCCTCCAGGCCGCCCAGCGCAAGAAAGCGCATCGTGAGGAATACAGCCGCCGCAACCCAGAGGGGCGCGTGGTGCAGAGCTCGCGTCCTGCCAGCCAGGACCATCGTGACCGTGGCAACCGGCAGCGCCAGCAAGACGGTTTCTTTGCCAAGCAGAGCCCCCAAGAGCGTACATCCAGCCACAAGCGCAGCCCACCGCTGCTGCTGGACCGTTCTGTCTGGAGCGCAGCCCCGGTCGAGAACCAAGAGGGCCGCAAACAAGAGGGCGGCAGCAATGGGCTCACTCACCGCTGAGATAAACAAGACGCCGGAAGCGGCAACTGGGTGGAAGGCAAAGAAGCCAACAGCCAGCAGGGACTGCCAGCGGTGTGGCAACCATCGGAGCCCTAGCTCGAAAAGCAACAAGCAGGCCAAGAGGTGCCACAGCAAGGACACGGCGTGAAAGGCCCGCGCATCGGCCCCGCCGGCGACCCAATAGGTCAAAGTCAGCATGGTCGAGAACAAGGGACGGTAGAGGTTGATCCCGTCGGCGGTCGACTCACCCTCGGCCAACCCCTCGATCACGCTCTGCGAAAAGTAGCCGGGGATGTTGGCAAGATGGCCGACGGTCTTGGAGTGCTCCACCTGCAGGTGGTCGTCCCACACAAAACCCGACCCGAGGGATGGAGAGAAGGCGAGCAGCACGAGGACCGCGATCGCAGCCCGAATCACTACCACTCCGAGGGCAGCGTTCGCCCCGCAGGCTGGGAGGCGTGTGGGAGCAGAGCAGCTCCTAGTTCCCGCACCATGCGAAAGCCCACATGAGCAAAGACCTCCCGAGCAAGATAGCCAGCCCGGGTACAGACGCGCGTGTAGTGCGCCGGCTGAGCCCAGGACCCGCCCCGCACGGGACGGAGGGTCATCTCATCGTCCCACCAGCCATCACACCACTCGGACATTCCACCTGCCATGCTCTCTACGCCATAGGGTGACCGGTCCGTGTCCACATACTCGTCCACCGGCTCCGGGGCTGGGCGGTTGGGCCGGCTCTCGGAGCACTTGCAGAACCCACCGTCACCATGGTCTCCCCACGGGTAAAAGCGGCCGTCGACCCCACGAGCGGCCTTCTCCCACTCAGCCTCGGTGGGCAACCGGTACTGAGCCCCATCTTGCTGCCCCCTCCACTCACAGTACGCGCGAGCGTCTTCCCAAGAGATGCCATACACGGGCAACTCAAAGGACATCTCGTCCCCATCGCGGCTGAGTTCTGGCAAGACGAAGGTGCCGTCCTTCTGCCGGTGAAACAACGCTTCAGAGTCGGAGAAATCCCGGGGAGCGCGAAAGTGGGCAAGGACAGGGTCCGTAGCTACCAGAGCGTTGATGAAGGTGAGGTACTCACCCATCGTCACAAGACGAACGCCCATCGCGAAGTCGCCTACATCCACTTGTTGACGAGGTAATGAACCCAGGGCGTGGGGGTCTCCCCCCATCCAAAACGGACCGGCAGGCACGTGTACGAACTCGGGACTCAGGCTGTTCTCGGGGAGCAGGTGCACGTGCAACCGAACCTGGTCATTGCGGTCGACGAACACGGGCACCACGGTGTCCCGATAGCCCTTGAGAGACAGGACGAGCTGGTAGCTGCCCATCGCCACCTCGACCTGCATCTGCGGGGTCTCCCCCAGAGAGGTGGGCTCTACAGGCCGCTGAACCCGGTCCTGCTCTTCGAGACGATACAGGGTGGCCGAGGCCCCCGACGGCGTTGTCTGTAGGTACAAGCGACCATTGCCGGCGAGAAAGGTGGCGTAGGTTCCGTCGTCGTAGAGCTCCACCAGGTTGCGAAAAGAACGCTGGTCCTTCACATCACGACGAGCTTCAGCGTCCCGAAACTGGTTCCAGTACAGAGCGGCGAGCCCGAGCCGAGCTTCCCGGTTGTCGGGGTCATGCCCCAGCGCCTGACCGTAGGCAGTCAGCGCCGCGCTGAATGTGTCAATTGCCTGAACCTCGGCCTTTCGCAAGGCCTCCTGGGTCGACCAAAGCTCCCTCTTTCGCTCCAGATCATCCCATGGCTTCACCCTCGCCCGAAACTTGCGGACCGAGCGCTGTAGTTCTCGCACGGTGGCCTGCAGTTCTTCGTAGCGGGAGGCAAGGGATACGCCCTGATGGACTCGAAGGCCAGCCTCCTCACGACGCTTCGTCCCTTCCAGGTAATGCTCAATTTCCTGATAAAGCTCCAGCGCTGAGGCCGGACGAAGCTTCAAGTCCTTGGACAGGCACCGTGTCGCCAGATCATCCAACTCCGGTGGCACATTGCGGTGCGGCGCTCGCTTACGGGGCGGAACAATCTGCTCGAAAGCCACCGAACGGACGACCTTTCGGGGGTCTTTCCCAGAGAACGGGCGTCGAAGCGTAAGGACCTCGTACAGGATCACACCGAGGGAGTAGACGTCCGACTGCTCTGCGACCTGGTCTACGAGGCCCCGCGCCTGCTCTGGGGACATATAAGCAGGTGTGCCCTTCACTGTGCCTACTTGCGTGACGACATCGCCTTCATGTCCCCCAGTGACCCGAACCATCCCATCGTCGTCATCCTCATCCTCGCCATCCAAGTCCCCGAGCGCACCAGGCTCTCCCAGGACCTTCGCCAAGCCCCAGTCCATGACCTGCACCTCGCCGAAGTCACCGAGCATGATGTTGGACGGCTTGAGATCCCGATGGATCACACCGCGATTGTGGGCAAAGGCGACCGCTTGACACACGTCCTGCAGAATCCGAAGTAATCGAAAGAGGGTGAACTCGCGTCTAGCTTCCAGCTCGCCCCGCTTGAGTGCCTTGAGAACCGTCTCCAGGTTGCGCCCCTCCACGAGCTTCATCGTGAAGTAGACCTCGTCATTCTCGAGCACACCCAAGTCGTGGACGGGAACGATATTGGGATGCTCAATCTGGCCCGTAATCTGGACCTCTTCGAGGAAGCGAGCCACTTCCCGAGGACTTGCAGAGCGTCCCTTGCGCAACTGCTTGAGGGCAACCCGGCGACCGATGTGGCTGTCGTAGGCCACGGTGACGAGGCCGTGGCCCCCCTTCCCTAGTTCTTCACCCATGCGGTAGCGAAAGGTGTCTTCTCCTCTGAGGCGGTCCATCATCTCGAGCAAGCTGGTGGTGGCCAATGAGTTCTTGGCTGTTTGTTGCGCTGTCGTCTTTTCGCCCACTGCCGCGGAGGCTGCGGGATCCGCAGCTTGGACTCGCCCCTCGTCGCCCTCAGCGGCTCGGGAAGGCTCCAAGGGCTGCCCTGGCCCAGCGTCTTGAGGTTGCGAATCGTCCTTTTTCACCATTGCACCAAGAATAACGGAAAGGGAGCCCCCAAGAAGAGAGGCCCGATGGGGAATCCCCACCGGGCCTCTCGACACAAGACTGGAGCCGAAGCCCCTGAAAAATCAGTACACGTTATTGGCAGAGATCATCTTGCTCTTCTCTGGCCTATTACACGTGTAACTCGCTTCTGTTGAATCTCCGTCCACATCCGAAACCGCTGAACCAAGGAAGTTATCAGCCTGCGAAGAGGAACCAGAGGTATTCGTCACCTGATACTTGCCACGGACCTTGCCGTCAGCCGTCCAACCCAGGAGTTCCCAGGCAGCAACTGGCGAGAAGACCACCTGCGGACGACCGGGGGTCGTTGCGGGCGACGGGCCGGCAGAGGTGAATGTATCCCACTCGGCGTGATAGGCCTTCTCGGCAGTACGAACACCATCGAGGTTGCTCGGAAGCTCAGCACGCTTGGCCCGCAGCTGCATGGAGATGAAGTTAGGAATGGCGATGGCCGCCAGGATGCCGATAATCGCGACCACGATCATCAGCTCGATCAGCGTAAAGCCCTTACGGTTACGAAGCATGAAATGAGTCTCCTCGTGACAAGTGGATGAATCTGAGTTCACGGGGGGTTGATATGCGAAGAGCATGCCAACATCAAAAAAGGAGTGCTTTCGGGCGTCCAACGCCCATGCAAGCAACTGAAAGTAAAGGTTTTATTTTTTCAACAACACACTGCCTACAGTCCGTGCCGACGAGTTCACTAACGGGAAAAGTGCCGCTGAGAGGCACCTCCAGGACCGCCAAGTGACAATTTTTGTCACCTCTTGGCTGGCCCTGCGGCTTCCCCGAACCGAAGGCCCCCCTGAAGACAGGCTCAATCCTCCAAAGAACGACCGCCACCTGGAGAGCAGCGTTGCTTTGGTCGACTGTGGGAGCGCACCAACAAGAGGAGCCGGGCAACGCCCTAGCCTTAGCAAGACGGGGTGCTGTAGTGACGAAAATTGTCACCACACCGGCGTCAGGGGTCATGAAGTGACAATTTTTGTCACTCTCGTCCTGGCTCCTCCAGGCCCGCTTTTTGGAGCCGGTACCGAAAGGACCGGAAGCTAATGCCCAACAACCGGGCAGCCTCCTTCTTCACTCCACCCGAAGTCTCGAGTGCACTCTCCAACAACTGTCGTTCGTACTGGCCGAGCAGTGACTCCATGGCGACTCCATCGGGACCTACGGACTGGGCAAGGGGGCGGTCAGCCACTGCTGAAACCTGTCCGACAATCTCCTCGGGCAGATTGGCCAGCGAGATCAGGGTGCCCCGACAGAGCGCGGCACCACGCTGAATCACGTTCTCAAGCTCGCGAACATTGCCCGGCCACGGATAGGCGGCCAGGAATCGTGATGCATCATCCTCCAATTGCAGCCCAGCCTTCCCGTACTCCTTGCCAAAGAGTTGAAGGAAGTGCTCGGTCAAGAGAGGCAAGTCTGCCAACCGCTCGCGCAGGGGCGGCATGTGGATGGTCACCACCTTCAAGCGGTAATAGAGGTCCTCCCGAAAACGCCCTGACTTCACCTCTTCGTCCAAGACCCTGTTGGTGGCCGCGATGATCCGCACGTCAATGGGACGCTCCTCGACTGCCCCCACCGGCTTGACCTTCCGCTCCTGGATTGCCCGAAGAACCTTGACCTGCGTGGCAAGGGGCATCTCCCCCACCTCATCGAGAAAGACGGTCCCCTTCTCCGCACTGGCGAAGAGCCCCTCGTGGTTTCGGACAGCGCCGGTAAAGGCGCCCTTCTTGTAGCCAAACAACTCCGCCTCGATCAGATCGGCTGGTATTGCGCTGCAGTTAATGGATTGAAAAGGCCGGTCCCGTCGGTCCCCTTCGAAGTGAATGGCGCGGGCGACCAGTTCTTTCCCCGTACCGCTCTCCCCCGTGATCAGGACGGTGATGGGGGTGTCCTTGACCCGATCCATGAGGTCATAGATGCTCAGCATCGGCTCGGAGCGCCCCACTAGGCTCCCGTAACCAAAGCGATCCTTGAGGAGCTCGCGCAGATTGCGGTTTTCCTGATGCATGGCCCGCTTCTCGAAGGCCTTCTCCAGAATGAGCTTCAGTTCGTCTACGTTGAACGGCTTCACAACGTAGTCAAAGGCACCGTGCTTCATGGCCTGGACCGCATTTTCGGTCGTAGCGTAGGCCGTGATCATGACCACTTCGGTCTCCGGCCAGCGCTCCTTGACCCGCCGAAGGACCGCCATCCCGTCCATCCCCTCCATGTTCAGGTCGGTGACGACGACGTCTGCGGGTTGTTTCTCCATGAATTCCATGGCCTCCTCCCCCGTCGAGGCCACCGCAGTCTCATAGCCCGCCCTCTTGAGCATGATGGACAAGAACTGGCGGAGGGACAGGTCGTCGTCGACGACCACGACTCGACCGACCGTCACGAGACATCTCCATCGGGGCTCTCGTCAATGGGCAGCCAGACCGAGAAACGGGTGCCCTCTCCGAGTCGACTGTGAACGGTAATCACGCCTCGGTGGGCCTGCACGATTCGCGCCACGATCGCCAGACCGAGGCCGGTCCCACCGGATCGGGTCGTATAGAAGGGATCGAAGATGCGGCCCAATGCCTCGTCCGAGATGCCCGGCCCGGTGTCCTCTACGACAATACGGAGCGCGCTGTCTCCAGCCTCTGCCCCGATCCCTCCCTCCTCTGTGACTGTCCCGGTGGAACCCAGATTCCCCACAAACGCCGTGTCCCCGGTCCCCTGCACGAGGTCATCCACAGGAACGCGTTGGGTGTGGACACGCAACTCGCCTCCGGATCCACTCATCACCTGGCAGGCATTGTTGACCAAGTTCCAGAGGACCTGACGCATGCGATCGTCCTCGAAACGTACAACGGGATCGAAGCCTAGCTCGGAGGTCACCTGGATCCCCTCCAGGATCTCGCTCTTGCCCTTCAGCAGCGCGAGCGTCTCCTGGATCAGCTTGCCCAGACGGCCGGGCACCAGTTCCACCTTCTCGTCACGGGTCAGAGTGAGAAAGTCGGTGACCAGGTGTCCCAGACGATCGGCCTCCCTCTCGACGATGCCGAACAGCTGGGCTTCTTCGGGGTGCAGCTCCAGAGCGTCCCGAAGGACCTGCACAGAGCCGGTGATCGAGGCCAACGGATTACGAATCTCATGCGCAATACCAGCCGACAGCCGACCAACGGCAGCCAGCCGCTCCTCTCGCTCCAGTTGCTCCTCCATCAACAGAAGCCGTGTGCGGTCCTCAAACACCAGCACATGACCATCGAGGGTTCCATCGGGAGCCCGCATGGCAGACGCACTGATGCGGAGGTAGATGCGCTTTCGATCCTTCCGGGTCATCCAGCGCTCCAAGGTCGGACTCGGGTTCGGGCCGGCCCGACGATCGAGGGTGGCCTCCAACAAGCGATCCGCCCCTCGAAAGATGTCGGTTACGGCCAAGCCAATCACGTCCATCGCCTGGTGTCGGGTGATGATTTCAGCCGCACGATTGAACGAGGTGATCCTTCCTGCCCTGTCCACACTTAAGAGACCCGCGTCCATATTCTGAACGATGCGACCGTGCATATCCTGAAGTCGGTAGAGACTGCTTGCCGTCTCTGCGAGCGCCCGTCCCGTTTCCGCTTGTTTCCCGGCCAGGCTTCCGGACAAGAACGCCAACAGGAAGAACGAGGCCACATGGAACGCGACAGTCGAGTAGGTCCGAAGCGCCTCCCCGGGGGCGAGTTCATACGGAGCCGACACAATGGTGCCATCGGGGCTCAACGTGGGGACCACGCCCGACCAACTCAAGGCGAGACACACGATGTAGGCCACAGTGTCTAAGCTGGCCACAATGAGGCCCCCTTGCAGCAGCAAGAGGTAGCCCGCTCCCAAGATGTTGAAGACGAACAGCCAGGTAAAAGCCGACTCGGCCCCACCGGTGAAGAGCAGCACGAGACTGATACAAGCCGCATCGACCGCAAACTGCAGGTAGGTGAAGAAGTTCAGGTTGGGCATCCTCTTTGCGACCACGGCATAGAGGATGGACAGGCAATAGAAGGCGATGAACAGTGGATAGACCGTCTGCAGCGGCTCGATCGGCGTGTGGTCCTGCAGACGCATGAACAGGACGAGACCAAAGAGCACGGTCACCATCAGGATGCGGATGAGCATCATCCACTGGAGGCGACCGAACAGAACCTCCCAGTCCGGAGGTAGACCCCCGCGGTCCTGACCACGCGAAGCCGGCGGGCCCGAGCCGTCGGAAAAGCCCGACCCGTCCCCGGCGGCTGCTATGGGCAGATCAGCCGTAGCCGTAGCGTCGATGCTGCTGGCGGTTGCCGGTACGGCGCTCACAACCTGGGGTTCAACCGCCGACCGTCGAAGACATGGTGAAGATGGGTAGGTAGAGAGCAACCACGAGACCGCCCACCACCACACCCAAGAACACGATGATGATCGGCTCAATCATGGAGGTGATGGCGTCGACAGCGACCTCCACCTCGTCATCGTAGAAATCAGCAATCTTGCTCAACATGGTGTCGAGCGCGCCGGTGGCCTCGCCCACGTTGATCATCTGGCAGACCATCCCCGGAAACACACCCGACTCCGCCAACGGCTCTGCAATGGAGCGACCTTCAGAGATCGAGTCACGCGTCGACATGATGGCCGCCTCGACCACCACGTTGCCAGCCGACTTCGAACAAATGGTCAGGGCGTCGAGAATCGGGACACCCGAGCTAATCATCGTGCCAAGGGTGCGACAGAAGCGGGCCACAGCCACCTTCCGGAGCAGATCGCCAAACAGCGGCATCTTGAGCAAGGCCTTATCGACGAAGTTGGAGCCGAACTCCGTCGCCACAAACGACCGAAAACCAAAGAAGCACGCACCCGAAACAACAATTCCGTGAAAGAAGTATGTCGTCGTGTAGTCCGACATGGTGATCAACATCTGAGTCGGCACTGGCAAGGCCGCATTGACCTCGCCAAACATCTTCTCGAAGACGGGGACCACCTTGGTCATAATCACGATCATGATCACGATCATGATGCAGACGATGGCGATGGGATAAACCATCGCGCCCTTCACCTTGCGCTTGAGCTTGCTGTTCTTCTCGATGTAGCTCGCGAGACGATTGAGAATCGTGTCCAGAATGCCGCCGACCTCACCGGCAGCCACGAGGTTCACGTAGAGCTCGTCAAACGTCTTGGGAAATTTCCTGAGGGCATCAGCAAAGGTCGCTCCCCCCTCGACGGTCTCCTTGATCTCAGCCAGCTGCTTCTTGAACGTGGGGTTCTCCGCGTTGGTCGCCTGAATGTCCAGGCACTGCACCAAAGGAAGCCCGGAGTCGATCATGGTGGCGAACTGTCGGGTGAACATCACGATGTCCTTCTCGCTCACCTTCGGAGCAAGAAAACCAATCTGGATGTCCGCATTTAACGAGAATCCACCCTTTTGCTTCACCGAGGTGGGCTTGATCTTCATGTCTCGCAGCTTGGTCATTACCGCTGCTTGTGAGTCCGCCTCGATCTCCCCCTTACGCACCTCGCCAGTTGCGGTGCGGCCTTCATAGGCAAACTTGGGCATCTCTGAGGCCTCCGACTGAGCCACTGAACGGGTCGCGGGCGCGACCACACGACAGGCTAGAAAGCCCCTCGTCAGAAAAATAGTGTACGTGATTTCGGGGGTTGCGGCACCGAAAGGATGACGTGGGACCTACGAATGAAGGAACCAACCCCTTCGACGCAGGCTGGCTCAAGTTGAGTTGGGTAGGTGTTCTTGTTAGCCTTCGCCGCCTGGCTTGTCCTCATTTCGAGGGCCTGGGCAGGTCCCGTGTTCGGAGGCATCGAGCGCTGTGAAATGCGACGTGGCTAACCTAGTCTCAAGCCGAATCCCGGCTCTTCTTTCCGCCTTCTGTCTGTTGTTCGCGGTTTCGGCCTCGTCCGCTACTGCCGGCCAGCTGCTGGATGTGGCCACCGAAGAGGAGCCCGGCTCCCTGCGCGTGTGGGTGCGCGACGCGCCCGACAAGGTGCCAACTGTCAAGATTGATGGCGTCGAGGTCGCAATGACACCCGGCGAGCGGACCCAGAGTCGCCGATTTCAGCCCGTGGGGATTCTGCTCGACCGGTCCAATGTCAGCCCCGAGACTCTCGGCAAGCTCCGCAGCGAGACACGAAAGCTCATTGAGGGTGAGTTGAAGGCTGGAAACCGGAAGGTCGTCATCCAGGCGAGGGACGAAAAGGGAAGCCTTCAGCTTGAGGCAAAGAAGCTGAACTACCTCGAGAGCTCCGACCCCTCTGCCAAGTCGTCGGTAGACGAGACGCTGGACAAGATCCAGGTCATGGAGAGTGGCGACCCCAGACAGCCTCTCTTTTCAGCAATCCCGCGATCGCTCGAAGAACTCATGGGGAAGATGGGTGGGTCTAAGAAGATCAAGCCATGGATCCTTGTTTTCTCCAGCCTCTGCGTCGCTCCCGACGCGGAGGGCCCCGACCTCAGCAAGTTCACCGGACCCATCCGAATCATCACGTGGGACGAAGGGCTGGATCGCAACTGCCAACGCAACCGGGAAAAGTGGGTTCAGAGCATTCAGGCCGAGAACCTGGAGATCTACAATCGGGACCTCCCCGAACAGCGTGAGGGCGTTCAAGGGGCTCTCAAGGGGCTGAGCATCAACGACCAAGCCGTGGTCCTGTCCGGCATCGACTACCGCGGCGGCTCCATGAAGCTTCGTGTGGTCCTAGACGGCGATGAGGACTCGGGCTGGGAGGCCATCCTCAAGTCCGACACCCTGCCCAACGAGTGGGGTCGCCAGGCGATCATCAAGCTCAAGCAAGAACGCATCATGTACATCGGCATTGGCTTTGCCGTGATCATTGCCATCATCATTGTGGTGGTCTTTGTCCGAGCCCGTGCCAGCGCGGTGGACTTCGCAAAGTGGGAGGCGGTCGGCGAGGCTGAGGACCTGTCCGTGCCCATGGACGATGACGCATGGAATGCGACCATCTTCCAGTTGACGGGGGCCATGCCTGTCATTAAGGCGTCAGACGCACCGGCACAGCTGGGACCGGATGCAGGCGATGATGGACAAGCCACAGTCTCCGCTCCCAGCCCCACAGGAGCCGCGGCCACAGCCCCCGATCTGAGCACCGTACCGGAGGCCGGAGAGGCCGACCCAAGCCCATCGGCGGCCACTACCGCCGATGCATCTCCGCCGGTCGAGGCGGCCGCGGACCAGACCACCCGGTCGCCCGCAGCCCCCACGGGGGACGTGCCGTCCACAGGCATGACGGTTTCCATCCCGGTGGTGGACGATGGCACGGCCTACGAAGCGGTGACTCCATTCGAGGTGGGTGTGCTCCTCAACGGCGCCCCCGTGGCGAGAAAGACCAAGAAGTTCCGCAAGGTGTTCAGTATCGGGCGCGCCACGGACAACCGTGTCGTCATTCAGAAGGACGACACGGTCCACCGATACCACGTGGTGGTCCGACCAGCGATGGAAGGCAAGGAGTGGTGGCTCGAGGTCTCTCCCACTGCGTCCAACCGCACCCGGCTCAACGGCAAGGACTTGCGCGCCGGCGGCCGTTACCGTCTCCCAGGCCGATTCCGGCTGGAGTTGGGCGAAGCCACTGAAGTGCGCGGGCGCCTGTCCAAGCCACAAGACGCCTAAGACCGTAAGTTGACGGGCAGCCTCAGGTAGCGCCGGCCGTCACACATGGGGGGCGGCGGATACCGCTCCCGACAGCACCCCCGGGTTCGGGGGCATCCAGCCTGAGTAGGCCAAGTCTTGAGCCGGTCAGACGCGCAGCGGCGGGGTGCTCTGCTCAGTCTTCGGTCGTCATCCGCACGACCTCATCCAGTGAGGTCTTGCCCTCTTTGAGCTTGTTCAGAGCGGACATACGCAGCGTCTGCATGCCCTGGCGAATCGCTTCCCGCTTGAGCTCCAGAGTCGAAGCACCGTTGAGGATAAACTCCCGGAGGTCCTCGCTCATGGTCATGATCTCGTAAATGGCGATGCGGCCCTTGTAGCCACTACCAGCGCACGTGCGACAACCAGCCCCTCTCTGGACGGAATACTCATCGACCTGATCGGGGTGTACACCCAAATCAAGCAAAGCCTGGGTGGGCACATCCGTAGGCTCAAGGCATTCCAGGCAGTTCTTGCGCACGAGGCGCTGAGCCCCGATCAGAATGACCGAGGCGGCTACCAGGAATGGCTCGATGCCCATGTTCAGGAGTCGACTCACCGAAGAGGGAGCGTCATTGGTGTGCAGTGTAGAGAGCACCAGGTGACCGGTAAGGGCCGCCTTAATACCGATCTCCGCCGTCTCGAAGTCTCGGATCTCACCCACTAGGATGATGTCCGGATCCTGACGAAGAAATGCCCTTAGAGACGAACCAAAGTTGAGCCCGATGTCATCGTGCATCTGCACCTGGTTGATGCCGAACAGGTTGTATTCGACTGGATCTTCCGCGGTGCTGATGTTGACGTCAGAGCGGTTCAGCTCGGAGAGACTCGAGTACAAGGTCGTCGTCTTGCCCGAACCCGTGGGGCCAGTAATCAGGATCATGCCGTACGGCGTATGGATGCACTTCTTGAATGTCTCGAGGACCTTCTCTTCGAAGCCGAGCTTGGTCATGTCCAACTGGAGGTTGGACTTGTCCAAGAGCCGAAGCACGATCTTCTCACCCCAGATAGTCGGTAGGACGGACACCCGAAAGTCCATCTCCCGGTTCTTGCCCATCTTGAGCTTGATACGACCATCTTGAGGGAGCCGGCGCTCAGCAATGTCCAGCTGACTCATGATCTTCAGACGCGAGGTAATCGCGTGCTTGAGCTTCACCGGAGGCTTCATCACCTCATAGAGCATGCCGTCGATGCGATAGCGGACCCGCAGCTGCTTCTCGAAGGGCTCTACGTGAATATCTGAGGCGCCCTTGCGGATAGCGTCCAACAAGATCAGGTTCACCAACTTGATGACGGGCGCATCGCCTGCGGACTTCTCGAGGTCGAGCTCGTTGATGTCCTCTTCGGCGTCAATGACGTCAACGTCGTCATCGTCGAAGTCCAGCATCACGTCATCAAAGGTGACGTTGCTGGTGTAGTACTTCTCGACCGCCCCCTCGATGGCCTGCTCCGAGGCCACAACGACCTCGACGTTGTAGCCAGTGAGGAACTTGATGTCGTCAATGGCGAAGATGTTGGACGGATCCGCCATGGCCACGATGAGGGTGGAGCCAGTGCGGTTGACCGGAACAATCTGATGCTTGAGAACCACTTCTTTGGGGATCAACTTGATGATGTCGGGCTCGATATCGAACTCGTTGAGGTCGATGGAGGGCACCCCATACTGCTTGCTGAGAAACGCTGTGAGCTCGTTTTCCTCGATGAAGCCCATCTTGGTGAGCTGATAGCCGAGGCGTCCTCCCGCGTTCTTTTGCTCCTCGATCGCCTGCTGCAGTTGCAATGGCGTGATGAGCTTCTCACGCAGAAGCAGTTCACCCAGTCGTCCGGTCGCTGCCATCTACTTCCTCTCCTGGGCGACGAGGGTCCTCGCCCGTTGGGTAGGCGTAGAATCTAGCACGACGTCGCCCAGGGCGGTGTTCGCCCCCCAGTGCCGGCGGACAGACACGCGGACGCCTACAATCTCCTCCAGAATCCATGGAGGATCCTCCCATGTCTGTCGACCATCCCATCCTCGTGGCCGGCCCCTGTGCAATCGAGGACTACGACACCACGGCCACTTGCGCAGAAGAGTTGGCGAGAGTCGCCCAGCTCCATGGGTTCGACTTCGTGTTCAAGGCATCCTTTGACAAAGCCAACCGGACATCGGGCAGGTCGTTCCGGGGGCCCGGCCTGGACCAAGGTCTGGATACTCTTCGGCGCATTCGTGAAGCTCTCGGGATCCGGGTGCTCTGCGATGTCCACGAGAGCGCCCAGTCCACCGCGGCCGGAGAGGTCGCAGACATCCTGCAGATCCCAGCGTTCTTGTGTCGTCAGACGGACCTACTGCGCTCCTGTGCTTCGACCGGGCGCACTGTCAATCTCAAGAAGGGGCCGTTCCTGGCGCCCTGGCAGGTGGAGCCCGCCCTGGAAAAGCTCATGGATTCGGGGGCCAAAGAGGTGTGGGTCACAGAGCGGGGCTCCTCGTTCGGACACGGAGACCTGGTAGTCGACTTTCGGGGGCTCAACGCGATGCGGGCCACAGGCTGTCCCCTGCTCTTCGATGCCTCCCACGCCGCTCAGAAACCCGGAGCCAGAGGAGACCGCTCGGGCGGCGATCGACGATCGACGCCCGTCCTTGCCAGAGCGGCGGCTGGAGCCGGCTTTGACGGCCTGTACCTGGAGGTTCACCCAAGACCCGAGGAGGCGCTGTCGGACCCAGATACGCAGTGGCCCCTGTCAGCGATCGAGCCCCTAATCCTGCAGTTCGCCCGGCTCTGGGATTGCCAGCGAAGCCTGCCCCCCCTGCCGCCGCTCCGCTCCTAGGAAGCCGTCTCGAGTCCATTGCCAAGCGAAGCCGATCCCGTGGGCTAGGGGACGAGTACCGACCGCCAGCGCACAGAAGAAGCTCTGGCTGACCAACGAAGGGAGCTGCCCGGACGGCCCTCGCCAAATATCACGCTCGCAGTCTCCTCGAGCAGTCCAGGCCACCCACAACCCATACACGAGGGTCAATAACCCTCCACCCACAAGAGCGGTCCCAGTCCATCCGATCGAACCCCGGGCGCCCACCTCCAAAATCGGGCCGAGCACCACACTCAAGGCGACCAGCACCGGAAGGCGACCGCGCAGCGAGGTTCTGCGCGGATGCAACCGCACCGTTCGGGCTCGTCCTCGCCCGTGATGAAAGCTCTGGACAACAAACAACCACCAGGTTGGGCGCGGGTGATACCAGACACGGATCTCGGGACCGACCCAAATACCCGTACAGCCGCTCTCCTTCTCAGCCATTGCAGAGAGGCGCAGGTTCAGTTCAGCGTCTTCGGCCGGGTGGGCCTCCGGAACGAAGCCCCCTAGAGTACGAAGCTCCGCAGATCGGAAACACCCAAGGAAGACCGTGTCCGCCCACCCCTCGTAGCCGGGCCGGCGATAAAGAGCGCCACCGCTACCCAGATAACTGGAGGCCGCAAGCGCAGTTCCAACCTGAAAGGCATTGGTAGCCAAGAAGCGCTGGCGGCCACCAACATTGCGTGCTGCCGGATCCTCCAGCGCTTCGAGACACCTAGCCACATAGTCCGGCGCGTACTCACTGTGGCCATCAGCTCGAAGAAACACCTCTCCGGCCGCGTGGGCCAGGGCGACATTGAGGCCCGCGGCTTGAATCCTGTGTGGGTTCTCCAACAGTTTCACCCGCGGGTTCTCCTGCGCCAGAGCCTCAACGACCTCTCGGGTGCCATCTTGACTCCCCCCATCCACGACAAGAACCTCGAGCACGGACGGGTCGGTCCCTGCAAGAAAGCCGCGGACAACGTCTCCAATGTCCGTGACCTCGTCGAGGACGGGAACAACAACGGAAACTGTGGGGTAAGAATCAACCACTACTGAGGACCGGGTCGAACCATCGCTGTGAGTCGCTCGCTCATCGCAGACAGACACCGCAACATGGGGTCCGAATCATAGCAGTCCAGTAGTCATTGACTGGCGGCGATTGAGGCTGCGGCGAGGTCGACCCGAAGCTGTCAGCCATGCTATCGAGCACCCATGAACCTCCTCTCCTGGAACGTCAACGGCATCCGCGCTGCGGCCAAGAAGGGCTTTCTGGAGTTCATGAGCACGACGGATGCAGACGTTGTGTTCATCCAGGAGACCAAAGCCAACCGAGAGCAACTCCCCGACGAACTGCTCAACATCCCCGGCTGGGGGGTCACCTTTCACTCTGGAGTACGCAAGGGCTATTCGGGTGTAGCAGCCTACTACCGGAAAGAGCCCGACGAAGTGGTCTGTGGCCTCGGCGTCGACAAGTTCGACGACGAAGGGCGGGCTATCATGGTCCGGTACGACGACCTCTGTGTGTTCGGCAACTACTTCCCCAACGGAGGGAAGGGCCCAGAGCGGGTGGACTACAAGCTGGAGTTCTACGACCTGCTGCTTCAGAGGATGAATACTCTGCGAGATCAAGGATGCCAGGTCGTCGTCTGTGGCGACTACAACACGGCCCACTACGAGGTGGACTTGGCCCGCCCCAAGGCCAACCAAAAGACATCGGGATTCTTACAGGAGGAGCGCGCGTGGCTCGACCGCTACGTGGACGAGGGCTACATCGACACCTTTCGCCACCTGCACCCAGAAGCGGTGGACCGCTACTCATGGTGGTCTTGGCGCGCCAACTCTAGGGAACGCAACATCGGCTGGCGCATTGACTATTTCTTCGTGGACGAGAGCTTGCGAGGCCGAATCGCTGCAGCCGAGATCCACGAAGAGCAGGAGGGGTCGGACCACGCCCCGGTCACGCTGACCCTGAGCTGATCACAGGGAGTCCGAGGACGCACACCGGAAGACAGCTAGCCTCTGAGAAAGCCCATGTTGGTTGGGTCCTCATACAGCGACGCAACATACTTCCCGTAACCATTGAACCGTCGCGTCCGGATCCGATCCCCGGTGTCGAGCAGGCGCTCCGTGCTCTGCGACCACCTAGGGTGAGGCATTGCCGGCTCCACGTTCGCCCAGAAGTCATACTCATCCGGCACGGTGAGATTCCAAAAGGTCGGAGGCCGAGTACGCATCAGCTCGATGCGTACGATGGCCTTGGCGCTCTTGAAGCCATATTTCCAGGGAGTGAGCAGACGAATGGGGGCGCCGTGCTGCCCAGGCAGACGATGGCCATAGATGCCCGTCGCGAGGAAAGTCAGCTCGTTGCGCGCCTCGGGCAGGGTAAGCCCCTCATGGTACGGCCACGGATACCAAGGCTGCTTGCGCTGTCCCGGCAAGCTCTTGGGGTCCTGAAGACTTACAAACCGCACGTAGCGCGCATGGGACGTAGGCTCGACGGCATCCAGTAGACTCCGCAAGGGGAAACCAGACCAGGGATAGGTCGCAGACCAGGCCTCGACACACCGAAAGCGATAGTGGCGCTCCTCCTGAGTGAACTGGGTCAACAAGGTATCGATGTCGAATGTGCGGGCCTTGTGACACTCTCCAACCACCTCGACGGTCCAGGGGCGGTGGGCATAGCTGTCGGCCAGACGAACGACTGCATCCTTGTTCGTGCTGAGTTCGTAGAAGTTGTTGTAGACCGAGCCGATCGCTTCGGGAGTGATCGACCGCTCCGGGTCGTACCGGGTGTTGTGCTTCCCCGGAATGCGTGCCAGCAGCTCGGCAGGCCAAGGAGCCTGGAGCTTCACCGGGGCTTCGGCGCGCGTGCACGCAGGCAACAAGCTGGAGGCTCCGAAGAAGCCCAGGGAAGCCAGCATCTGACGACGATTGAGCCAGGTGGACTCCGGGCACAACTGCCCGGCAGGAAGCTCCCAAGGACGGTCTCGGTGGACCCAGGGGCCGTGCGCAGAGTCGTTCATACGCCCTTAAGACCCCTATGGGGAGCGAGTTGTTCCCTCCACAAGGACTTCCGGACCAAGAGGGCCTCAGACAAAGGAGTTATTGATCACTTCGCCGAGGCCACCAGCCCCAGGCACGATGTAGTGGATCTCGTTCACTCCCACCTCGCCATCCCGTTCTCCGGGACGGGCGGCCAACACATCCTCGCTGCTCAAGCCACGATCGAGCCGAAGCGCATAGATGTGCGCATCCGGATGGTCGCCGCAGACCCGCGCGACGAACTCGGGCGTGATGATCAGATGCAAGCCGACGATGGCCTTGGGTGTCCCCTCGATGTTCTTCACCACATCAATCGCGTCGGACATGGAAGAGCCCGTAGCGCCCATGGGATCGGGCAAGACGACCACTGCGCCGTCCACGTCGCCACCGATCTTGCTCCCCGTCTGATCGACGCCGACGACACGCCCCTGCTCGTCGGTCCGACGCTGCATGTACACGTGGTCGACTCGCAGACCCGAGGCGTCACAGAGATCGTTGAGCAGCGCGAAGCCCTGGTAAGCGGGCAAGGTGCCTGCCCGCGCCAGGCCAATGAAGACAACCTTGGTCGCCGGGTCGATGGCCTCACCTTGGTAGGAGGCACCCGGTATCGCCTCACACATTCGAGTGGCTGCCTCCACCTGTTTGCGCGGAAAGAGGTCGTTCACCATGGCGGCGAACAAGATCGTGTAGCAACGATCCAACAGGCGGTTGATGTCCGGCTGATGGGTCTCCGGATGGCCCAACCGCGCCAACAGGCTCAAGCCCAACGGATCCGCCAGGACGTGGGTTCGATCCCCGTAGGCATGGTCAATCTCGGACAAGGCGAAGGGAACCTGACGATAAGCACTGTCACGCATCGGAATCTCACTCAAACGGGAAGCGGGCGCCCAGAGACATCAAGACACCTCCGGAGAAGCTGGTGTCGTACCGAAACAGCCCAGCCAGCTCCAAGAACAGGGTCAGGCGATCCGTCACATGGAATCGAACCCCCGGGCCCAGGTCGGCGAAGAAATAAAACTGCATGTTCTGAACAAGCGGCGAGATGCCCAGGTCGACGGCCAGGTAGAGCCCAAACTTCTCAGCCACTTCGGGCAGGAGACCAACCATCGCCCCAACGCTCATCACACCCGAGTGCCGCACTTGGGCAGAGCTCGCTTCCGACCCCGAGTCACCACGCTCTCCCAGGTCGATGATCGCGTTGTAGGCAAACCGGAGCCGACCGTTGAGGCGGACGTCCCGCGGGCCGAGCACCAACTCGACACCGCCTCCCTCGTTCATCCAACTCCCCGTCTCGGCTCCCTCCCCAAGGGCCTCTCCGAAGTGAAAGCCCGTGCCGTTGAATGCACCTAAGCCACCAGCGAGAGCAGGAGAGGAGACGGCCAACAAGCTGACCAGGGCCAGGAGTGCAGCACAACACCGCAGAGGAATCTGAAGAGGCTCAATGGACAGCATGGCGCGCATCTTACATGAGCCATCTCGGGATCGAGCAGGGACTTCCAAGGCCACCGACCACGGACGCCGGATTCGGGCTAGCCTCCAACTCATGAGTCCGAAGGCCCCCGCGCCGGGCGAACCCAGTCCGACTGGAAGAGCGCTGCTTCTTCCGTCGCCCCTTGGCCTCCTTTGGGCGCTTCTGTTCGCCTTGACAGCAGCAGGACCAGCCACATCGGCGCTGATCAGTGGCGATGGGGACTTCGCGCTGCACGTACAGCTCGGTGAGTTGATGATTGACAAGGGTGGGTTCTTGGCCACCGATCCGACCTCAGTCACTGGCAGCCGGACTCCGCTCATCGCGCACGAGTGGGGCGCTCAGCTTCTGTTCGGAGGCCTCTTCCGAAGCCTTGGCCTCGCCGGGCCCGTTCTTCTCTGTGCTTTTCTGTACGCCACTTGCCTCCTCGTGCTCGGCGCCGGTCTGCGAGGCCTGGGAACCCAACCCTGGACAGTCCTGGCGGTCCTGTCCTTCCCCCTCCTCCTGTCACAAGCCCACCTATTGGCACGGCCACATCTGATCAGCTGGGTGCTGGGTGTCACTTGGTACCTGCTCCTGGAGCGCTATCGACGAAATCAGCTGAGCTATCGGGCCTGGCTGTGCACCTCGCTCGCACTTGCCGCGCTGTGGTCCAATCTGCACGGAGGCTTCCTTCTAGCGCCACTCCTTTGTGGTGTCTTCGCGCTGGGTGCGGCCGTCGACAGCGTCCGCAGTGACCCGAGCCTCCAACGAGTGGCCCGGCGACAGGCACTGGAGTTGGGGGCCGCCTTGCCCCTTGTACTCTCTTCAACCGCACTCAACCCCTTCGGATTCGAGCTTCACCAGCACCTTGTTCAGTTCCTAGATGAACCTGTCCTCACGACCTTCACTCCCGAGTTTCGACCACCCGACTACACGCGCCTTTCGGGCCAACTGTTCCTCGCTCAGTTCGTCGTCGCCTTCGGCCTGGCGGTCATCACCCGCCGAAAACTCCACACGGCCCATGGCCTAGTCCTGCTGTGTTT
Organism: Deltaproteobacteria bacterium; assembly: GCA_002724675.1. GTDB lineage: Bacteria > Myxococcota_A > UBA796 > UBA9615 > UBA9615. The sequence continues at coordinate 16,467 of PBPL01000203.1, read as the reverse complement.
TCTGGTCTTGGGGCTCCGCTCCGCACGCCAAGCGGTTCTCTTTAGCTTCTTCGCCGCACTCGTGCTGGGTCCAGCGGTCGAGGCGCTGCTGTCGGACCTCGCTCGCGCTTCGTCCCCGCTAGGACGCCTCTTCGCAGCAATTCAGGCGTCCAACCGACGTCTGGCTGCCATCGAGACTCGGAGTTCTACCGCTCTGCCGGTCGTCCTCGCCGGGCTCGCGGTTTGCTGGACTGTGGGGCTCCGAGGGCAGCCGCCAATCCAGTTCGATCCAGCGGTGATGCCGGTCTCCGCCACAGCCCACATTCAGAAGCATCCGGATCGCTACGAGGGCCAGATGTTCAACAAGTATGGGTGGGGGGGGTACCTCGCGCTGACCCTCTACCCGCAACACATGACCTGGATCAATGGCCTCAACGACCACTATGGGCCACAAGTCGCCAGCGAGTACGCCGCCGTTCGTGATCTAGACGATAACTGGCAGGAAATCCTCGACGACCAGAACATCATGTGGGTGATCCACGGTCGCAGGTCACCGCTATCCAGAGCGCTCGAAGAATCTCCCCTGTGGGAGCAGAGCTATGTGGATAGCTGCGCGTCCATCTTCGTACGCCAGCCCTGAGCCTCACCCTCGAAGCGGAAAACGCTCCAGGATCTGCTCCCGGTTGGGCACCGTCATCGGCTCCCAGGCCCGACCCATCCACAAGAACTGACCGTCCCGCGGATCCGTCGGCAGGTTGGCCTCCACAGGAAAAAAGCGGTTGTAGTTCTCTACCCGATGCTTCACATCTTCGAGCCCACAGTGGTCCAGGTGACGCAGCCAGGCTCGATCGAAGGCAGCAATTCCATGGGATTCGGGCACTTGGCCCTCCCGGAACAGACGTCGAGCGTGATCCAACTCGCCGATGGGGTCTCGTCCCTTGTCGTCGAGCAGGGCCTGACGCACCTCTCGCCCGTCATCGGCGATGCGATCGCCCAGCGCCGCGACCCACAAGGCTTCGTAACGCTCCTCCAGTCCGGCCCAGAACAACTCGACGGCTCGACGGGTCTTCTTGGCACGAAGGGCGAAGGCGGGCGCACCCATCTGCGCCCGCAGCTGCGCAGCGGTGCCGACGGTGAAGTTGAAACGAAAAGGCTGAAGACTGACCGCGCGTGACTCGTTCAAGCCCTTGTCACGAGGAGTCTTTGCCGGTGGGTCCCAATGAGCCATGCCCGACCCTACACCTGGAGATACAAAAGGCCCAGCGACTAACCTCGGCGGGTTTGGCAGCCTGGGCCTAGACCTAGAGCGTACGTGGACACACCACGCGCGCCGCAATGCGTCATCCTCACAGTCTCCGACGGGATGAGCCTACTAGAGCCCAGCAACAGAGGAAGACTGCGAGTCCCAGGGAAGGCGGGCACCCGGCCCATGGGGCCCAGTGCCCGCAACCCTGGATGAACGACAACCCCTAGAGGTTGGAGTCGACCGTGTCGATCTCGGCGTCGGCGGTGTTGAACAGATCCTTGATCTTTCCACCGAACTGAACCGCGATAGCAATGCAGACTACGGCGATCGCCACGAGGATGATCACGTACTCCGTCATGCCTTGCCCACGCTCGTCACTGTGCAGACGAGAAATGGAGTTCTTGGCGGACTGACGGACGAGAGCCATGTTGTCAGTGAGCATGCTTCAGACCTTTCAAGAAACCGCTCGGACTCGAGCGGAAATGGGAATGGAAGAATTATCCGTTGAAGACATAGAGAGGTTCGTGGGGAGCCAATGAATCACAGGTTGTCGTCCACCGTGCCGACCTCAGCTTCTGCAGTCTCAAAGAGATCCTTGATCTCTCCACCAAACTGAACTGCGATGGCAATACAGACGACCGCAATCGCCACGAGGATGATCACGTACTCGGTCATACCCTGACCGCGCTTCCCGGCAACTGGAGCGCCGAATGGGGACACCGTCTTCGAGCTTCGGAGACTTGAATTCATGACGAACCTCAGCGGAAAAAGCCTTCTTAGCCTTTTCTTTTCGACTTACAGTTTTCGCCCCCAGTGTTGTGATTTCATGAAGGCGCCTGTGTTCTTTTCGTGAACGCCGCAACATCTCGCAACAACTCTGCAACATCCCGGCTGGTCAGCAGCACACCCCATTCAATTGAGATAGGATGGCGTCGTGGCCTCTACTGTCCTCATCGTAGAAGACGACCAACGCATCGCGTCCGTGGTCAAGTTCCATCTGGAGCGCGAGTCCCTCACCTGCCATCACGCCGGGGACGGGGACAAGGGCTTGGAGCTCTACGAGGAGTTGAAGCCTGACCTCGTGATCCTCGACGTCATGCTGCCGGGACGCTCCGGCTTCGATGTCTGCCAGGCCATTCGATCTGGTGGTGGCGTTCAGCCTGCGATCTTGATGCTCACGGCACGGGTCGAAGAGGTGGACGCGGTCATGGGGCTCACCGTGGGTGCCGATGACTACGTTCGGAAGCCGTTTGGGGTCAAAGAACTGGTGGCTCGAGTCCGCAGCCTTCTGCAGCGTCGCGAAGCACGGCTAGGAGCGCAAGCTACTGGTCAGGACAGGCCATCGGCTGCCGTCACGGGGAGCGATCCTCTGGACAGTGGTGAAGAAGAGACTGTCGCTACCCCGGAACCGCTGCTCAGACCGCCGCTGCGCATCGACCCTGGTCGCCGCGAGGTGCAAGTAAAGGGCGAGCTCATCGAGCTGACGCCCACAGAATTCGATCTGATCTACTTCATGGCCCGACGACCAGGGCGCGTGTTCACCCGTGAAGAGCTGCTGGATCACGTGTGGGGCTATGACCACGCGGGCTATGCGCGAACGATTGACTCGCACATCGCTCGGGTGCGACGGAAGGTTGCAGAGGCAGGCGGTCCCAGGGACATCATTCAGACGGTCTTCCGAGTAGGTTATAGGTACCGCGACGACCCCGATGACTGACGAGTCGTCACCGCCAGAGGATGCAGCTGCGCCTCTGCCGCCCAAGTCCGAAGCGAAGACAACGCAGCGATTTCTCAAGGCGAGGCAAGCCCAGAAATCCGGTCCCGAGCGTCCCGGGTCCACAGGTGACGTTCGGGACATGTACGCCCTGCGGCTCCGCGAGCCTCCAGCAGCTCGAAGGTCGCTCTTTCGTCGGCTGCTGATCACGACTCTCGCTGTCCTGGCGACCTACGGCGCGCTCACCCAATTGCTGGCCTATCGCCTGGGTGCCCAAGTCCTCTCCGACACCTTCCAGCAACAACTCGTGGACCCGACCGTCACGTCACTGGAAGACGTACTGGGCAATATGCTGGGATCGGAGCCGCCCCAAGAGCCGATTCAGACCTACCTTGATCGACGCTTCGGCGGCATGCGTCGTCTGACTGTTGCTGTGTACACACCCGAAGGAGACCTCATCGCTCAGGCGGTGGGCGTTCCGGGGTCGGCGCCGGACAAGCTAGAGGCTTACGCGCAGCAGAAGGTCAGCGAAGGAGCCCGCTATCGACAATCGCGGGACCTCGGTTTCGTGGCCGTCGGACCCATTCGTAGAGGTCCCCCGCCAACCGCAGGCAGCAGTCCCCTGCTCGGGTTCGTTCGTGTGGCGGGACAACCATCGGCGCAGCGAACATTGAACCTCATCTGGGAAGCCAGCTGGCGGTGGGCCTTGCCGGTCTTCCTGCTGGCAGCCTTGACGGCGTACCTGGGCACCCGGTCCATCACACACCGCCTGCGCGAAGCCGAACATGCGGTCCGGCGGATCGCTGCAGGGGATCAGAATGCCCGCATCCCCGTGGGAGAGATGGACGAGGTCGGACGAGTGGCCTACACCTTCAACCGCACCGTTGATCTGCTCGAACGGACGCTCTCGGATCTGGAACAAACAGATGCCATTCGTCGACGTCAGGTGGCCGACTTCGCGCACGAACTCAACACCCCACTCACGAATGTCATCGCTTATCTGGACACCCTGATCATGGGTGATGAAGAAGGCGGAATGGACGCCCAGACTCGCAACGGCTTCCTACAGGTTGCCCGCGACGAGGCCGACCGACTGTCCCACCTTGCACGAGACCTGGAGACGCTCACGAAGCTCGAAGCCGGGCGACTGGTCCTGGAGCGAGAAGTGGTCGACGTGTCCAAGGTTGCGGTGGAGCTGGCCCGACGCATCATCCCTCGGGCTGAGGGACAGGGGCTCGAGGTGCTCACCGATATCGAACCCGGCGGCGAGATCGTGGGCGACCGCATGCGACTGGAACAGGTCGGCATGAATCTTCTGGAAAACGCGCTGCGATACACCACAAGTGGCTCCATCACCGTCGCTGTCCACTCGGTAAACGAGGGGGTCGTCTTGTCTGTGCGCGACACCGGGATCGGCATCCCCGAAGACGATGTGGAGAACGTCATGAGCCGCTTTTACCGTGTGGACCCCTCCCGAAACCGATCGACTGGAGGCAGCGGGCTCGGGCTCGCCATTGTGGGACGAATCGTGCAGCGGCACGGTGGCCATGTGGGGATCGAGAGCACACTGGGAGAGGGCACTTGTGTATCCGTTCACTTCCCTCGAGAAGGCACCCTCACTGTCGAGGGAGCGATTCCACACCTGGAAGCGCACGTCTAAGCCCAAACCCACAGGGAGGCGGACGGGGATTTCGTGTTCCCCGCCCACCTCCAGGGTGTCTGGAGATGGGAAGCCCGTAAGCCGAGTTCTGTCCCGGGGCGTGTTACCACAACCCCATAGGCGGTCATTCATCTAGGCCCGCCGTTACCGACGGGCTCAAGCGGCCTACCCGGATGCTGGGGCGGGCAACCCCGATACACATCCCTAGTTGGCCTTGCTCCCAGTGGGGTTTACCCGGCCGACCCGGTCTCCCGGGTCGCCGGTGCGCTCTTACCGCACCCTTTCACCCTGGCCGACGTGCGTCGCCGCACGCCACAGTCCCGCCACCGGCGCGTTCGACCGGGCGCAAACTGCCGGGCAGCGCCGAGGCGCCGCCCAGGTGGACTACTCTCTGTGGCACTTTCCTTCGGCTTCCACCGACCGGGGGTTACCCGGCACCGTGCCCTGAGGAGCTCGGACTTTCCTCCCGTCAGGACCTGGGCCCTGACCGGCGGCCGCCTGGACTTCCTTTCCAGACGCGCCCAAAGTGCAGCCTGCTGCCGCGGAATGCAAGAGGAAGCTGCACTCAAGCCCAAGAACCAAAGGCAGGCAGCAGCGAGCGCTGGTATCTTCCCGCCCATGCCCCTCTACCTCTACACCTGTCGCGACTGTGGAGCGGACTTGGAGGTCCTTCATCCAGTCGACAAGACCGTCGAGCGATGCGGTCTCGACTGCAAGCGGCGGGACCAGGGAGCTTTCGGCAAGGGCACCATCGCGAAGCTCCCCTCGGCGCCCCACATCGGCAAACAGAGCGCGCGAGGAGGCTCCCCTGCGGAAGCCGACCCCTTAGCTCGTGTCATGGCCGGCGACCCAGGTCGGGAGGCTCTTCGGCAAAAAGCCCTCGAGCAATTGGGCTCTGACACGGTGACAGAAAAGGAACTGGACCGACTGCGCGAGGGCGGTATGACCGTCTACCGCAAGTCAGGTAAAGGCCGATGGGAAAAGGACGGCGGCGATGCGGCTGCGCCCGGTGTCATCGAGCCCACGGATACCGAGTAGTGGCACGAACCCTGATCATTCTGTGCATGTTTCTTTGCTCCTCCTGCGACGAGTCACCGGAGGACGCCACCTGCGAAGAGGGCGCGGGTGAGTGCATGTCACTCTATGAGGTTCGCTACTGCCTGGATGGCGTATGGGGTGAGACCCAGGACTGCCCACCGGTAACCAACGGGGAGTTTGAAGTGACTACCGTGTGCGACGAAGGCCTCTGTCGGCCCTAAGTCGCGAGGAAACCGCGGCGCGGCCAAAGAAGCCGAGACTGCGACTATCACCACATCCTCGGATTGAGGACGGCTCCGTACTATACTGGCGCGCTCATGGGCACGTACCAAAACAAGAGAGCCTTTCGCGAGGTTGCCAACGACCTGCCCGACCCGGATGGGGACCGGCGCCAGGACGACAGCAAGTTCAATCTAATCGGAAAGCGGACACCGCTGATCGACGCACGTGACAAGGTCACAGGCCAGGCGATCTACACGGACGACATCCAGCTTCCCGGGATGCTCATCTGCAAGATCTTCCGGGCCCCCTGGGCCCACGCTCGGATCGACAAGATCGACACAAGCAAGGCCGAGGCCCTCCCTGGAGTGCACGCGGTCATGATCGGCACGGATGCCCCGATCAAGTTCGGCGTGCTCCCCATCTCCCAAGACGAGACGGCACTGGCCGTAGACAAGGTGCGACATCAGGGAGAGGGCGTCTTCGCCGTCGCAGCCGAGAGCGAAGCGCTCGCTCTGGAGGCGTTCGATCTGGTGGACATCGAGGTCACACAACTCAAGCCCTTCCTCAACAAGAAGGACTCCGTGCGAGACATTCGGGACGACGAAGAGAAGATCCACGAGCACTGCCGATACGACAACAACATCCACAAGCGGGTGGAGCAGGAGTTTGGCGACCCATCGGGCGCCTTCGAAAACGCCGCCTACACGGCCCACGCGAGCTTCGAATTCCAGGGGGTCACACACGCCTTCACCGAGCCCATCGCAGCCATTGCCCACTGGACTCCGGACGAACGACTGGTGATCTGGACATCCCAGCAGGTGCCCCACTACACCCACTTGGCCCTGTCCAAGGTCCTCGAACTACCCATGCACCGCATCCGTGTCATCAAGCCGGTCGTGGGCGGCGGATTCGGTGGCAAGTCCGACCCCTTCCCACACGAAATGGTCGTCTCGTGGCTCGCCATGAAGACCGGTCGACCCGTGAAGATCCTGTTCGACAGAGAAGAGGTGTTCTTCAGCAACCATGGCCGACACCCCACCTCAACCCACGTGGGCATGGCCGTCAGCGACGAAGGAAAGATCACGGCCCTGGACGTGGACGCCCTCATCGATGGCGGCGCCTTCGGCTCATTTGGCGTGGTCACCGCCTACTACAACGGCGTCCTCTCCCACGGTCCCTACCGGATCCCGTCGTTCAAGTACCGGGGCACTCGCGTGTATTCCAATCGACCGGTATCCGGAGCCATGCGGGGCCACGGGTCGGTGAACTCACGCTTGTGTAGTGAAGTAGCCCTCGACATGATCTGTGCCGAGGCTGGCTGGGACCCCGTCGAGGTACGACTCAAGAACACACTGCCCGAGTTCACAACCCTCGTTAATGGATTTCGCATCACCTCCAACGGCATCCGCGAGTGCATCGAGACCGTCGCGCGCAAGTCCAACTGGTCCGATAAGCACGGCAAGCTTCCCCCCGGGCGGGGCATCGGCATCGGTTGCGGTTTCTACATCTCAGGCTCTGCCCTGCAGATCCACAAGAGCCGCCTGCCCCAATCCACGGTGCATCTGAAGATCGACATGGACGGTGGTGTCACCATTCATACGGGCGCATCGGACATCGGGCAGGGCAGCGACACCATGGCAGCTCAGGTCGTCGCCGAAGTGCTCGGACTGCCCATGGAACGCATGCGCGTCTACGCCGTAGATACGGACATGTCGCCCATCGACCTCGGCTCCTACAGCAGCCGCGTCACCTTCATGAATGGTCTGGCGGCCAAGCGAGCTGCCGAGCAAATCCGGGACATGCTGATCGAGGCCGCCGTATCCATCAGCGGCTACGCGAAGGAGTCCTTCGAGCTGCGAGACAGCTGGGTCTACAACCGCCACTGGCCCGACGCCTCTGTGCGCTACATGGACGCTCTCGAAGAGGCTCTTGCTGACCGAGGAGCCCTCATTGCGTCCGGCTCGTATACGGCGCCCCCCATGGGCTTGGGCTACAAAGGCGCCGGGGCCGGGCTGTCACCAACGTACTCGTTCACGTCCTACATCTGCGAGCTGGAAGTCGATGCAGAGACGGGCTTCATCACCCCATGCTCGATCTGGGCAGCGCACGACTGCGGGCGAGTTCTCAACCCCATCGCGGTGGAGGGGCAGATCGAGGGCTCGATCCACATGGGGCTCGGCCAGGTGCTGTGCGAAGAAATGGACTACCTGGGCCCGGCTCTGGTCAACGGAAATCTATTGGACTACAGGGTCCCAACTCCCACCCAAACACCCCATATGGATGTGACCCTCGTGGAGAGCATCGATCCCGAAGGACCTTTTGGCGCCAAGGAGTGTGGCGAAGGGGGCCTCGCCCCGATCCTCCCCGCGGTGGCCAATGCGGTCTACGACGCCGTGGGCGTTCGGGTGAAGCGACTGCCTATGACGCCAGATGTCGTGCTGGCAGCCATCGAACGAAAGGCCCGCGCTGATCGCAAACAAGAGGCCGCGGAGTCCGCCTAGCCCATGGAACTACCTGCCTTCCAGTACCATCGCCCGGCATCGGCCGAGGATGCTGTCGCTCTCCTAAAGCAGTACGGAGACGACGCAGACCTGGTCGCTGGCGGCACGGACTTGCTGCCCAACTACAAGAACCGCCTCAACAACAAGAAGCACGTCGTCTCCCTAGCCGGCATTGCGTCGCTGCGAGAGCTCAGCCCCACCCGCATCGGGGCGCTGACCCGCCTGGTCGAGATGGAGAGGAGCGAAGTCCTCGCCTCAACACTTCCCATTCTGCAGGAGACCGCCGCCAGCATCAGCTCCCCTCCCCTTCGCGAGCACGGGACCGTGGGGGGCAACCTGATGCTCGACACCCGCTGCTACTTCTTCAACCAGGCGCCCATGTGGCGTCGGAGCAAGCACTTCTGCCTGAAGGCAGAGGGCGACCAGTGCCTGGTGGTGCCGTCCTCCAACGACCACTGCTATGCCACCTACTCCGGAGAGTTGGCCGCTGCCTTCTTGGTGCTTGGGGCCTCCCTCGACTTGCTGGGGCCCGACGGCGCACGGTCGGTCCTCGTCTCGGATTTTTTCGAGGACGAGGGCATCGTCCGGTTCCGCGACCGCCGACCGGGAGAGATCGTAGTCGGCGTCACCATCCCCGACTCTGCTCAGCAACTGGCTGCCGGCTACTCCAAGCTCCGCATTCGCGACTCCATCGACTTCCCGAGCCTGGGCGTCGCCGTAGCAGTGAAGACCGACACCGCGAACAACATCGAACACCTCCACGTCGCCACAACCGCCATGACGAGCCGCCCGGAGTCCCTAGACAGTGAAGTCCAGTCGTTTGTAGGGCAGAGGGCATCTCCTGCTGTGGCTGCAGAGATCGGTGACGCGGTCCACAAGGCGTCGAAGGCCTACCGCAACGTGCCGCTCGATCCCAGGTACCGTCGAAAGATGGCCGGAGTCTTCACTCGACGACTCCTAGAGCGGCTCGATAGCGCTTTTGGCGACACCAGGGGCTGAGGGCTGCGCCATGAGACATGCACTCCCCCACAAGAAGCCCTCGGGAGGCGCTGACGACGACGAGGACACAGAGTTGGAGCCCTCCCAGGGCGAGCAGGACTCGGACAACGACCTGGCTCCTGGACCTCAACGTGATCCCTGGGGGTCAGTGACCGACCTGGCCGACAGCGACCTCGAAGACCCCCCAGAGGCGGGAGAAGACAAGGAAGCACTTCAGGCCTGGGGGCCTGTAGACGACCTAGGAGACGACGAGTTCACGATCGATCCCCAGTCCGTGGAAGACGAGGAGCAACGCCCCGATCCCTGGGCTGCCATCGGCCCCGACGACAGCATCGACGATGTACTGGTACCCACGTCCGATAAGCAGACCATCGCCCCAGCACCATTGGCACTCCCCGTCTACGCGGATCACGACGAGACGAACGAACAGACAAGCCGCCTCCCCTGGCGAGTGACAGCGAACATCGTCGAGCCACCCCTCTTCGACCTCAGCTGTCTGGCAGATCCCACTACAGCATCCAGCCAGTTGTTGGTCGCTCACTGGGAGTGGGTGAGGGAGTCGCCTGAGGGCACCCGACTTCGATTTCGCCTGGCAGACGACGGACCCTCGATCGAGACCGAGTCCTCCGCTCCAATGGAGCCAAACATTCAGTGCGTCATTCGGCTCGGCGGTCTAGAGCTGGACAGCCAGTTGGAGCTGTCAGTCAGCCGAACGGACCGAGGCATTCGCCTGGGTCGCGATCTATTGGCCAATCGATTCCTGGTAGACGCCAGCCTCGATGGCTGGACCGACGAGTTGGACAGCGACGACTGAGGGCTTCGGGCTGCTGCTCAGAACAAGAACAGGTCAGAAGGGTTGCCCGAGGGGTCGTAACTCCACAGAGACGACCCATCCGACAGGTTGATCCCGTCCACATACGATCCGGCCGCATAAAAGATCGTGTCGCCCGAGGTGACTAGATCGCGCACGGCTGCTCCTGCGGCCCCATCAATCGTCCACACCTCGGCCATGTCCGCTTCGTCATAAGCCAGGAGGGTGCCGTCACTGCGCGCCGCCAGCAGAAGATTGCCACCCACCGAGAGGGCTTCGAACACCGAACCATCCTCGGCCTCACCCACCAGGTTGCCTCCCAATTGGGTCAAGGCTCCCACACCACCACCGATCACGCTGTAGAAGACACTGCTTCCACCCACACTGACGTTGTCCACCTCATCGGCAGTGGGATGTCGCCACTCCTCCGACAGGGTAGAAGCCGAGAGGGCCACCACGCCATCCTCAAGGCCCGCGTACACCGTCCCACCTGCGACCTGGATGTCCACCACATACGAGCTGCCCGTGCCGGTGTTGTAGTAAGCCTGCTCGGCGCCTGTCTGTGGGTCCAGCTTGAGGATCTCAGTCCCCCCTAGAAAGACCCCAGAGGACCCCACAGCGACAGCATCATCACTAGCGTTACCGCTGAGCAAGAGGTCGAGCCGCCACAGTTCGGATCCGTCGGCCATATCAATCCCGACCAAGAACGGTTCGAGAGTCATGACAATCGCCACCCCCGACAAGGGTCCCGCCACGGCCACGACATCATCTCCCAGGGAGACTGGCTGGCCCCATAGGGACTCTCCAGTCATGGCCGACAGCGCTACAACTTCTTGGCCACTACCCACGAGGATGTCGTCCCCAGAGCCGTCCATGACCACCTTCGACGAGGCTGCGATGTCGGCCTCCCAACCAAAGCTGGCCTGGGAGTCCCCTCCGATCAGGTGGAAGACCTTCCCGGCGTCCGTTCCCACCAAGAAGCCCGCCCCATCGTCGTCAAACAGACCCAGGTCGCAGCCGCCGAGCGCGAGCAGGAGGGCGAGTGTGGCAAGCGACGAAGCCACACGCCGGGCGTAGCCAAGAAACAGGTCGAACATCAGCAATCTCCGGTGGGGCCTCAGAGCCCTGGCATGAAATAAACACGGCCAGCGTTCCCGCCGCCGCCGTCATTGAATGGAGCAGAGACGAACAGGTCCGGCGTACCATCACTGTTGAAGTCCGGCACCACGGTCATGGCAGTGCCGAAGCCGTCGCCCCCTGCTTCGCCCACCAGATGGGCCGAGGCTTCGTCCATGCCCACGACGTCCGACAGAGCGCTCAAGGGCCCATTGAAGACGCTGACCCGCCCCTGGTCTCCCCCCTCGTCACCATCGTGGCCCGGGCTCGCCACGAGAAGGTCTTGCAGTCCGTCCTGGTCGTAGTCCCAGATCGCCGCGGCCGCGCCGGCCTGATCGTTGCTGCCGCTAACGCCCGTAATCGAGAAGGCGTCCACATTCCAAATGGGCCCCGAGAGAGGCAGCGTCGCTGACGTCGACCCCTCCACCGCGATGAGTCGACCCACCCCACCATCGGACGCCCCGATCAGGAGATCATCAAAGCCGTCCCCGTTCATGTCGCCAGCCGAGAGGGACACACCGACTTCGGCCGTGGAGCTGGCCAGATCCCAGTCAGACCACACAACATCGAGAGCATCCATGGACATGTCGAGGGACCATCCACTGCTGCTGCCCAACTGAACAGCCACCCGACCCGAATCGCTGGACCACTGGGGCGAGCCTATGGCGAGGTCGGAGATCGAGTCTCCGTTGATGTCGAAGTCGCCGAGCAACACCTGGCCGGAGTACTCGTCCTCAGCACCGCCCACGATCGTAGCGTCCGCCTGAGACGGGACGTACGAATCGGCCCACTGTGTCCGGCCGAAGAAGACTACGGTGCGGCCACGCAGGACCCCGTCGCCCGAGTTGTACCAGGGGCAGGTGAAGCCGAGATCACCGATCCCATCTCCGTTGACATCGCCCAGCCCCGCCACGGCGGTACCGCACTGCTCGGTCGGAAAGTCTCCCTCAAACACAATGTCGGCGGCCGCCAGCGGCATCTCTCCCCCGGAGCTGAACACCGCAGTTCCTAGGAACACATAGACCCTCCCGTACGGCGTGTCGGGACTCTGCACGCCCTCCTGAGATGCGCCGATGATGATGTCGGCATAGGTGTCGCCGTTGATATCCGCCAGATCCACGCTTCGCCCTAGGTACTGGCCGGGCCCAGAGCCCGAGATGGTCAGCAAGGGGCTGATGGCCGACGGGGGGTTGCTCCCCAGGAAGCTCACCCCCGGATACAGATACGCTCGACCTGTGGGCTGATCGTCTGCGGGGTCGGCCCTCCACAAGGGCGAGCCCACGACCAGGTCCGACAAGAGCCCGGCCGTGTAGTGACCGGAGGATCGACCTAAGGTCTGTCCAAGGTTGGCGAGCGTCGTATCGCCAGTGGCTTGGGGAGAGAGTAGAGACGCGCTGACATCACCCTCCAGCACGCCATCGACCTCACCATCGCAGTCGTTGTCGACCCCATCGGGCACCTCGGGCGCTCCGGGATAAGCCGTCGGGTCGCTGTCGTCACAGTCCCCGCCGCAGCCGGTGTGGCCATCTCCGTCGTCATCCGTTCCAGTACCCTCGTCACTCTCCCCATCACAGTTGTTGTCCACGCCATCACAGACCTCGAGCGCATCGGGATTGATGTCATCGTCTGTGTCGTCACAGTCCCCTGGGTCCGTGCAGGTCACCCAGCCGTCTTCGTCCTCGTCGAAGCCCTCGTCGATCCAACCATCGCAGTTCTGGTCTTCCCCGTCGCACACCTCGGGCTCCCCGGGGTTGACGGAAGGATCACTGTCGTCGCAGTCCAGGAGAAGTCCACAGGTACTGTAGCCGTCATCGTCCTGGTCAAAGCCAGGGTCCATCTCCCCATCACAGTCATTGTCGATGCCGTCGCAGACTTCCTCTGCGTGGGGGTTCACCAGAGGATCGGTGTCGTCACAGTCCGCGCCATCACAGAAGCCATCCCCATCCCCATCGGTGTGCTCTCCGTCATCAATCAACCCGTTGCAGTCGTTGTCCACCCCATCACAGACCTCAACACCCCCAGGGAACACGAGCGCATCGTCGTCATCACAGTCAGCCGAAGAGCCGCAACTGCTGAAGCCATCCCCGTCCTCGTCGTAGCCCTCGTCAAATGCGCCATCGCAATCGTTGTCTACCTCGTCACAGAGTTCGCCCGCTCCCGGATAAATGGAAGGATCGCTGTCGTCGCAGTCGAATGTGCCGGCCCCACAGCTGAGAAAACCGTCGCCGTCCTCATCGACTCCTTCGTCGATCGTGCCATCGCCGTCGTTGTCGATGCCGTCCCCGCAGAGCTCGAGGCCGTCCGCATCCCCATCCCCCGCGCCTGACCCAGCGAAGATGAAGCAACCACCTAGAGCGGGCAGGCTCAACGCCACGATGAGGAGGCGACGGGTGTCCTTCATGGAGTACTGGGCCTCCTCTCAGAGCTCTTCCGGTCGAATGATGTGACCCGCGAGAGCCGAAGCGGCCACGACCAGGGGGCTGGCCAGGTACACCTGCCCGGGGCCCGACCTGCCCGGGAAGTTGCGGTTGATCGCAGACACAGTGACCCGCTCCTTGCTGTCAGACGAACCGGGACCAGCATTAATGCAGGCCCCGCACGACGGGTCGATGAGCTCCACGCCCGCCGCCTGGAAGATCTCCACATAACCACGGGACTCAGCATAGGCCTTAATCTTCTGGCTGCCGAACTGGATGTAGGCAGAGACATCATCCGGCACACGGAGACCTCGCTCGACCGCGGGTCCGAGCACGGAAGCATAGAGGTCCATGTCGGTCATCTTGCCCCCAGTGCAAGAGCCTCCATAAGCGATGTCCACCGAGACGGGGCCGGCCAAGTCGACCAGCGGCACTCCGTTGCGGGGGTCGCCCGGAGTCGCCACCATCGGCACAATCTCGTCCAGCCGAATGTCGAACACAGCCGCATACTCGGCGTCGGGATCGCTCGTGTGGAAGCCTGCCCGGATCGTCTCTGCGTCCAGCCCTTCCCGGATCCCCAACAAGTAGTCCACGACCACCTCGTCAGGCTCGACAATTCCGGTGAAGCCTCCCGCCTCGACCGCCATGTTGGTGAGGGTGGCCCGCTCGTCGAAGTTGAGGTGCGCCAGCCCCTCTCCACCAAACTCAAGCACCTGACCAATGGCCTTGCTGCCCTTGATGTAGGGCTGCGCCATCACGTACAGGATGATGTCCTTTGCCGTGATGTCTTCCGAAGGACGTCCCAACAGATTGAAGCGAACCGTCTTCGGCACCCGCACGCGTACGTCTCGGGTGTACCAGGCGTTGGCCATGTCCGTGGCCCCCACCCCGAACGCGAAGCAGCCGAGGGCTCCCGCCGTGCAGGTGTGGGAGTCCGTCCCAGAGACAACCTGGCCCGGCAACGCGAGGTCCTCAAGAACCGCGTTGTGACAGATGGCCTCGGACCCCTTGGTCCCATCGGCATTCGTCAACTCATCGTAGATACGAATGCCCTGCTCTGCGGCGAACTCTCTCTGAGTCTGGGCCAGACCATCCGCTTTGCCGAGCAACCCGAGCTTGCGGTGCTTCTCCGGCATGACCGCATCGAGGAAGGTGAGGTGGTCCCGGAAGGCATAGACCGACTCCGGTTCGCTTACCCGAGCGCCGGGGCCGACGGCACCCTTCAAGAGCGCAGAGCACATCGCCGTCGTGTAGTCGTGCGAGAAACGAACATCCGTCCGCACGAAGAACGCATCCCCTGGCTGGACCGCGTCCACCCCCAGCTCGTCCGTGGACGCATCCACAACCACACGACTCGCCAAGATCTTCTCGGCGATCGTCATGGGGCGCTTCGGGGTGGTGATGCGAGGGGGAGAGATGGCGCCGGACAGCCGGGCCTTGTTGTACTCGAACAGGCCGCCGCTCAGCACGATGTCACGACTGATGGGGTCCAAGCCCTCCGTAAACTCCGAGATGGGGATGGACTCGCCAGCGCGGATCCGGTCTAGGAGGCCGAAGTCGGTGGATGTCAGCAGGCCGATGTTCTGGCAATTCTGGCCATAGATCTTCTCGATGGAGCGGGCGATGACGACCTGAACACCCGCGTACAGCTCCGAATAGGGCGCTGTCTCGCGAGAAGAGCCACAGCCCTTGCTGTCGCCGGAGACGATCACAGAGAATCCACCACCTCGAAGATCGCCGGGGCCAATCGCTTCGCCCCGCAGACCAACCAAGGAGTAGTGACCCAGAGCTTCGTCGTAGTGGAAGCAGGTCCAACCCGGCGTAATCTCATCCGTCGAGATCGCGCTCATCAAGGGCAGGTCGCGAGTGTCGAGAGACAGGTCTTCACCCGCCAGTTGTCGTCGAATGAGTTCGACATCCTCGGTCAGGAAAAGGACTCGCCCCGAGACGGCAACTTCATCTGGACGCCCTGAACTCTTGGAAGACGTGGTCATACGTTCCGTTTCATGTCTGCTGACACAGACGCTGAGGCAGCGGGTGAGGCCACTGAGGGCATCGGCTGCGCTATGGTTGGACTACCTGTGATGTCGGAAGGCCCCATGTTCGAGGGATTGCCCACCTATCGCGGATCTTAACTACCTCCGGACGACAGTGAAGTGAAGAGTCCTCCAAAGGTCCAGGGTAATCGACAGCGACTGCTGGAGCGCCTGCACGCCTCGGTAGACCATGGCGATGCGGTTCGAGGACAACGCCTACTGGAGCGGATCGAAGAGGAACGCGTCGACGAAAACAGTGCACTGGCAAGGTGGCGATTGCTAACGCTGCAAGACGATCTAACGTCCGCACTGAACACCGTACAGGAAGCGGTCCAGGCCTACCCTCAGTGCGGCGACCTCCAGCATGCGCTGGGTTGGACCCTCCTGGAGCTCGACCAAGCGGAGTCTGCAGTAAGCCACTTGCAGAAAGCCTGCTCACTCGAGCCCGCATTCGCAGATGGCTGGCACGACCTGGCCATTGCCTTCGAAGCCCTCGGGGATCTGCGAGGGATGCAGAGTGCCTTTCGACACGTATTCCGACTCGACCGGGTCGAGTTGAAGAAGCCAGCACGATTCACACCCGAGCAGATCCTCGCGTGGGCCGATCGATCGATGCGTTCACTGCCTGGCTCAGTGGTCGCAGCTGTGACTGAGTTGCCCATCTTCGTGCAGGACTATCCCGATGACTGGATCCTCGAGGAGCCTCCTTACGACCCGCGACTCCTCGG
>PBPL01000202.1 GCA_002724675.1 Deltaproteobacteria bacterium | reverse complement strand
GGTGTCGTCGTCATCACCAACGGTGTCGTCACCCGAGTCGTCGTCGTCACCCGAGTCGTCGTCGTCACCCGAGTCGTCGTCGTCACCCGAGTCGTCGTCATCACCAACGATGTCGTCATCGCCCGAGTCGTCGTCACCAACAACGGTGTCGTCGTCATCCCCAGTGTCGTCGTCACCCGCATCCGGGCCTGGAGGGCTCTCTGGAGCGAGCCCACAGCCAACCACACCGCCCAGCAGCAGACAGACAAGCAACGGGATCCACAGCGCTCCAGACCTCACGGAGACCTCCACATGACGAGCCTACCCTAGGCAGTCTCGGCTACGGCATGGGCTCTTGGCTAAGGACAGGGCTCCACGCACGCTCACTCCCCGGTGGCAAGAACGAGAGAGCGGACGCTTGCAGCCCATCAGCAGCCGTCGTCGTTCCCGGTACTGTCTCCCACCGCGCCACAAGCCGAGCATGCGGCGATGAAAGCATCGACCAAGCTCTGACAGAGCGACAGGTTGCCGAAAATCGACACGTCGCCTCCCACAAAGGTGAGGTTGGCGAGCCCCGCTAGGTTGACCAACGCGCCATTGGAGGCGATCTCGACGCCCCCCGTCGACGTCAAGCTCGAGAGACCATCCACGTCGGTCAGAGCCGCGTTGCTGTGGATGTGCAGTCCAGCTCCCACCGAGGTCAGGCTCGACAAGCCATCGACGCTGGACAAGACCTGGTTCAACCCGATGTCCAGGTAGCCCGCGACCGACGTGAGGCTCGAGAGGCCATCCACCTGCGCCAGGGCATCGTTGGAGGCAATGGAAACAAACTCCCCCACCGAGCTGAGGCTGGACAGATCGTCCAGGTTGGGCAGCAGATTGTTGTTCCGGATCAGCACGTGCCCGGCCACCGAGCTCAAGCTCGAAAGGCCGGCTAGGTCCACGAGCACAGGATTCTGATCAATCTCTAGGTCACCGCCTACGGAGCCGAGACTCGTCAGGCCATCCACCTGGGTCAGCGCTTCGTTGTCGTTGACCCATAGGCTCCCTCCCACCGAGGTGAGATTCGCCATGCCATCCACCGAGATCAGCGCATCGTTGTCGTACACGTACAACGCGCCACCGACCCAAGTCAGGCTGGCCATGCCGTCCAGGTTCGACAGGCTGTAGTTGTCGTACACGTTGAGGTCCCCGCCCACCGAAGCCAGGCTCGACAAGCCCTGCAGATTGGTCAGGGAGTTGTTCCCGTAGATCTCCAGGTAGCCGCCCACAGAGCTCAAGCTCGACAGGCCACTCACCTGAGTGACGATGTCATTGTCCCAGAGGAACAGATCTCCCCCCACCGAGTGCAGGGCCGACAGACCGTCGACATCGGTCAGGGCATTGTTGTCCTCCAGGCGCAACGAGTCTCCTACGGTAGTCAGGAGCGACAGGCCCGCTACCTGGGCCAGGACCGAGTTGTCCTCGACGAGCAACTCACCGCCCACCGACACGAGGCTCGACAGGCCATCCAAGTCCGTGAGCCACGTGCTCTCAATGCTCAAGTCGCCGGTGATGACCTCACAGCCCGCAACCGCCGCCATGTCCGCGGTCGTGTCGATGTCATCGATCCTGTAGTCACCCGTACAGGTAGCAACGTCTGCTGTGCCGTCATCACTGGAGTCGTCGTCGTCGCCGTCGCCGTCGTCGTCGTCGGCCGAGTCGTCGTCATCCCCAGTGTCATCGTCATCAGCCGAGTCGTCGTCATCGGCCGAGTCGTCGTCATCAGCCGAGTCGTCGTCATCGGCCGAGTCGTCGTCATCGGCCGAGTCGTCGTCATCGGCCGAGTCGTCGTCGTCGGAAGGTGGGCTTGTCTCTTCCCCCTCGCCTTGGGTCCGCACGCCGCACCCCACCGACGCCATGACTAGCAGGCAAGCAAGCAACAGTGTCCAGAGCATCACTGCTCCGCCGTTCATAGAGGTCATGCTTGAGCATGATGGCAGAGACCACTGTCCACAAGGGCGCTGTGATCCCCCAAGGGTTCCCCCCGCCGCTTCTGAACCAGCACCAACTCTGGAGCCAGGAACCCCGCTGGGGACTAGGGGCAGTCGGTGCTGGGGTCGCCGTCGTAGGAGCGAACAGCAGCACAGCTGCCCATGAGCGAACCGTTCCAGTTGATCGCCTCGGGATCGTCGCAGTCGGCGCCGCCGTCGTTGTCGTTGTCGATGCCGTCGTAGCACTCGGGGCAATCCGCCGGGCCGGGACCCGAGCACACCTCGGTGAACCCCTCCCCTGCGCAGGAGTCTGGGTAGGGCCGCAGCAGCACGTCGCCGATGTTGACCGCGTCGGCCTGGACGGTGATGGTCGAGTAGGCCAACAGGCACAGCGCAGTGTTGTCCGTGCTCCAGATGGCATCACCACCGGTGGTGGTCTCGCAGTGGATCTCGTCCTGGGGGATGCCCCAGGTCAACAGAGACAGTGTCTGAGCCGACGAGACGTTGATGGCTGCGAAGAGGCCGTCGTCGCTGATTTGATTCTGGTCACCGCTCGGCTCCTGGTCCACGAAGTACCGCATGGTGTAGCCATCCGCGGGGGGAGTCACCGATCCCGTTGCCCAGTCGATCACGCCCACCGAAGCCTCGCCGTTGGCGATGGCGTCGCCCACACAGTCGGTCATCCGGCCCGCCGCGATCGCCATGCCCGGCTGAAGTTCGACCCCAGCCGTCAGCGGAAGCAACTGGATCGTCGAATAGGAGACCGAAGGCAGGGTGTCGGAGAATGGCGTGTCACCAGCGACGACAATGCCGAACTGATAGGTCGCATAGGTCTCTGGCGGGTCGAAGTCAGTCCAGACGCGAGCCGCAAAGGGGCTACAGGCGTAGATGATGCCCGAGGGCACCGCAAAGGTGCCATCCGCATCGGCAAAGGGTGAGCCCAGCTCCCACGGGACAGCCGCCGAAGCGCTGGGGTCGTTGCCTGGCCAGATCTGGACACGAGCGGCCGCGACCGGCTCCTCGTCCACGTAGTCCGCGACGGTTCCCTCCAGCTCGCCCGTGGCCCCCGGCGCGGGAGAAGGCTGCGGTTCTTCTCGACAGGTCCAGTCACCGGTGACCGTGGCCGTCGTGTCGAAAACACCCGGGCCGTCGTCAACGGCGTCATCGTCGTCATCGTCGTCGTCGTCGTCATCGTCGTCGTCGTCGTCGTCGCCATCCTCGTCTTCATCCTGACAGACATCGGCGCCCGCACAGTTGTCGTCGTTGCAGTCGTACAGGCCGTCGCCGTCGTTGTCGGCGCCGTCCTCGCATTCCCCGGGGAATTGCCCTTCGATTGTCCAGTTGCCGCCGATGTCCCTCACATCACCGCAGCTCCACGCAAGGACCAAAGCGAGCATGAGACAGAGAGAGGAGAACAGTTGGAAACGAGTTGCCAAGACGAGAACCTCCTTGATGCAGCCTAGCAGCCCCGCTCTACCACCGACCAGGGCTTTGAGCTTCCCACTCACTCGATAAGCGTCGCGCCCTGCCAGTCGATGGGCGCTGTACACCTCTCACGGGACGATCGACCGTGACCAGAACACCCCCGTCGCTCCTGAGCAGGGCTCCACCGCAGCCCTGGAGTTGACCGATTATGCGTTGTTCAGAGCCAGATTGAGGGGCTCGGCCGATCAACGGTAGTGCTCGAATCCTAGGAGTGGCGGTCAGAGCAGTGACCACCTGCACCTGCAAAGTGGTCACCTGACTGACCACATGCTGCTGGTCAATGGAGCCTCGTCTGGCGGTCAGGGTCTGGCCCAAAAGTTGCAAAGTAAAGGTCAAGTAAATGTCACAGAAAGGACAAGCCCGAATGCTTGAACGACCTCTATGCAACGGTTGCCACTTCTTTTTTCCATCGGGGCTGCTTCTCGCCTTGATGCTAGTGACGGTGGGATGTGATCAGGGCGACTCGCATTTGGCGCACGAGCACATGCCTGCTCCGGAGGACCTGGAGAGTATCGGTCTTCCGACCACCTGTGCTGCCAGCTTGGATCACTACCCGATCGTCGGTCCGCACAACGGCGGTTATGACAGCAGCGACGCGACGACGCTCGTCTTCAGCTGCGGCCCCCACCCCACGACATCGCCAGACAACAGCGACTTCAACTCTTCCTATCACTACGGAAATGATCTCTTCGCCGACGAGGGAACTACAGCCGTCGCTCCGGTGACTGGAACCATCACCCGAGCGGGCTGGACTGAGGTGGGTGGCAACCGGGTCACCATCCGGGACTCCTGTGGGTGGCACTACTACATGGCTCATCTCGAGACGATTGCCAGTGGAATTACGGTTGGCTCGCCCATTACGGCCGGCACCTATATCGGCACTGTTGGAGACACGGGCAGCGCGCGAGGCACGCAGGCGCATATTCACTTCTCGATCTATCCGGCCAGCTATAGCGCGGGCATCGACCCCTTCCCACTGCTGGAGGCGGTGCACTCCACGGCCTGCACGGGCACTGTAGTGACCACTGGCAGCGGCTCCGCCGGTACCGGTCCTGGAAGCGCGGACTCGGGGAGTGGAGACCCTCTGGTTGGCGCGGACATCCGGCTGAGTGAGTCGGAGTCAGGCTTCTCGCTTGTCTCGGGTTCCACGAGCTCCGCGACCAGCCCGACGACTGGTGACAGCTACTTCAGCGTTCCTTCGTACGGTGAAGGAGTGCCGTATACGGTCGGTGTCTGGTCTCTGCCCTCGGTCTCTTCTGCGAGCATCTGGGAGGCCATGATCAAGGTTCCTGGTGGCGGAGACCCGTCCTTCACTAGCCACGCGATCTACGACTTCGCAAGCCACGGTATGCACATGCTTGCCCATGTGGCGCAGTCGGCTGGCTTGAGCAATGGTCCCGATGGTGATCTGTCTTGGCTAGACGGCGTCGCTCGCGACAGCGGAGACGACTACTGGGTGCCCTTGTTCCCCGGGTACAACTTCAAGCTGGTGCCTGGACAGCGCGGCTACCTCGGCTTGAGCAATGTGACCTCGTTGGAGGCGCCCGGGACGGTGATCTTCGACGACATCCGTCTTCTGTATGTGGGGCCGCCAGGGGATTCCGGCCTGGGTGCGTCGTGTGACTGGACCGTGGACTGCTCCGGCAACTTGGTCTGCGGGCCCAGTGGCGCATGCCAGGCCGATTGCGTCGACTCCGGCTGTGACGTCGGCACTTGCGAGGTGGCGACCGGCGTATGTGTCGAGGCCACCGGTAGTGACGAGGACCCCGTCGAACACGAAGGCGGCCAGTACCTGGACAACGACGGCGACGGTCTCCCCAACTACCTGGAGGGGGACGGCGACATCGACGGTGATGGGATACCCAACTGGTTCGACGTAGACAGCGATGGCGATGGCATCGACGACGCGGTGGAAGGAGCCCACGACACCGACAACGACGGCCTACTGGATGCCCATGACTTGGACTCGGACGGCGATGGTCTGCTGGACGAGGACGAGGTGGGAGATCCAGAGGAGCCTGTGGACACGGATGGAGACGGAGATCCGGACTATCAGGACGAGGACAGTGACGGCGACGGCATTGATGACGCCGACGAGGCCGGCTCACAGGGCGAGCAGCCAGTCGACACCGACGACGATGGTGTGCCCGACTACCAAGACGAGGACAGTGACGGTGACGGCATTGATGACGCCGACGAGGCTGGGCCACAGGGAGAGGACCCCGTGGACAGCGACGGTGATGGCGTGCCCGACTATCAGGACGAGGACAGCGACGGTGATGGCATCGGTGATGCCCAGGAGGGCGATGGCGATACCGATGGTGATGGTGTGCCGGACTATCTGGACGAGGACAGCGACGGTGACGGTATCGGTGACGCCCAGGAGGGGGACGGTGATACGGATGGTGACGGTGTGCCCGACTACCAGGACGAAGACAGCGGCAGTGGCAGCGGCAGCGACGACAGTGAGTCGAGTCAGTCCGAGGCTCCCGACGTTAGTGACGCCTTTGCTCCCGCCGATTCGGCGACCAGGGGGCCCCGATTTTTCCAGTCCTGCGGGTGCACGAGCGGTGCCTCGGGCTTCGAGACGGGAACCCCGCTCATCCTCCTGATCCCGCTGCTGGCGGCCTGTCGGCGGCGTCGGCCGGTGTCTGTTCGTAGTCATACAGCCGAAGACGATGGCAGGGACGGAGCATGAGAATGCACGAGAGCCCGTGGTGGATCACTCTGGCTGCACTTGGCTTGATCGTGGCTTGCGACCCGGGCTTTCCAACCCTGGAACACAGCATGGATACCGCGGGTCATGAGGATGTTGATTGGGCTGGGGTCGACGACGCCCCCAGCCCAATCAACGACGATCCGGGTGACGACGATCCGGGTGACGACGATCCGGGTGACGACGATCCGGGTGACGACGATCCG
>PBPL01000201.1 GCA_002724675.1 Deltaproteobacteria bacterium | reverse complement strand
TCGGCGACCAGCCAACGCTCTGCGTCCCGAGTGGGCCCCCCTTGTCGCGGCACCTTGATGGCAACCGACCGTCCCAAGGCCGTGTCTTGAGCCTCCCAGACTTCACCCATGCCCCCTCGGCCAAGAAAGCGGACCAAGCGGTAGCGACCATCGAGGGAGCTTTGACCCACTCGGTCGCCCTCACCGGTTTCGGGTGTGACCTGCAACACACTGTTATTCTGCCAGCCTAATGACACGGACGTCCCGTAGTACATCACCTACAGCCCTCCTGGGTCCCGATGCTGCCGGAAGCAAGCCCGAGACACTGGTCAACATCAGCGCGACGGTCATCGAAGGACCCGACTTGGGCCTCGTCTACCCGCTTCGTGACGAGCCCATCACAATGGGTAAGTCGGAAACCGCGGACATCGTGCTGACAGATGGTGCTGTGTCCAAAGAGCACTTGGAGCTGACCCTGGTGGGTTCGGCGGTCCGGCTCAGAGATCTTCAGAGCACGAATGGCACCTACGTCGGAACGACACAGCTGATCGAGAGCGTCGTTCCTGCGGGCTCGGTGATCACGGTTGGGCGCACTCGCATCCACCTGCGCACCGACGAAGCGCCCATGATGATCACTCCCTCGGAGGAGAATCGCTTCGGCGACCTCTGGGGCGAGTCGCTCGCCATGCGCCAGGTCTTCGCCATCTTGAGCCGAGTCTCCGATACCGAGATCAGCGTCTTGCTGGACGGCGAGACGGGCACGGGCAAGGAGTTGGCTGCGCGCGCCATTCACGAACACTCCGGCCGATCGAGCGGCCCGCTCGTGGTGCTCGACTGCGGGGCGGTGGCGCCTGAGCTGGTGGAGTCGCAGATGTTCGGGCACAAGCGAGGAGCCTTTACCGGCGCCATGCAGGACCGGGCAGGCGTCTTCGAGAGCGCCCACGGCGGCACTCTCTTCCTCGATGAGCTGGACTCGCTGCCGCTGGATCTGCAACCCAAGCTTCTGCGCGTCGTGGAGAACCGCGAGGTCACCCGGCTGGGTGAGGTGAACACTCGGCCTGTCGACGTCCGACTCGTGGCCGCTTGTGGTCGTTCGCCTGAAGAGGCTGTCAAGCGAGGGGCGCTCCGACGAGACCTCTACTTCCGCTTGGCCGTAGTGCGCATCACACTGCCTGCCTTGCGTGACCGCCTCGATGACTTGCCCCTTCTCGTGCAAGTCCTGCTCGAGCGCATCGGCGGAGACGGGATCAAGGTGGTCGAGGGAGAAGGCTTTGACCACCTCCGACAACACCCGTGGATGGGCAACATTCGGGAGCTCCGCAACGTCCTTGAGCGGGCTCTTCTGCTCGCCCCCCCCAACGCCCAACGGTTCGACGAACTTAACCTTCGACTGTCTCCATTGTTGGCTGGAACGGAACCTCGGAAAGGAACCGTCCTGACTCAAGGCATGCTCCAGCTGCCCTACAAGGAAGCCAAGGATGCTGCTGTCATCGCCTTCGAACGGGAGTACCTGCGTGCTGCGCTTGCCCGCAACGGAGCAAACCTCAGCAAGACGTCGCGGGACGTGGGGCTGACGAGACATCATCTGAGAAAACTTCTGCGTCGACATCGGCTCATCGCCAGTCCCAAGACCGGCTCTCAAGAAGGTTGAAGACCTGACCCCGGAGAAGACCCAGTCAATCCATTGGGAGCGGGATTGATGAGCCTTCCCCGGGGCGGGGAGGTCCAGGAAGCGGTGAGAATCAAACGAGGTCTACTGAACTTCGACCACACCCTCCCAGTGCGCGAGTACGTTCCCGACCACATCGATAGCCAAGACAGCCAGTGGGACTTCTCCAGGAGCGTCGAAGCGGTGCTCTAGGAGGAAGTCTGGGCCTACGGAGTAGCCGTGACCCGTGTGTCGATCTACGAGGACATCGCCACCGTCGGTCTCGATGACAATCTGGTTAGTGGCGGCGATGGCGTCAGCATCGAATCGGTAGGTAAGCGGACCGATGCGCGTCCACTCCATCGTCAGCTCAGGGGCGGGAACGTGAATGGTGCGCTCAGCGGTGTCGATGACCTGGCCAGCCGCGTTGTAGGCACGCACTGTCAACGTGCGCTCCCCCCACTGATTGAACTCAACCCAGAGTCCGAACTCGTGCGGCGTTGCCCGGATCTCTCCGGACACCATGTCCGTCATCAGATAGCCATCCACGAGATACTCCACCCAGGCCACCGAAGGCTGAGCCTGCGTCGTGAGCCGCATTATCGTCCCGCCGGCCTCCTGAGCCTCCGCATCAATGATGACGCCAGTCACACCCTCAGGCGGCAACGTGTCGATGTACTTGAAGCCTTCGCCAAGAAGCCTTCCTGAAGAGTCGTAAGCCCTGGCCTGCAGTAGACGACCAGAGCCTGCGTACGAGAAGTTGTACTGGAGCGGATATCCTGGCCCGCTCGCGCGGTTGGACCCCGACAGCACATCAATCAGAGACCACCCATCGACCCAGTACTTCACGTAGTCGGCATGCCCAGCCACTGAGCTAGTCAGGCGCCAGCCCATGCCGCCGAGAGCGCTCGCCGAAGGCTCGATCATCACCTCGGGGCGCTGCACATCGACTGTGATGGAAGCCACTGCGAGCACCGCACCGGCCTCACTGAGCGCACGAGCCTTGAAGGTACGTAAGCCGGCGGAGTCCACGGGCCAAGCCACGTGCACCGGGTTGGCTGTCATGCCGTGCGCCAGGCGATAGGGTCCAGCCCACACATCCACGTGGTGAGCCCCCGTGGAGATGACGCGCATGAGCACCGGGGTCCCCACCACGTCGCCATTGCGAGGGGCCTGGAAGCTGATGGATGCTCCGAACACACCCGATGAGCCCGAAGTGCCCCCCTCGTCTGCGGCCGTTCCTGACTCTGGTCCCGCCCCATCCGGCAGGTGACCAGGCGGCTCGCCGTGCGGCGGCGTGCTCGCAGCCGAGTCAGCAGAGGCATAGCCCTCCACAGCCGCCATGTAATCAGACCATGGGAAGTGGGGCCCCGGGTCATAGCGGTAGGCACATCCAGGACCCTGAATCTCCCCGTGGCCAACGATGTGTTGCCGATCAATCGGGATGTCGTATTCCCGCACGAGCCACGCTGTCAGCCGGGCCGAGGCGTCCAGCATCGCGGCGGTCCACGTCGCCGGATTGGAAGCGGCGCCCTCGTGCTCCAGGCCGATGGTGTCGTTGTTACCCCCGCAGACGTGCCACGCCTTGTTCGCGTCAGGAACCATCTGTGTGATCTCGCCATCGGACTTGCGCAAGACGTAGTGGGCCGAGACGTCGGATGAACCGTTGCGAAACCAGGATATCGCTCCGTTGTAGCTCCCTTCCGTGGTGTGAATCACTACTCGGCGAATGGACGATAGCCCTCCTGTACGGGACGAGAAGTTGGAGCTGTGCGCGGCGAGGAAACGAGTTGCTGCTGGATAGTCGGTGGAGCCCGAGAAGCTGCCGCTGGAAGCATCTGGCGGCCTCACGAACGCCACCTCTTCGAGACCGGGGAGATGATGGGGCTCAATGCGTACAAGATCCCCGTTGGAGGTCTGCACGTCGAGACCCTGCTGAAGGGTCTGGAACACGTCTCGGGCAAAGTCATGAGCCAACCACTCCACGTCGAAGTCGGCCCACTCGACCACGGCAGGCCACCAGCCGGCGTCGAGCGTGGAACCCGTCGCTGGCGAAGCCCACCCATCACGCATTTGCGCCAAGAGCTCCGCACCCGCCACCACATTGGCCACACGGTCTTGCTTGATGAGCTCTTCACTAAGCCCTGTGAGCTCAGCGCCCCAACGTACCCGCTGCGGAGTCAAGCCCATCCAACCGTAGCCCGGCCGATGCTCTGGATGGTCATCATCCAGAGTCGAGAACGAAGTCTCGTGCCAGGACAAAGCAACGAGCAGGTCCAGCGGAACAGCCGAGCGTTCCGCTGCATACTGAAACAACTCTTCGGTGTTCAGCTCATGGAGCTCTGGCGAGAGTGAGATCGCTGGTTCCCCGCGTACAGCGGGATTGATGTCCTGCAGGCTGCCGTAGCAGGACGTACCCAGGAGGAAGAGCAGAAGAGAGGCGAGACACAACCGGAAGATCCGAACCATGTCTCCACTAAGAGCACGAACCGTACCAGCTCGCGACAAACAGGAAATAGTCCTTTTATTTCAGGCTTTTAGCAACAAACTCCGACAAGGAGCACTGCGGCACAGCCGGTCACTGCAATGACCAGTTGGGCGCTGGGCAATAGCCAAACTGGTCAGCCTTGTGACCAGTGAGGCCAGGCCTCCTTCAACCCAACAGTTCCTGAATCTTCCCCTTGTGCCAGAGAGCAAGCAGATCCATGGACCAGGCCACGCCAATATGCACGATCATGCCGGCGTAGATGGCGC
Organism: Deltaproteobacteria bacterium; assembly: GCA_002724675.1. Classification (GTDB taxonomy): domain Bacteria; phylum Myxococcota_A; class UBA796; order UBA9615; family UBA9615. Next base: position 41,556 of record PBPL01000201.1, on the reverse strand, counting down.
GAGTCCGAAGGGCAACAACACCCAACGCCACCCCAGCAATGATGGAACCTAGGCACTCCAGCTCCGGCTTCGACCAGTGAATCATCATGTACGGCAGCACCATCGCAGGGATCACCCATGGCCCGAGCAAACGAACCGCTCCAAACAACAGGAACCCACGAAAGAAAAACTCGAGAGCCATGAACTGGAGTGCATACGAAACCTCCCAGCTCAAGAGAGTCACCCAGTCTCGTGCCGCGTCCTTGTAGAAAGGGTACGTCTTGAGGAAGTGGGGCTGGTCCGACACCAAGAACACCAGGGGGAGCACGATGGCTAGACCAAGCCCGTAGAGCCACAGGTGCTTCACAAATCCTCGCGTGGACAGGCCCAAGTCAGCTAGACCAAGCCGAAGCACGTACTTGGCATAGACGAGGGGCGGCACCACGTAACAAAACGAGATGAACCAGGACCAGTACATCCTTCTGAACAGCTTCCGATCCGGACCCTCGCGGATCGTCTCGGGTACCCACAGGCCCCATGTGTCCTTCCAGAGGAACTGATTGGAAAACAGGACCAAGGCCGCCAAGAGGTAGAGCCCCAAGACCTTGTTTCGATGCGAGGCGGTGGGACTAGCATCGACTGGATAGTCTCGTTCTAGGGCCTCCCATTGATCGAGAGTCACAAGGCGCAGAAGACGACGCAACTAGTCCTCCAGAGATTTCCACCACGCGGCCGCGGCACTGGCGGCCTTCCGGAAGTCCTCCACCTTCGCCCCGAGAGCCATCGCCGCCAACTGCAGGTCAGGGGCATCGCTGTGCTCCGTGCGATAGGTCGCTCCACCTCCCACGATGGCTTTGTAGCAACCTGCGATCATCCAGGCGTGTCGCGCCAGTGGAGTCCCATGGGGCAACTGGCTGGGATCGTGATGGTAGTAGGCGATACTGACCAAGGAAGGGGGGAATTTCCAAGACTTGAGGAGCAAGGCTCCGAGGGCTCCGTGGTGCGCCTCCATGTCGTGGGCCAAGCTCCCGTCCGCGAAGCCATCGGTCGGCGGTTCGTTCTCCATGCGACGGTGGAGGTCGACAATCAGCACCTCGCCAATGTTGTGCAGCAGTGCCATGGAATAGACTTCACTAGCATTGGGGTCCTCCAGCCACTCAGCCAGTTGCCGGCTGGCGTGTGCGGTGAGCACGGTGTTTCTCCACATGCTGGTCATGAGCTTGCTCCAGCCCTTGCCCTTGACCGTATACGCGCTCTTCACGGACTCCATCTGAGCCAACTCACCCAGACGACGACTGCCTAACCGTCGGCCTGCAGCCCGCAAGTCCAAGACCTGGGGCATGCCACGATAGGCCACGGAGTTGGCAGACCGTAGGGTGGCGGCGGCCAGGTTGGGATCCTGCTCGACCTTCTCGATCAAGGCCTGGAGATTGGGGGGGCCATCGGCACAGAGACCCTGCAACTCCATGGCAACTGGGGAAATATTGGAGACTCGCGCTCCTCCCCGACGCAGCTTCTGAGCCAAGTCCACCACCTGCTCTCGAATGGGGCTGTCGTCACGCCGGGCTTGGTGCTTGATCTGCGAAGACGCAGCATCGGCGACGGTTGTCGCCCCTCGGCTGTCGTCCTTGTCCGGAGTCACCTGCACCGGGGTGACCTTTCGGCCCCGAGCCCGGCGACGAACGGTGTCATCTTCCACAGTTACCTGGGCGGGCTCTTGGCCCATGACCTCATCAATGGCCAGGCTCAGCTCGACCTCGGACAGGGGCTCGAGCAACATCCCCTGAACCCCCTCCTCCGCCATCTCTGCACTCTTGCGAAGGGCCCGCTTCGTGCCCACCACCAGGACCCGTGGTTGCTGCCCACGATCCACCAGGCGGGCGACCAACTGGGGCCCACCGTCTTTCCAACAGCGAGCCGAAAAGAGGAGAATCGCCGGTGCTTCCTTGCCGGGTCGGGTGCGCGCCTCCTCGGCTCCAGGAACCCCCACACCGAAGTGGCCCAGACGATTGATCAAGCACAAGTGAGAGCTACGGCGCTCCTCGTCTTCATGAAGGAGCAACACCGTCAACGCTGGCCGCATCAGTCGTTGCTCACTTCCTGAGGCACACCCGCCCCCACCTCTCGGCGAAGCACCGCCAGGAACTCAGCAGGACGCAAGGGAAGAGTGATGAAGTCGTTGGCACCCAGCCGAAAAGCAGCAATCACATCATCGGGATCCCGAACTTCAGTAAGGACCAGCGCCGGCTTCTCCAAGCCCCGGGAGGCCAGATCGCGTAGGCCCACAAAACCCGACGGGCCCTCGTGATAGACGAGGTCCAAGACCACCGCATCGAAATCATTGTTCTCTAGGAACTTCTCGGCATTGGCATACCGAACAATCGCGTCCACGGTGTAGCCGGCGGCCTGAAGAAGCTTCGTCACGCTTCGTCGTACTGCCGTGTCTTCCTGAACGACAAGGATGCGGGGCCCCTCCGTCGAATTCTTTGAGCCTGAAGCCACACGCACGTCCTCTCGGGGGGCGAGCCTAGCGTTCCTTGAGCCGGAAAGACACCTTGAAGCACTCCTCAGGAAGCCGACCCACCGAGCAATCGCTGACGGGGCGATGGCCCTGTCCCCACCAGCGCCTCCACCGCACTTCGAGTTCTTGGAATCGAGGCGCTGAGCACTTCGTTTCCATCGGCTGTAACGAGAACGTCATCCTCGATTCGCACCCCACCGAAGGGCAACCAACACTCGGCCTCGGCCCAGTCCACGCTGTCTCCGTACTGGGCTCGCAGAGTAGCGTCCTCCAAGATCCCTGGGACCAAATAGATGCCAGGTTCGATCGTCACGACCATGCCTGGCTGCAGGTCACGATCCAGGCGGAGAGCGCTGAGCCCAAAGGCAGGGTCCCGGTGCCGATCCACCGGATATCCTGCAGCATCTCCCAGCAGCTCCATGTCGTGCACGTCCAAGCCGAGCAGATGACCCACTCCGTGGGGGAAAAAGACAGAGGCCGCGCCCTGCTCCAAGAGCCCATCGAGCGATCCTCGCAGCAAGCCCAAGTCTCGAAGCGCTACCGTGAGCACCTCCAGAGCCGCCAGATGCACCTCGCGATAACGCCGCCCGGGCTCCACGCAGGCAATCGCCTGCGCATTCGCCTCCAGCACGGCGTCGTACACCTCAGCCTGGCGGGCAGTGAACGTTCCCGAAACGGGCCATGTGCGCGTTACGTCAGAGGCATAGCCTGAAGGGTCCTCGGCTCCTGCGTCCACAAGCAGCATCTCGCCGGCACGCAGCGGCTCGTTCCGAGCGTGGCCATGAAGCACCTCACCTCGAGCCGTGACGATGGACGTGTAGCTGGGAGGCATCCCGTGCAGGGCAAAGACAGCATCGATGAGGGCGTGCACCTCGGTATCTGTGACCCCCGGAGCGGTAGACTCCATGGCAACTCGGTGTGCCTCACTCGTCACGCACAGCGCCCTTCGAATCGCCTGCACCTCTCCAGCGTCGCGACAGAGCCGAAGCGAGACCACCGCCGCCCGCAGATCTTCAGAGCCCGTGGCGTTCCTTGGGTCGAGTGGAGTCCCGCTGAGGCGAGACGCCTCCTGGTTGGCCACAGGGTCGGCCACGGGCAAACAGTGATACGACGCCGGCTGAAGGCTGGAGCGATCACACACCTCGTCCACACCAGAGCGAGCGACCCACCGCTCAAACGGGACTCCAGGACCATGCCAGAGCTCATCGCCTGGGGCAGGCGAGGGCATGTACAAGGTGGTGTGTCCTCCGGCACCGATCACGGCAGCCGCGCCAGGCTGGTCCACACCCAAGAAATACAAGAAGGTCGAGTCCTGCCGGAACGGGTGCGTGTTGGCGAGGAAATTGCGAGGAAGGGAGCCGTGGCCCACGAGCAAGATGGGCTCCCCGCTCATCATCTTGGAAAGACGCTGCCGCCTGGCCCGAAGTACATCGGCGGCCGGCCCCTTGAGCTCAATCGCCATGCTCGATTTCCTCACCGGTCACATGAATGACCACCTCTCGACCCGAAGGACGACGACGGTGCTCAAAGAGGTAGATGCCCTGCCAGGTTCCTAACACCAACTGACCCTCCCCCACTGGAATGCCCAAGGACACCGAGGTCAATGCAGCCTTCACGTGCGCCGGCATGTCATCGGGGCCTTCATCCGTGTGGCGATAGAGAGGATCTCCTTCGGGAACCAGTCGACGAAAGAAAGCCATGAGATCCGTCTGAACATCCGGATCAGCGTTTTCCTGGATAACGAGAGATGCCGAGGTGTGCCGCACAAAACAGGTGGCGAGTCCAACGGCGACCCCCGAGCGTGCCACCACCGCCTGCGCCTCTCGCGTGAAGTCGTACAAGCCAGGACCGTCAGGCCTCAACAGCAGGCTCTCCTGATGATGACGGGTCAAGAGCCACCCCCAACGGGATCTTCCGACCCGCCCGAGCCCGTGTCGAACTCCGGATACTCGTCGTACTTCTCGCGTCTGCCTCGAACTCGCTCCGCGGGATACTTCTGCGCCGCGATCGCCAACTTCGAACGAACAGCAGCATCCAGATCAATCTGGGTGCGATTACAGAAATTCAGCAAACAAATGGCAATGTCAGCGACCTCGGCCTCGATCGCCTCCCGCTTATCAGCACATGGATCATCACCAGCTCGCCACAGATAGATCTCTTGGAGCTCGGCCGCCTCAACAGCAATGGCAGCCGCCAAGTTCTTGGGCGTGTGGTACTGCCCCCAGTCCCGCTCATCCATGAAATGGGCAATCAGTTCGGACAGCTGGGAGAGATCCGATTTCATGCTCTCTCCAGCATGACCAGGTGTTCTTGCCGTGGCCGGTCGCGGAACGCCCGGTTGCCATCCTCGTGGAAATGAGGCCGAGCCTGCGAAGCAACAGCACGCATGGCAAGGGGCCATCGTCCCGAGTCCTCGAAGTCAGCAAGCACCTCATCCACCCGAATGGGTCGACCCTGAAAGGAGCCATCTCCCACGACCAGATAGACCACACCACCTGGAGCCACTACCCGACAGAGATCATCCAGGATCTGGGCCATTCCCGAGCTCCACTCCCTCTCCGATGTACCCCGACGCCCAACCTCTGCCTTGCGGGCGGCGTCCACCCAAGAGCCATCACCAATCCAACGCTCGCGGAGGCCTTGCTCGGCAGCGTAGTCATACACTCCCGGATAAGGCGGCGACGTGATGACCACACCGGCAGAGGCCTTCTTCCAGGGAGTTCGGCGCGCATCAGAACATTGGATGCGGGCTTCAGGGGTCTCCGCAGGAACCGTGTTGGCGAAGTCAGCCAGGGCAGACACCATCTGCTGCACTCGCCTGAGAAAGTGATCCCGAACTGCCCGCCGGTTCACGTTGGGCGCTGGTCTCTTGCCGCGGGGACCGAACTTCGCCAGGAGGGGCGAAAACGCCAAGAGAAGGGCCTCCCGCACCTCGCCTCGAGACGCATGCTCAATCGAGTCTCGCAGTGAGATCAGCTGAGCCAAGACATGGGGTGGAAAGCGCTTCTCGCCCTTCGCCAATCGGGCAAACGGTGTATCTCGCTTCCGCGCGGCATCGGCATGCGCGGTCACGGCAGCCGCCGTCACCGCCTCCAGAAACGGGCCGTCGCGAACACCTGTACGAAGCCTCGCAATCCGCAATGCAAGACCGTTAATGTCCGAGCCAAGCACGGGATGCCCGCGGAGCATGCCTTCCACAAGGACAGTGCCCGACCCGCAGAACGGATCGTAGATGGGACTGCCAGGCTCCACGTGGTCGAGGATCTGTCGGATCCAGGCCGGGTGAAGCCTCCCCGGATACGGATGGATGCCGTGCACTTCTTGCACTGGAAGATCCTGCCAGTGCTCGGGCACCATAAAGGCCAACTTCAGCCGCTCGGCCCACTCCAAGTCGCCCCGGAGGTGCGTAGTTCCCGAGACGTGTGACAGCGGCCTGCGTCGGCCATCCACCTGACCGGAGCGACGCGATTGGCCGACCCCCTTGCCCTTGTGCCCCCCCTTTGCACGGCCAGGACGCAGCCCCTTGGGCCGGCTGCCGGGATTGCCCGAGGCCTTCTTCCCGGAGCGCCTCTTTCGGGAGGGGGGGCGACCTCGTTGACCGGCCTCCCCTGGGGGCCCCTTGGAGTGATCGCGACTCATGGACCGGGTTGTAGGGGGCCCGAGGCTCCAAGGCAAGGCTCGTCATTCACCGAGAAGCTCAGTGGTGGCTCTCGCCTCGGCAACCCAACAGCCCTCCAGAGGAAGAGCCACGAGGTCGTGGACTCCAATCGACTGTCCACTTCTTCGGCCAACTGCACCCCATTGGCTTCGCGGGCTAGCCACAGGAAGTGACCCAAGTCGAGCACCGCCGACCCCAACTCACGAGCCTCTAACAAGCCGTGCCCATAGAGGAGAAAACCAGCGGCAACCGAGGCACGGCGAGACCAATCGTCTACTTCGTCACCGCTCGGTCCCACACGATCGGGGGACTCCTCAGCAGCTATCTCAGCCGCCACTTTCCTGGCCCACTGCACCGTCAGCCGATACGGCGATCGTGAATCGTAGGCTTCTACTAGGCGGTCTTCCGCGTGAACCAGCCAGTCCACGACCCGCGCCAACCACACCTGCGGGGGACGCCCATCATCAAGCTGGCCAGCAACCCCCAGCCCCAGCTCTCGCGCCGCTGAACGCAACACGGTGACGGGGCGGTCGCTCCCATGGAGCGCCTCGACCGTGCGCCCGAGCCAACCCCGGTAGTCCGACCTCGAGATCATCTTCTGACCCTGGAGTCGCAGAGCCTCGGGTACCTCCTGCACCTGCAAGAGGCTCGCCCTAAAGGAGAGCCACGACTCCACGTCGCCCTGGACCTCGGGGCCCTCAAGGGCCGTCCTCGTCATGCATGCACACTCTGGCCGCACACTTCCATGCCACTCATCGCCACAGACCACGACCGTACATGGGAAGGAGCGACAGACCAGCGGCTTTGCCAAGAGCCCGCCACGAACATGGGGAGCACAGAGCCCATCTGGCCGCACGAATGCACAACAACCATCGGCAGCGGCGACATTGAACGTCCGGTCGTTCCCCTCCTCGAACGCTGGATGTACCAACTCCTCCAGTGGCACGAAGCCCTCCCAGTCAGCAGCCACCGTGGCGAGAAGCGCATCCCTCTCCTCGGGGAGCACCGGGATGTGGTGAAAGAGGCCACAGCACCCTCCCGTGCCCTCGCAGCCAAATCGAAGAGGCGGCAACTGAATCGATGCCAGAGAATCCTCGGCCCTCGGATCGCGAGCCACCAGCTGACCAGGCTCGTCACCAAGCTCCAGGCCAACGCCCACTGGTGCGCTCTGCCCTGAGTCCATCCGCTCGACAACCTCGGAGCCATCGGGCGAGTAAACGAACTCACGCAATCGCCCAGCATCAAGACGCCTTCGTATCAAGCGAAGGGCGGGGGCATCGGCGAACTCTGCGCTCACCCGGTGAGGATACCGGAGAGAGAACGAGGCCCCCACAATCCAGACTGGCAGAAACAAGGGGCTGTGTTGTAAAAGGCGCCTCCTGGAGAAACTCATGGGCGCCCGAACCTGGATCCTATTCGCTCTTATCGTCCCACTGGGCTGGCTCGTCCCCCAGCAAATGGGCCTGCACGTGGGCGTGTTTGGCGAGCCCCTCCTGTCCGGTCTCGCCATCGTCGCGGCGGCCTTTCTCTTGTCGTGGGCCACCGAGCTAGCCGAGCTCTATGTGCCCCCCGCATTCGCTCTCATTGTTCTGGCGTTGGTCTCGGTCCTTCCTGAATACGCAGTCGACATGCACTTTGCTTGGGTCGCTGGCCACAACCCCGAGTACATCGAATACGCGGTAGCCAACATGACAGGAGCCAACCGGCTGCTCATCGGCATCGGGTGGAGTGCTCTCGCAATCGTCCACTACTTCAAGACCCGGCAGAAGTCCCTGGACTTTGGTGCAGACCAACGACTCGCCCTGGGCTTCATGCTGGTGGCCACGCTGTACTCGTTCATCCTCCCCTTCAAGGCAACTCTGAGCCTCTGGGACACAGCGGTCTTCTTTGCCATCTTCCTGGGTTACGTCTGGCAATCCCTGAAGACAGAGTCGGAAGAGCACCCTCTGATTGGACCCGCAGCGTGGATCGGCGAGCGCACGTCGGATCGCGGTCGCATCACCGTCATCTTCCTCTTCATGATCTACGCCTGCGGTGCGATTTGGATGGCGGCCGAGCCCTTCGCAGAGGGGCTCGTCTTCCTGGGTAAAGACTGGGGCATCGAGGAGTTTCTTCTGATTCAGATTGTCGCTCCATTGGCATCCGAAGCGCCCGAGTTGATCGTTGCGGTCTTGTTCGTGCTCAGAGGGCGAGCCGCCATGGCCCTCGGCGCATTGATCTCGTCCAAGGTCAACCAATGGACCCTCCTGGTAGGAGCCATCCCCATCGCATTCTCGGCCTCACGGGGTACCCCCGACTACCTGCCGCTCCTCGCCCGGCCTCAAGCTGAACTCCTTCTGACCTCGGCTCAGTCTCTGTTCGCCATCGTGGTCCTGTGTGATCTGCGCTTCACGGTGTGGGAGGCGATGTTGCTCTTTGGGTTGTTCGCCGGGCAATTCCTAGTGCCGATGGAGGGGGCGCGCTATGTCTTCGCCGGCGCTTATTTCGTGCTGGTCTTGGTGATGGGCTTCAGCAACCGTGAGCGACGCCAGAGGCTGATCAAGCTGCTTCGACTGACGCCTCACGAGCCGCAGAAGAAATGACGCGTCATTTCTTCTGCGCTGGCCTCGCCTTGATTGTCGTTGGCGCACTCCTTGGCTTCGCCTGCAACCGCCACACAGCGCCAGCGACACCCGACAGCGCGGGGTCGGATGTGGACACGGCCCAAGGAACGGAAGAACCTGCACAGACCGACGCGTCCCGCGACTCCAACGATCCCACCGCAAGCAAGGGCTCCTGTTGCAAGGAGTGCCTGGCTGCATCACGAAAAGATCCCCAGGCGATGGACCTGTCGCTGCTGCCCTGTGTGGACTATGCCGCCATGCTCGTGAACGGTGAGCCAGCCCTGAGTCAGCCCTGCATTTCCTGGTTCAGGGAGCACCCCAGCTTCGTCCAGGACTGCCGCTCGAAGCACTAGCCGGCCATCCGTGGGGGTGCGGGGACCAGCCCGCGGGGAGGCACTCTACCCAGCGCACAGACGGCCAACGGCCCGCACCTAGAGCCGTACAGACGACTCCTTGAGCGAACTCAGGGTCGCCTCACTTGTTGTCTTTGGGCTCGTTGAGTTCCAGTTCAATGGCTACGTGAATCTCGTCGCCAACGACCAGATCTCCCGTCTCCATCAACTTGTTCCATGTGATGCCGAAGTCACTTCGCTTGAACTTAGTGGTCGCACTCACTCCGCTCTTGCGACCACCCCAGGGACTCTTCACCGGCGACACCGGGCCCTCTACCAGCAGCACGACTTCACGACTCACCGTCAGCAAGGTCAGGTCACCCACCAACTCAACCGCACCGTCGGGGCGAGCTCGGGCCACCCTGGAGACAAAGCGGATGGTGGGAAATTTCTCTACGTCCAGAAAATCTTCGTTCCGCAAGTGGCGATCGCGCTTCTCGTGACCCGTGTCGATGGACGCCGCATCGATAGTCACATCCGCCTTCAGGCTGAGCGGATCGGCGGGATCAAAGTCCACCGTGCCCGACACGCGGTCAAACGTACCTGGCACCCAGCTGACCATGAGGTGACGAACCTTGAAGCCCACCGAACTATGGGACGCATCAATCTCCCAGGTACCAGCATGGGCCGAGCCCGCAATCACCAACGGCAGGGTCAACGTCGTGAGAATGGCGAGGAGGGCAAGGCGAGACACGATGAAGACTCCAGAGCAGCAGGACCGTCATGGGTGCGAGAGCGCTGGCCACAATCGACCAGGACCCCACAGCGAGCAAGCCAAGATACACGCTCGAGCCCCACTCGTGATTGCCACCGGTCAGTTCGAGGATCATCGGCTAAGGTGCGCTCCATGCTGTCACGCGGCCGCGACTTTCCACCTGTAGCTCGGTGCAACACACTGACTCCGGCTCTTTTCACCGCTGCGTTCCTGCTCGCCACAGTCAGCCTATCTCCGGGATGTTCCTCATCCATCAGGAACCAGAGCCAAGGCAGCTCTGGTGGCGAGGATGACTCCGCACAAGAGCCCGATGGGGGCGACACAGTATCGAGCGATGACGACGACTCAGCAGCCGCAGCGGATGACGACGACTCGGCCGCAGCAGGCGATGACGACGACTCGGCCGCTGCAGGCGATGACGACGACAGCGCCGACTTCATCGACCCAGGCGATGCCTTCGTAGGGGTCACCTACTGCATTGACTGGGACACGGTAACGCTGACCAAGCCTGCAGACTTCGCCTTCGTGATGCTGGCGACTGTGGGCCAGTTCCCACTGCTCCTGAACCCCACCGGCGTCGCGATCGCAGCCAACGAAATCATCATGATCGGTGGCACCGCAATGCAGGACACCTGCAGCCAAGACTTAACCATGCCCACTGTGAATCCCACCGAGACAACCGCGGGTACCTACACGCCACCGCACTTCAAGGTCGGTCCCGTGGACATCGACCTCCAGACGAACTCGGGAAGCATGGCCCTGTTCAACTTCATGGTGGAGGGTGACTTTTCGGGCGACGCCTCCCAGATCCGCAATGGGGTGTTGGAGGGGGCCATCGACATCACCGCCTATGCCAGCTTTGCCTGCAACGGCACGCCCAGCCCTTGCTACCCATGCCCAAGCGGGACCGGACAGTGCATCGACTTCCGAGGGGAAGATGCGGTTTGGAGCGACAACGGCGAGGGCCCCATGACGCCCACCCAATAGGGCCTTCAACGTTCGACTCGCTGGCACAGTACAAGCAAGAATTCGCAGCTCAGGACAATGGACAGTATCTATCGGAAGGGTCCCGGAACGAACCCAGCAGCCCCCGGGTCATGCCAGTTCTCACCGGTCTTCCATGCCTGCCAGGACTCAGCAAAGAACACACCCAACTCATCGGGCCAAGAAGCGACTCTAGCGTCGTCCAGGTCCGTGATTGCGGAGCTGTTGACGAGCCCAATGGATGCTCCACGCACCAACTCCAGCCGGACCGAGGGCGGGAGGTCTGCGAGCGCGGGAACATCGGCCACGAACAGCCCTTGGGGATCCTGCGGAACCTCGGTCAGGCCGGTGTCGGCCAGAAGCTGCCCAGCTAACGAGCAAAGAGGGCGAGTTCCCCACCGCATCTCAAAACACAGCAGCGAAACGAGCTGCGAAGGCTTGGAGGATAGACGGCCGTGGTCCATCGACTCCCCCACTCCGTACAGATAGGGGCCTCCGCGTCCCTTGCCCAGGGCTTCGGCCGACTTACGAGCAACCCCGAGCACCTCATCCGACTCCAGCTGAAAGCTTGAGAACATTTGGTCTCCGAGAGCGCGGCCCATCCCATGGACAACCACTCGGATGTCCTCCTCCGAGAGCGAACGACCCTTGAGAAAGCTATCCAACGCCTCTCGATCAGCCCTGGGAGCACTCAACAACTGCTCTGGCGTCTGACCAATGAACCACCCCAGGGTGAACAGGTGGTTGCTGCGACTCACCGGGTTGTCCGTCGCACACTTCTCGTGGACCTCACGGGGCGGGCCACGGCCCGGCCCGAACATCTTGAAGTAATAGTACGGCTCCACATTGCCCACCGTCGCCCATGGGTCCCGGTCGTCGAACCAATCCCCCTGCGCCTGCAGCCCTCCCGACCCTGCGACCAGGACCAAAGCGAGCCAGCCCGTCCAACGGCGCCACCCGCCAGCCTGACTCAGGCAACCCAAGGCAAAGCTCAGCAGGAGTGTCCACGCCAGATAAATGGGCACCAGGTAGCGAGGTGCGTTCACCCCAGGCGCCGTGGGGGGGAAGATCTCGGCCCACTCGCCCAGAATCGCTTCCGCTCGAAGCGGAGAGAAAATGTACGCCCCCACGTAGGCCATCACGAGCATGGGAACCACTGCCTTGAGGGTCAGCTCGTCCAGGCGAGCCATCACGGGCTGACCTGGTGCCGTGGAGGGGCGACGCCAACTAGCTCCCAAAAAAGCTACGGCGACTGGCAAGGCAGCCAACCAGCCGAACACCCAGATCGTCGCGGCTGCCTGCCCCAAAGGGCGAACGGGAACAACAGGACTCACCGCACTCTGCGGTTGCGCAAACAACAACGAGCGATAGGGCGCGCCAACCGACTCGGCTGCCTTGGCCCACAGGTCCTGATCTGCGCTGCCTAGCTCCCGAACCTCCCACACAACGGTGCGGCACAACGCAAGGATGCCGTCGGCCGCATAGGGAGACTCCACCCACCAGAGGGCGATGATGTTCCCTAGGAGCAAGGTGGGCAAGACGAGCAGGCCCAGGCCAAACCGAACCAGTGTGCGCGGGCCACCTCGGCTCACAGCGAGAAGGCAGGCGGGTAGAGCGAGAATGACCGTTCGGATGTACCAACAGCCGAACGCCAATGCGGCCCCCGCCAACAGAGCCCTCCCGCGCTGGTCGGGGTTCTTCCCAGCGGAGACCGCTAGGGCAGTGGAAAGAACGGCATAGAACACACCGCTACCGTGCCCGCCAATCCCAGCCAATAGACCGTCCTTGACCAGAAACGGGGCCGTGGCGAGCAGCAGGGGAAAAGCGATCGCCCCCACCCGACCACAGACCGAGTCCAAGAGATACGAACCAGAAACCGCCAGGACAGCGATGTACACAAGCGACACGGACTGCCAAGCGAGCAGGTGATCGCCGAAGACAGCAAAGCCCACCACGGCCAGGAGGGCGTCGACCAAGAGAGAGCCCTGGTAGACGATGATCTGGTAGTGGAAGAGGTCCAAGAGATGACCGTGGAATAGCTCTCGACCTACCGTGGGGCCGATCAAAGCCTCACCATCCACAAAGTAGGTCGGATGGGCCAAGCCCCGAGCCAATGCAGCCAGGACGGCCACACAAGCAAGGGGTAAGTACAGTCGGGCTCGGCCCTCTAGACGCAAGCTCACGAGAACTCCCCATGGCGCGGGCTGAGCGCCCAGTAACCACGGCCCCGAAGAGCCGCCCAACCATCGGCCTCCACGGCAGCGAACACCTCCCAGAACGAGCGAGATCGGCCCAACAGCGGAGTTGGAACTGTTACGAAAACTGGGTGCATCGGAGTTAGTATCCCAACGATGGGCCAACTCTTCCCCATGCGTCTTCGTCTTTGCCGTCCTAAAGCCACCCTGTGGGCCCTGACAATCGTTCTATGTGCGGCCTGGCCTACAGGAGAAGCACAGGCGACCGATGGCTTCGACCGGCTCACCTGGGGCATGAGTCGTGCTGAGGTGATCCAAGCCTATGAGGGCCAGGTGCGCAACGATGACGAACCTCGAGGGGCACCGTCCGGCACCGATGGCTCCAGGCTGATCATTGATGCTGGGAGCCGTCTTTTCGGCGAATATGTCGAGTTTTCATGCTTCTTTGACGACAGCGGGCTGGTGACGATTCGCCTCCAATACGCAGAGCCCAAAGAACAGAACGCGAAGGCGCTGATCGACTGGTATAGGCCCCACTGGGGAGAACCCATCGAGAGCATCGACCGCAACGCCGAGCGAAATCGTCGCAAGCGGGTCTGGGCCTGGCCCTGGGAGGGCGTCGCACTTCGTAGCGTCGACGAAGGGGGAACCCTCCTCTACCAACGAGTCGACTTCTCCCGCCTTCTATCCCAGAAATGGACAAAGCTCGATCATCTGCTCTGCAGCATGCTGCCCGGAACCTCCAGCTGCGAACCGAAGGACGCACTCTGCCCGCAGCAGGACACCTCCATGCCCCAAGGCAAGCGAACCAAGCGCATCCGCATCGACACCATGCGCGCTGAGATTGCCTGCAGCTATCGCGACTATCGCCTCCTGGGAACCAGCCTCATCCTGGACCGACCCTCCGAAGAGACCACTGCCTGGTTCCATCGGATACTCGGCACCCATCTGGGCGAGTCCACCCAGGAACACTCGGACGCCGGCACGCAAGCCCGCATTGACACTCTGTGGTCGGCCCACGGTGTGATGCTGCGTGAGAGTCGTAAGGCGACCACACGCACGGCTGCTGGATGGACTGGCCCCCTTGTTCAGTTGCGCGTCCGACACAGTGCTGTGCCGCCTGCTGCCCCCTAAGGCTCTGACGAACCGCTGACCGACTTAGGCGAAGATCTTGCCAGGATTGAGGATCCCAACCGGGTCCCACTGGCTCTTCAGCGCGCGCTGCAAGCTCAGCACAGGGCTCGTCTGTTCCAGCGGCAAGAAGCGACGCTTGAGCAGCCCGATCCCGTGCTCCCCAGAGATGGTACCGCCAAGCTCTAAGGCCTCTCGCATCACCGCCTCCGCAGCATCCTCTGCACGCTCCGCTCCGGTGAGTTCCTCCCACAAAATGTTCACGTGCAAGTTGCCGTCGCCGGCGTGGCCATAAGTGGCCACGATCAACCGATGCTGCTCAGCCACCCGCTGGAGCCGCTGTACAAGAGTCGGAATGGAGCCCACGGGCACAGCGATGTCTTCGGAGATGTGGCCCAGGGTCCCAATCTTCACCAGCTTGCTCATCTGACGACGCATCTCCCACAGAGCTGTCCGCTCAGCGCTATCAGCTGCAATGCGGACCTGGTCTGGTCCGGCACCTTCGAGACCGTCCACAAAGCGCTCGAGATCGCGCTCGGGCGTCCCAGGCTCTCCATCAAACTCGGCAAGGAGCAACGCGCCCCAGGAGGGATCCACGGGAAAGGCGGCGTGCGGCCTCACCCGAGAGAGAGTGACACCATCGACCAACTCCAGAGCTCGGGGAAGCAGCCCTTGTTGCCGGGAGCGTGCCACCGCGCGCGCAGCAGCATCGAGGCTTGCAAAGGGCATGAGCGCCGAGATGACCGCACGAGGGCGCGGCAAGAGACCCAGACGAAGGCCGACCAACACGGCGAGCGTGCCCTCCGAGCCCACCAGTAATCCCCGTAGATCGTAGCCAGCCACCCCCTTGGGCTGCCGCCGGCCTGTATCGATGACAGTTCCATTCGCCAGCACGGCGGTCAGCCCCATCACATAGCGACCGGTCACTCCGTACTTGAGGGCGACCGGCCCGCCTGCATTGGTAGCAACGTTCCCACCAAGAGTGCAGCGATCCAGGGAGTTGGGATCCGGCGGATAAAACAGGCCGAAGTCCTGCTCCATCGTGTCGCGAAATGGACCGGTCACAACGCCAGGCTCTACCTCAGCGAATCCGTGCTCCGGCTGAACAGAGGTGATTCCCGCCATGCCGGCAAGAGAGAGCACAACACCACCAGCCTGGGGAATGCAGCCTCCAGCCTTCCCCGTACCGGTACCTCGAGGCGTAACCGGAACGCCATGCTCGGAGGCCCACACAAGCGTTGCCTGCACATCCTCGACCGAGCGGGCATGCACTACCGCGACGGGGCGAACCGGAACCGCCGAAGAGGCATCGCCCGCATGCGCCTCCAGTGCGTCAGGATCCGTCGTGCACTGCCCGGAAGCGAGGCTCGCCTCAAGTGTTGCCAGCACAGAGGGACGAACCGAAGAAGCCAAGCCAGCCGCTGCCAAGTTCTCAGCCATCCTCACGGGCCCAGTCATAGGCCGCGAGGCCCGCCGCCGGCGGACCATGTGGCGGTGCACGCACTTCATCGGGATCCTGCAAGTTGTAGGGCGTGGTCGTGAGATTCAAGACCATCGACTCCGAAGCCCCGATCGCCTTGAGCCCATGCCAGACCCCCGGCGGGATCAGGACCAACGAGGGGTGGCGATCTCCGAGGACATGTTCGACGACCTGTCCCCGAGTCGATGATTGTGCGCGACCATCCACCAACACCAGAAGAGTCCTGCCCACCATGCCCACCATCCGATCCCACTGGGCCTGATGACAGTGCCACGCCTTGACCACACCCGGCAGAACTGTTGTCACGTAGGCCTGACCGAACTGGTCACCTCGCAAGTCCGGATCATCTCCTCGCAGCAACACAGACAGGCTTCCTCTCTGATCCGTGAACCAACCGAGTTCCTGAATCAGGACGCCCTCGATGGCCGTTGGACGAGCAGGCTGCAGAGGATTGGGATCACCAGGCACGCCCGCAGGATAGACGATCGCGACGCCGCACTCAGGCTACGAGTACATTGTCAGTTGGATGAAGGGCTGTCTCTCCAGTCCAAGAGAGCGGGCATCCCGACTTGCTCGGCCCAACGCATCGTCGCAGTCCCATCAAGGCGACTGTCCACGGGACGAACCGCCGTCTTGGAAAATCCCCGGACCTGCATGGGCGCCTCGGTAATGGGAACTTGGTCGTGTCCCTGATCGTCGAGGATCGCTCGTGCCCACTGGTTTCGACTGGCAGACGGCCCACTCACGGGATGCAAGATCGACGGCGCTGCTTGCCCCCTTGCCAAGAGATCACAGAGTGCCAACAGCCACTTGCTGACCGACGTCGCGGGCGTGGGGCGACTCCGCTGCGCCCCGAACACGGCCACTGCTTGCCCCGAGCCATCCACCTGACCGAGCACATGGTCCAGAAATGCTCGGGCGGCAGAGCCGTAGATCCAAGATAGGCGCACGACATGGGCCCGCCCCCCCGCATCCAGCACCCCCCGTTCACCCTCTGCCTTAGTGGCACCGTAGTGCTGGGCAGGACACTGCACCGCGTTCTCGGCATAGGGCCCTGTCCGTTGGGAGCCGATGCCACCAAAGACGTAGTCCGTCGAGACATGAACCAAAGGAACCTTGGCTCGCGCGCACACCTTCGCCAAGACAGCAGGAGCGAGTGCATTGACCGCGGTTGCTTCTTCCCGCTGGACCTCGCAAGCATCCACTCCTGCCATCGCAGCCGTATTAAGAACCACCTCAGGCGGAGCGTGAGCCAATCGAGCCTCCAGTGGCCCCGTGTCTCCGCTGGCCAGCCGCTGCAGATCCAGCTCGATCCGCGTGGGTACATCCAGACGCCAGTTCGGCGGCGCTGTCCGCCGAACTGTCGCTCCGAGGCGACCACTAGCCCCGAGAAGCAGCAGGCATCGGGCCGTCACGACGCAACAACCGGAGGCTCGCCATACTGCGCCGCAAAGAAGGCGCTCACCCCATGTTGCTCAAGGCTTGAAGCCCAGAATTGGGGATTGGAGGCCAACCACTTCGCCGTTGCGCGAAGCCCCGATCGCCACGAACGCCGCGGCGCCCAACCGAGCTGTCTCCGCGTTTCCTGATCGCCGAGAGCGTATCGGCGGTCATGGCCAGGCCGATCCGCAACCCTTCGTAGGTAGTCATCGGGACGCCCGCCAAGACCCAAAGCACGACGCCAAGACTCCAGTGTGGCCTGGTTCGTCCGGGGTCGGCCCCCTGAGAAGTGGTACACCGCCCCCTCGGTTCCAACGCGCGCCGCAGCGAGGATCCCCGCCGCGTGGTCGTCCACGTGCAGCCAGACGCGCTCCTGCAGCCCATCTCCATAGACCCACATTGGCTGGTCGGCGCCCCAACGAAGCGCCGCTAGGGGCAACAACTTCTCGGGGAACTGTCCAGGCCCGTATGTGTTGCAACCACGGGTAATCACCGCATCGAGCCCAGAGCTTCGCACCGCAGCCTGCACCAACGCATCGCCACAGGCCTTGGTCGCTGCGTACGGATTCGTGGGCTCTACCCCATCTGTTTCTCGGGCCGCCCTCCGACCCACCCGATCGCCATAGACCTCATCGGTGGACACCTGAACGAACCGCTCCACACGACAGTCGACCGAAGCCCGCACGAGCATCTCTGTACCCTCGACGTTGGTGCGAACAAAAGGGGCATTGTTGGAGAGCGACCGGTCGACATGGGTCTCTGCAGCCAGGTTCAGGACAACACGAGGTCGCACTCGTGCCATTAACTTCGACACAAGTACGCCATCAGCAACGTCCCCCTCCACGATGGTCAGGCGGGAAGATTCGGGGAGCCCTGCGTAGCTCTCGCCCACAGCCCTTAGAGCAACTGGATGGGCGGCATAGGTCATCGCATCGAGCACAACGACCTGGGGCCCCTCTGTCCACGCCAGGAGTTGCTCTACAACGACACGGCCGATGAAGCCTGCTCCACCTGTAACCAACCAAGTATCAGTCACGAAACACCGTGTAGCCCGGCCGGTTCTCTGATCAGGGACGACCAGAGCCTCCGATGAAGGCGGGGGCACCCTCGGTGTACATGATGGCCGAACATGGACCCGAGTCACCCCAGCAACAGCCCACGTAGTAATACAGCCCCCGTGACCACTGAGTCCCAACCGGCAAGAGAAGCGTTCGCTCGTAAAGACCACCACGCATGTGACGCATCCCCTTACGCGTGAACTTCTTGCCGTTGGGGGAGATCCACAACTTCGGATCGCAGGTGGCCTCACCATCCGCCATGGATAGCTGGAACTGGTAGGAGCCTCCGGGGGCCACGACGGGTGGGACCTGCAGAGACGAGACAACCGGCGGGGTCATGCTGGGCGGCTTCGCCCACGCCGAAGAGGACCTGGTGTTGGTGGGTGCCCGAAGCCGAACTGGCTTGGCCTTCGTAGTCTTTCCGCCCCACAGGTCTCCCGCACTGGGCCCCATTGCGAGGGACTCCTCGGACGCGGACTCGTCCGCCTCCGAGGGGCGACCGCTCGGGCTGGTGGCCGAGGCCGCTGCTTTCTTGGGCTGCTTGCGACTCGAGGCGCTCCGGCGGCTTCGCGCCGAACGCTTAGAAGCCCGAGGCTTGGCCTTCGAGCTGCGAACCGAACGAGCAGGAGATGGCGTCGCTGCTCCTACTGCAGCAGCAGTCCTCGACTCCGCAGAAGCACCGCGAGACTGGTCAGCGGCAGTCCCGTCGCCCGAGTCTCCTTCGCCACCGGCAGCCCCCACAGCGACCTCTGTCCCCGCGGTCTGCTCCATGCTCAACTCGATGGGCAGCGGATCTCCTTGGAAGAAGGTGTCGCCCACCCAGCGAGTGAAGAACGTCACGAGGATGCCAACCCCGATCACCAAGAAGATCAAGGCGAGAGCCCCGCCACCGGCTACCAGAGCAAGCGCCCTCTTGGAGCCGGCCTGGCGCTTTTCCTCAAGATTGACAGCCACAGCCTTCAGGGGGCCAGTCATCCGATCGAACTCCGCCAGCACCCCGGGAGACGCTGCGGCTGCAGGGTCCTCATCGTCAGCGCCATGCCGCACGCTGTCCGGCGAGGTGGCGTCCAGCTGAGCGAGTGCACCCAGTGGGCTCGGCGGGTCCATCCCCGAGTGGGCCGGCATGTGACGAGTGGGCCCCAAGGGCATGGCAACGGATTCGGGGAGAGGTACTTCTGTCACACCGATGGGTGCCAGAGATGCGTGACTGTCGAAGCCATCGAACAGATGCTCCGCCTCTTCCTGAGAGACCTCGGGAAGGGTCGGACCAGGAGGCGCCGTGATCGCATCGCTTGACGAAGCCATAGGAGCAACTGTCGCCTGAGACTCTAGAGCTGCCCGGTGCTGCTCGCCCCCGTCGTCGCTGACAACGACCGGCTCCACAGGGGGCTGGGAGTCCTCATCGTCCAGCGCATGAAGCTCGAGACTCGGAGCCACCTCCATGGGGGGCGCAGACGGAGTGCGGATCGGAAAGTCAATCGGCGCTTCTTCATCCGCAGTGCTCCACTCGCCGACACACTCCCGAAAGAACCGTCGCCCGCGACTCGGCTTCCACGTGTCTTGGAGTGCCTCCACTGGCCCCAGCAGAGTCAGGGCGTTGGGGGGCCGGTTGTCAGGAAGGGGAGAGACGAGCCATCCCACCAGATTCTCGATGGCCTGAGCTGGCACCTCATCCAGTCCGTAGCCCTGGGTCGATCGAAGCGACTCGCGCAAGATCGGATAGCGCTCCTCCCAGGTCGTAGTCGCCGCTGCGTGGACCAGCGCGGGCAGATCGACACTGCCCGTCGACGGCTCAACCACGAATGGCTCCATGCAGACAAGCTCGAAGGCGATAAGGCCAAGAGAGTACAGATCAGACCGACCATCGAGGTGCAACCCTCGAAGCTGCTCTGGGCTCATGTAGAGAGGCGTCCCCTTGGTCATCTGGGTCATCGTCTGTCCCGACAACCGCTCTCCTGCCCAAGCAATTCCAAAGTCGAGAATCTTGAGATATCCGTTCTCCGACATCATCAGGTTCTCGGGCTTGAGATCTCGATGCACCAGACCGAGCTGTTCGCCAGAGGGCGTCTTCAGGCTGTGGGCATAGCGCAATGCATCTACGGCCTCGCTAAGCAAGAGAACCAGGGCCTCCAGCGGCATGCGCGTGCCCGCACCTCGCAGCTTCGAGATCAATTCCCTCAAGGTCTGGCCGCGAACGAGCTCACAGACCATCAAGAAGGTGTCTCCCAAGAACTCGTGAGAGATCTCTTTGAACTGGATCACCTTGATGATGTTGGGGTGATGAATCTTGCTCAGAAAGCCCGCCTCATCTGCGAAGGCGCTGACAACGGCAGGCACATCACTGACCCGAAGCGGGTCGAGCAGCTTGATCGCCACCTCCTTGGAGAAGCCGAGATCCCCCATCACCTCGGCACGGTAGACGTTCCCAAACGCACCAATGCCTAGCTGTTCAACCAATCGGTACTCGCCGAGGACAGCGGGCAATCGC
Source organism: Deltaproteobacteria bacterium (assembly GCA_002724675.1). GTDB lineage: Bacteria > Myxococcota_A > UBA796 > UBA9615 > UBA9615. The sequence goes on along the minus strand of PBPL01000201.1, from coordinate 20,912 downwards.
ATGCCAGGCTCGGAGCCTCCCTGGCTCCCCCAAACCGCTAGCTACGGAGGGGAGGCCGCGTCCATCATACTGACCGATGACAAGACCGGCCTCACAAGACGTCCACAGAGACTAACCAACACTTCAGATAGCGAGCCTCTGGAAACCAAAGGGGGACCGGATGACAGGGAGCCTGACCAGCCCGACGGATGACACTCAGCCGACAGTTGGCCCACTTCGCAGCCTCAGTCAGCACACGCTCGAACCGCTCCTCATTCAGGTGATAAGAGCAGGACGCTAGGACCGCGAGACCCCCTGGCCGGACCTTGCGCAAGACTCGAGCAAACAAGGTGCGGTACGCGGCTGAGCCGCGGGAGAGGTGCTTCTTCGAGCGGATGAAGGACGGCGGATCACAAATGACGGCATCGAGGGATCCGTCGCGAACCGTCGCTAAATAGTCTTCACAGGGGGCGCAAGCCACCGTCACCTGGCCGGCTAAGCCATTCCTCTCGGCATTCTGAGAGGCCATGGCACAGGCAGCCTGGGAGCGGTCGACACACACCACCTCAGTGGCCCCAGCGCGCGCCGCGTGGAGCCCCCACTGGCCCACATACGAGAACAAATCCAAGACCCGACCCGAGGCCAGCGCCGGGCTCATGTGTCGTCGGTTGTCCCACATGTCGAGAAACAAACCGGTCTTCTGTCCGCCGTGGGGTTCGAATTGAATGGAAAGTCCGTCATCTTCGGTACACCAGGCTGGCTCCGATCCGGCCTCTACCCCCCAACCAGAACCCGCATCATCGGGCAGACCCTCAAGAGCTCGCCCGCGACTGTCACACTTCCAGAATCCGGCCATGACATCGAAGCGTTCCCGCAAGATCCCTTCGATCCGAGGCCGCAGCCTCTCCATGCCCGCCGTGTTGGCCACGAGCACCACACGCGGCCTTCCGTCAGCGCCCTCGAATCGGTCAATGACCAGACCCGGGAGCCCGTCAGCTTCCCCGTGCACCCACCGAAACGAGCGCCGACCAGGACATACCCGCTCGCGCAGCGCGAGAGCGGTGACTAGCCGCTCCTCGATGAGGCGATCTTCCACAAGAACGTCGGGGTCCCGTGTCAACAGACGAGCCGCGATCAGTGTGTTGGGATGGGCATAGCCACGACCAACAAAGGCCCCAGCACTATCCACCACCTGAACGGCATCGCCAGCAACAAGAGCGTCCGGAAGCCCCTCCAGTTGGTTGCTGAAGACCCAGGGGTGACCGCGAAGTACGCGGTGCCGCCTCCCGGACCTCAAGACCAGGCGATGCTCCAGCTGCGAGGCCTCGACTTCAGTCACACCTTCTCCACCTGGGGAGCGCCCAGCAGCCCTGATGGCCGCAGACACAGGACAACAATCAACACGAGGAACGCAATGGCGTCCTTGTAGTCGTGGAACTCCGCTCGCGGCCAGAGACGGCTCGCCTCGTCCCCATGCACCTGGTGGCCAAGGGCCTCCCAACCAAAGTCCATAGTAGCGACCAAGACGGTCTCAGAGAGGCCGAGCAAGAAGCCTCCAAGCATGGCCCCCCGAATGTTGCCAATCCCCCCCAGCACGGCAGCGATGAACGCCTTGAGGCCGATGATGAAGCCGTCATTGAACTTGATCCCGCCAGTGCGAAGCCCATAGAGAATCCCGGCCGCAGCGGCAAGGGCTGAGCCCACCACAAACGTCATGGTGATGACGCGAGTCACTGGAATTCCGAGCATCATCGCCGCTTCCGGATCCTGAGCGATGGCTCGCATGCCAGCGCCAAGACGTGTCCGCGTCACCAGAAGATCCAGTGCCAGCATCAACAACAGTGCCGACACGACCGTCATGACCTCAATCCACTGAACCTCGATTCCGAGAGCCGGGAAGGAGGTCGCCGAGAGCCCTGTGAAGTCTGACATCTGAACGAACGTCTGCGTGTCACGCCCGACTGCGAGCATCACCAAGTTCTGCAAGAAGATGCTCATGCCAATTGCCGACAAGAGAGCGTTGATCCTGGGCGTGCTGCGGGGCCGGCTGGCACTGCGCTCATCCAGCCGATACGCCTGAAGAGCAAACAGCACCAGGACGAGGCCACCCGCCATACGACTAGCCCAGACAGCGGGCGAGTCCACGGAGCCACCAATCCCCCCCTTGCCTGGCAAGAGAATAAGGAGCAGCCCAACGACCGCGAAGGCCGCCGAGCCCACCGCCGACCACGTGGGTGTCCTCCGCAGGGGCTTGTAGGCGACGGAGTCCAGCGCAACCCCCAGTGCCGCACAGCCAATCATCGAGGCCATGATGGCGAGAGGAAGGGCCACGAAGATCGAGGTAATACCCCAGCCGAAGAGCGCCTCCAGGGCTAGCAAGCCCAAGAAGGAACCCACCATGAACACCTCGCCATGGGCGAAGTTGATGAGCTCGATGATCCCGTAGACCATCGTGTAGCCAAGGGCGATCAGAGCAAACAGCCCCCCGAGACAAAGCCCATTGACGAGGTGCTGAGCAAGCGAGGCCGGCTGCTCCAGAGCCATGAGCCCCGACGCTCCCCCGAGGACCAGCAGGAGGCCAACCAGGACCCCTCCGACGACTCCCTGGAGTATGTCGCCACGAACAGGCGAAGTAGCCAAGGTGGTGACCGGGTCAGTCGGTACCGGCGGGCGCCGTAGATGGTGGGGTGGATGGATCTGCTGGAGACGCTGCAGCGTCCCCAGTCGTGCTCGGGGTCTCTGTCGCCTGCACAGGCGCAGCTTCCCCGGCCTCCTCCTGAGCCTGTCCTGCAGCACCCAAGAGAACCGTCTCCATGTACTCGAAGGCACCGTCCACAACACGGTAGAAGGAGTACTTGCGATTGAGCGTGTCGCCGTTGAGGTCGAACTTCGTCACGCCGAGCGTGCCCTGGTGCTGGGTCGCCCGCGTGTGACTGACCACTGCCCCCCGGAGATCGTCGGGACGTCCCTCCTTCACTGCCTCATAGGCCGCATTGAGCAGGATGTTGGCGGTGTCGTAGGCATACGGCGCATAGTTCTGGACCGGACGACCGTACTTGGCCTGGAACGATGACAAGAAGTTCTTCGCAGAGTCCAGACGCTCGAGGGGAGTTCCTGGAAACGAAATAATGGCCCCCTCGGTCGCCGCGCCGCCCACATCGAAGAAGTCCTGCCCCTTGACCGCGTCGTCGCTGACGAACAAGGAAGCGATGCCCAGCTCGCGCGCCTGCTTCACCAGGAAGCCCGCCTCGTCATAGAGACCGCCGAAGTAGATCGCATCGGGGGCTGCTGCCCGCACCTTCGTCAAGAGGGCGCGAAAGTCCTTGTCTCCAACCGAGATCCCGTCGAACGAGGTGATCTTCAAGCCCACGTTCTGTCCGTGTTCGCGGAACACCTCTGCAAGACCCTGCCCATACTGGGTGCGGTCGTGAATCACAGCCACCGTCACCACGTCCAATCGGTGACGTACGAACTCCGCAGTCACTTGGCCCTGAATACCGTCGTGCGGTGGGACACGAGCGATCTCCACGTAGCCCCGCTGGGTGATCTCCACATTGGTCGTGGCCGGACTCACCGCCATGACGCCTGCCGAGTGGTAGACCTCTGTCGCCGGCAAGAAGCAACCTGAGTTGTAGTGTGCAACCACACCGAAAGTAGAAGGCTTGCCCGTCACCGCATACGCCGCTGCGACAGCCTGCTTTGGGTCCGAAGCATCATCCTGGACGTCCACCTCTAGGGTCCAACCCTTTTCTTTGAACCGCGGGCTCCACTCCGCCGCCGCCATCTGCACCGCATCAGCACACTCCCGCCCCACAGCAGCGTTGGGCCCCGTGGTGGGCAACACCGCCCCCAGCGTCAACGTACCGCCGGCGCTACCACCACTCTCAGAGGAGTCCTGCGAAGTGCCACTGCAAGCGAACAGCAGACTGAGGCCAGCAAACAGACCCCACCGCCCCACGAATGTCCGTAGGTTCTCTGCTCTCGTCATGGCGTCCTCCCAAACGACTAACCGCGGAGTCTAGCCCGGATCGAGGACTCGGAACATGCGAGCCAGTCGCGCACTCAGTGCTCACCTCGATGGGCCCGGTCCAGAAGCAAGACATATTCGGTGAACTCGGCCTCCCGACTCAGTGCGCGGGCTCGAGCGCCAGCCTGGGCGACCAGGGTCGGGCGTGGAGGCAGGTGCGGAACCCGTCGGAATGCATTGTCCACCCGCAAGACAGGGCCTGCAGAAGGACTGAGCCTCTCCAACAAGCTCTTCAGATTGACTGCCGAAGACAAGCTTCGGTTCTCCCCAAGACAGTTGAAGTCGAACTGATCGGTGCGTATCCGCAGCGCCCGCGACGACGAACAGCGGAAGAGGTCGAGAAGCACATAAGAACCAGCGCTTCGCTCCAGCGCGCCAGTGGGAGGTCGCTGCGCCAGACCCCATCGGTTCTTCTCTTGGCTCGTGGGGCGCTCCGGGAGGTCCTCGGTGATCTCGCCGACCGCTGCCCAGCGGAAGTCGTCGCTGGTGACATCGTGGCCGTGGCCGTCCTCATCCACAAACCGCCAACAACCGGCCGCTCCTCCTCGCTCGAGTGTGTTGATGGGGATAGGCAGGTGATCGGTTGCCCAAGCGGGCCCCTCCACCACAAGGATCCGAAACCCCGCGTGCCGTAGCGACTCCGCCAGCCGTTCGCCCTCCTCCACCTGCTCGGGGGCGGACAAGAAGCTGGGCCAGGCCCGCCGCAAGTGCGCACCCGCCGTATAGAGGTCAATCTCCAGAAGCTGGGCAAGCCTGCGACGAAGCCCTTCATCCGCTTCCGCATAGGCTGTCGACGGGACCAACAGCAGCCGCATCGGCGCACTGCGAGGCCCAAAGGGGCCGCGCCCCCGGCCCAACTCGCCCGCCAACGACAGCACCTCCCCATGGCCAGGGAGCAAGGCCGCGACCTGAGCAAAGTGCAGGTCCCCCGGCGTCCCGGACAAATCGACACTCGAAGGAGGGTGGTCGACTTGCACCGCCTCCTCATCACGGACACGGCAACCAAGGTCAACCCGAACCTCTGATGATTCGGACTCCGCCCGACTCTGTTTCTCGAGACCGCTGGGCCGAGCATTCTCAGGGCGACTAGGCGAACCGGAGCCTACTCGGGGCTGCTCCATGGATTGCGCCGCCGCCGCGGCCATGGCTTGGGCGGCAAACTCCTCCAAGCTGAGCCCGGAAGCCTCAAGACCCGCCAAAGGAGAATCAACCTCTGGGACACCTGTCTCTTGGGCAGAGTCGTCGGGAGACAGCGGCGCCGAGCAATACATGCAGCGGCTGAACTTTGGCCCATTGGGTCGTCCACAATCGGGACAAGGCCGAGCTGAGTGCTTCACGACCAGTCCTCCGGCGCAACACAGGTCGTCTGACTTGCCGAGAGACGGCCTGCGAACTATAGCAACGGTCGTGCAAGACCCCGTAGACCAACCCGTCATCCATCGGATCCGCTCCGACGGAGAGGGACGCGAACTCCTCGATTATCTCCTGACCACCTTGGTCACGGTCCCCGAGCAGGATGTCCGAGATGCTGTGGAGGACGGTCGGTTCCGACTCCGTGGCGGCCCAGTGCTCAGGGCCAGCAGTAGACTAGAAGCCGGCCAGGTTCTCGAGGCGGACGTGCCTGCTCGAGCCTACCGACACCCTCTGGATCCCGAGGTTCCCGACCTCCTCAGCGAGGTGCACCTGGACAGCCACCTGCTCGCAGTCAACAAGCCTGCGGGGCTCCTGAGTCACCCACTGGGTCCCCAAAAAGTCGCGGCCCTGTCCATGGCGCGCGTCCAACTGGAGGCACGGGGAGAGCCCGCCGACCTGCGCCCGTTGCACCGACTGGATCGCGAGACATCAGGCGTATTGCTCATGGCCCGTACCCGGTCTGCTGACCGCAAGGTCAAGCAGGCCTTTGAGGACCGCGCGGTGGCAAAGGCCTATCTCTGCCTGGTACGGGGACGCTTTCATCCGAAGCGCAGAAACGTCGAGGTCCCGGTGGTTCGAGACATCGATGGGCCCATCCGAATCCGCATGTGCGCGACGACGCAAGGCCCCCCAGCGAAGACGGAATTCGAAGCCCTCGACTGGTTTGGTAAGGATGACTGGGGCGCCAGCGGCATCGGATACAGCTGGGTGCTAGCGCGCCCCACGACGGGGCGTACTCACCAAATCCGAGTACACCTCGCATACATCGGTCATCCACTGGTGGGAGACAAGCTCTACATCGACGAAGGTCGCGCCTTTCTGCGGAGATGGGATGGCCGTCTAGACCAAGCGGACATCCAGTCGCTGGGCATGAACAGACAGGCCCTACACGCCTGGAGCACGAGCCTTCAGCATCCGGCTCAAAACAATCGGCTGACCCTCCAAGCACCGGTGCCAGAAGATATGCTGCACTTTGCCGAGTCTCACGGCGGCACCATGCCCAATTGTGCACCAGAAGGAGTCTGATCCCATTGACTGGAAGCGCCCTCGAGCCCGGACTCATGCTCGGCGACCTTCCGGTCTTCCCGTTGCCTGAGCTCGTCTTCTTTCCCAACACCCTGCTTCCCCTTCATGTGTTCGAGCCTCGCTATCTGGCGCTCGTTGAGGAAGCCATGGCCACCGATCGCAGAATTGGAGTGGCTCAACTCAAGGCGGGTTGGCAGGACGACTACCACGGCAGTCCACCAATCCAATCCATCATGGGTGTTGGTGAAATTGTTCAGAACCTCGCAGCAGATGGGGCTCGTCGCAACATACTGCTGCGCGGGGTCGGCCGCGTGAGGGTGATCGAAGAGAACGACTCACCCCACCCCTTCCGAATCGTCAACGCTGAGGTGATCGCGGAGCGCTGGGAGACAAGAGATCGTGAGAGCATCGGGCTCCAGTTGCTAACCCTCCGACAGCTCTTCGCCAGCGCAGTCGCGGGCACCCCGGGAGCAGAAATCCAGGAAACCGAGCAGTTGTTTCGCCCGGACTTGGACCCATCCCACCTCGTCGACGCCATCAGCAGCGCAGTCCCCATCTCTGGGGCCCAGCGACAGGAGCTACTGGAAGAGGACCGAGTGCTCCATAGGGCTGAGAAACTAGTCGAGATGCTCGCGGAGTTGGTTCGACTTCCTGGCGCCAAGCACGCGGCAGAGACTCCTCCACCAGAGGACAGCTCGACCTAGACCGGGCGTTTGCGACCTCAGCGGCCCATGCGATAAGCCCAGCGCACCAGACGTCGAAGATTGGGAGGCGGTGGCGGAACGACAGCAAGGGCATCTCGGCCGCGTTGGGCCAGAGCAGTGCGTTCGTCGTCCACACCCGGAGGCCTAAACCCCGGACTGGGTGCGTCGAGCCAATCACCCCAGGCGCCCGGATCCACGGTCCCCAAGCGAACCTCCACCCCAGCCCAGGTGGGGAAGCGCTCTCCGACCGCACGCTCGAGGCCACGAACCTCCACCTCCGGCCCATAGCCAGGCCGACCCACCACAAGGGTGCCGGTAGGCTGAAGATCACGGCGCCGACACCTAGAGGCAGCGCCAATCGCCGCCTTCAACGCCATTTCGTCGCCAGCGGTGACCTCGCCGAGGTCCACGGCGACCACCCCGAGCGCAGGGAGGTCCAGAAGTGGGATGTCATCCACTTTCGCGGGATCAACGGGCAGACGCAGGCAAAGTGACGACTGCACCGCACCCCCTGTCGGGCTCAGAGTCCGCAGAAACTCATCCAACCAAGAGCCACCGGGTGGCGAACAACCTGGGCGGGCTACCAGGTCGAAGGTACGTATGCCCAGCAAGGTCGATGACTTGATGTCATTGACCACCACCTGCGACGGCAGCAATTGTCCATCCTCCGCGTGGAGGAACACCGGCGAGACGCCCGACTGAGGAAGCGTGCGCCGAAGAAGCGCCTGCTTCCATCGCCCTCGCGACAAGTCCACGGGGGCCACGCTGGGCCACGGGGGAGCCACTCCCTTGGAGTAACGCGCATAGTCCACGAGCTTTCTGTCCACCGGCAAGTCCGTCAGAGCCTCCGGCGACGATGCAAGCACACTCACCAACTCCTGGGACCCTGCCCCCTCCGCAACGGCATCAAGAGCCGAGAGAAGTGTCGAGCTGCCGGCGCTAGCTAAGAGGCCGTCCAGTTCGGGGATCCTGCCCGCCCCATCTGGCCAAAGGTCCACCAGTGGCCCGGTGCCCAATACCAACTCGCAGCCCGCCTGACGAACCGCCCGGGCAGCCTCCAGGCCATCTCCCAGGGTTGCCGGATGCAGCCAGAGCACAGCAACATTGGGGCGAAAAATCGCTGCCACCGAACGCAGCGCTCGGTTCCCCCCCGGTTCCGTTCGTGCATCGTGCACCGCTACCCGGTGACCGCTACCGAACTTCACCACACTGGCGAGCCGAACCAGCCCCAGAGGAAGGGTCTCTGCTGACTCTCTAGGAATCGAGAATCTGTAGATTGACGGCAGCTGGAGATCAACCGCTGGCCGAACGAACAGGGTCGTCAGTGTCCGGTGGGCCCGTTTCGAGCCAGCCATCGCGACGCTCAGGGGATCACAGACTCTTGAGCGGTGCCTTCATCTCCCACCGCCGGGTAGATGTCCACCGCCAGAAAGTCGATGGCGCCACGTAGGTCGTGAAACTTGTTGTCGTAATAGGTGGAGTCGTTGATGGCGAACGACAAGAAGCCGTGGGCTGGCGCCGTCCACTCCATGGAGTAGCCGGGAGCATAGTACTTCGTGAAGGAATCATCCTCCGCCTCGAAGCGCATCAACAGAGCCCCAAGGGGGAGCTCGCCGACCACCCCCCGCTCACCCGCCTGTGGCACCTCCGGGTCACCAACAGACGTAATGTAGCGATTCTTCTTCAGGTTGCCCGTGTCCACGATGGTGTACTTGCCGTTGTCCTCACCAGTGGACTCCACGAGCATCTGGTCCCCTTCGCACACGTGCACTCGGAACTGCCAGGTAGCCTGGATATCCAGATAGTTGTGGTACTCGTAGTCGAGCGGCTTGTAACACTGACCCCGCTCGAATTCGCGGCCGATGCCCGAGAGATAGTCTAGGTACTCTGAGCTACTCGACTTGCCTTCAGCCACAGCCTTGCAGCGCTCAAAATTCTCGCTGAGCCAGGTGTCGAGCAGGCTGGGGCGACCTAGAAAGGCTGTCTCGAAGTAAGTGAGGTCCTCTTCATTGGCGATCTTGAAGTCTTCACGAAGCCCACCGGACACCAGCTTCTGTAGGTAGACGATGGCCTCGCTTCTTGCCTCGCGTCGTTGCCCCTCTCCCAGCTTTCCAAAATCCGGAGAGCCATAACATGTCCAACCGTTGAGAACGACCTCGCCCACAGGCGGCGCCTCTTCCGCCCCCTTCTTCTTGCGCTTTTTCTTCTTCTTGGCGAAAGCGGCCGGCGCGACCAGCGCCACTGCCAGCACTAAGACGATCGAGAACATCAAGACGGAGCGACGCATCCTCAGCCTCCTCAGGCTTCTTCCCCCGGTGGGCGGCGATTGTACAGCATGCAATCCACAACCCGGAGCAGGGTTCGGATCAATCCAGAGCCCAAGACGGGAAGAACCCGCCTGGGAAAGCCTGGGCAACATCGACCCCAGCACGTGGGGCTCGGACGGGCAGTGCGCCTACCCCGACACCTACGGCGCGAGGCTGCCGCAAGCGATGCCGGGTCAGCAGAGCCGCCCGGCTCACCGCCAGCCGCGCCCCACAAGGGGGCTACGGCCAACAGCGAAACAAGTCCTAGATCTTGCCCTGCAGGAAGAAGGCAATGACCAGTGCGTAAATGCACAGGGACTCGATGAGAGCCAGGCCGATAATCATCGGGGTCTGGATCTTGCCAGCGGCGCTAGGATTGCGAGCGATACCCTGCAGGGCACCGTAAGCAGCGACACCTTGGGCGATGCCACAACCCATGGCAGCGAAGCCAATGGCAACGCCAGCGCCCAGCGCGACAAAGCCTTGAGCCTCGGGGGCAATCCCGGCAGCGTGGGCCACCGAGGGAAGGAAAGCAGCCGCCAACACCGTGGCGGGAACGAGCAGCGTACGGAACTTCCGAAGCATCAGATCAAACTCCTGTTGGAAACCGGATAACCCTCCGGTCAAGGTGCCGGAGAACCCGGCCTATCCATAGATCAATGGTCGTGCGAAGTCGCCAGACCGATGTACATCACACTGAGAAGGGAGAACACGAAGGCCTGGATGAAGCAAACAAAGAGACCCAGGCCGAGGAAGGCTACGGGAATCCCGTAGCCGAGGATTGCATGAATTGCTGTCGGCAACTCGTTGAGGAAAATCTCGAGCACCAGGTGATCCCCGAAGATGTTTCCATAGAGGCGGACCGACAGAGAGAGGGGGCGGCACAGGTGCGAGACGATCTCGATGCAAAGCATCAACGGCCCCAGCCAACTAACGGGCCCCCAGAAGTGCTTGAAGTAGCCCACAAAGCCGTTTCGCCGGAGCCCCACCAAGTTGTAGACCGCGAAGATCACCAGCGCCATTGGGACATTGGTGTTCAGCTGATCTGTGGGCGGCAGGAAGCCCGGGAATAGGCCCAGGCAGTTACTGACGAAGATGTAGAGGAACAGGCCCGCGATGAGGGGAAAGAAGATCTCAGCGTCCTTACCCAACACACCACGGCACAAGTTCAAGATGGCTTCGGTGTAGAGCTCAAAGATGTTGCGAGGACTCAGCTTGTCATCGGGAACCAAGCCAGCCGGTCCAGCCGGCGCACGCATCATGGCCATGCGAGCAAACCAGGCCAAGAACAGCACAATCAGCACAGCCAAGACCGAGTGTGCAAGAGGCAAATAGGGGGCCCCCTCCTCACCCTGAAGGAAGGGCAACAAGGACAGCCAAGTAAAGGCATCTGCGGCGGCAAGGACGACTGACATCATCTTCGCTCCTGCTACTCCGGGCCGAGGCCCATCAGTTCAAGACATCCATGAGAGAGGCAAGGACGATGGCCGGGAAAACAACACCGACACCCAAAAGCACACCGAAGCCATCCAATCGCAGCACCAACACCAAGAATCCGAGACTGGCTCCTAGCACGAGGAACTTCGCGAACAGCCTCCCCATCATCGCGCCAATCTCCATCGTCTCTCGCCCCGTCGCTACCACGACGATCCTGGCGAGGAACCAGAAATTGACAATCGCGACAATTCCGCCGCCCAGGATGCCTACTGCCGTGTCCTGTCGATCCGTCAGCCAAAAAGCTGCGACCGCAGGAACGAGCAGGAGGGCCGACAAGGCGGCAACCCGCCCTGCACCACGGGGAAGGCCCCCGGTCACCGGAAGCGGCAGCTTTTCTCCACCGTCTTCGAGCGCTATTTCGTCCTTATCTGTCAAGGAATCAAACCCTCCTGTTGTCCCGAAGCAAAGCCGGCAATTTTGCCTGCCTCTCTCCGAGTCCAACCAGAGTTGAGCGCTCCTCTACCGGACCTGTTTTTCGATGTCAAACCTTCGGCGCTCAGACCAGGACTCGCGAGCCATCAGCCCGACGAAGAATCCAACCGGCCAAACCATCACCCCAACCAGCAGACCAAGCCACCATGGGAGACTTGCAAACAGGATCAGAATGGCAAAAGAAACTGCGGCCATGACGGTCGCAACGGCCACCTCAATCTCCTTGATGGCTGGCTCGACCGGAGACGTCCACTCCTCGGGGGCAAGGACACCGTGCAGAGGCCAGAGATGCCAAGAGATCCAAATCAACCGATACCACTCGTTCACGCCCGACCCGGGAAAGTTCGTGGGAGGCTGAGCAGCCCACGGCTCCCCATCGGGACCCAGGCAACGTGGCGATGGCGATCCCGGTCGAGCGGCCAGGCGAATCGAATCCTGAGCGCGCACCGGAAGGTAGTGCGCGAGTTCAGGGTTGAGCCGATCGCGCAGATCGGAGAAACCCGCTAGAGAATTTCGCGGCTTGAACGGCCGGTCTCTCTGCTGAACCCAGTCGCCGTAATATCGACTGTGAACACTCGCCCTCAGAAACCAGGTCACCAGCGAGACAAAAGCCAGCACGAGACCGAACGCGAGAAAGTTGGCGTCCTGAACGAGCACCCTCTGGTCAAACCCGGCAAGGGACCCAACCCCGACCAGGCCCCAGACCGCCAACAACTGATAGACCCCCGACATGGCGTTGTAGATGGACTGATGTCGGGGCCCCAGATGATGCTCCACGTGGTAGTCGAGGAGCGCAAGACACCCATCGCAAACCCTGTAGCCTCGACCCACGACATCTCGCGGAGCCTTGCGCTCCGCGACCTGGGCCCCTGTCGGCGACTGAATAGTGCGGGCGAAACGGACCTCAATCACATTGAAGGCAGGCAGAGCGCAGTAGGCACAAGCAGCCATCAGGTCACGTCCGTTCCCAAGCCACGCACTGATCCGCCCTCGACCACACTTCGACCCGCCGCAGCGCAACCCGCTCGTCCTCTACACGAGGAGCGAGACGACCGAAGACGAGACGCGCGAGCACTCCGGGAGTGGGTGGGTTGGACTGCTCCCCCTCTCGAAATGGGTCGAGATCATTCAGGTGACGATGATCGAAAGGCTCCACAACCTCCCACAAAGCTGCTCGTAACCCACTTGGTGGGAGGACAAAGCCACGTGAATCCAGCTCAGCAGACTCGACGAAAGCAACGATCCGGAAGTTGTGCCCATGCAGTGCGCCAGGCTGCCCAGTAGACGCCGGGATGGCATGGCTGGAACAGATCTGGCACTCGGCAGAGAGAACAAACATCGACGCGATGTTCACCGGGCCTTGGCGCAGGAGTCAAGACGCACAAAGGAGTACGATCCCCTCCATGATGTCTCCAAGCGACTCCCGATCACGCACAATCACAGCGCTCCTCGCCACCTTCAGCGTCTTGGTGGGCGGAGCGTTCTACCTTCACAGCATGCTCAGTCCTGCGAAACCGAAAGTAACTCCACTGCGCACTACACGAGCCGTCACTCAGCCCATGACGAGTGAAACGGATGAGTCCTCTCTAGACCAGAGAAGCTCCTTGGCCGCTTCACCGGCAATTCTGAGGATGGCGACGCAAGCCAAGGTGTCGCCCCCGCACCAGCGCGACGAGGCACAAGCTGCACTCGCACCGATCATCTCGTCACTAGAGGCTTGTTATCGCTCCCTCCAACGAGACCAACCAGGGGTCAGTGGCAACGGCTCCATTCATCTCGTGGTCGGCAACGACGGAGCCGTCCGAAAACCAACATTTCAGTTCTCAGGAACCCAGAACCAACGCTTTCAGAAGTGCGCCATAGGAAAGCTCAAGACGGCAACGATGCCTGGTGTAGCACCCGAGACCTCGGTCTTCTGGCCCCTGCACATGGCCCCCGATGTCGGAGTACAACTACGAACTCCCTAACGGAGGTATCCGCTGATGGTCTTGAACGACTCGGTACCCGCGCGACGCAACCAATCAAAGACCACGGTCTCCACCGAAGTCGTGACGGCGCCCAGCTGCCGATAGAGGCCCACGGCAGCCATGTAGTCTTCGCGATGGCGCGACACGACCGCATTCAAGGGGACGTGGACGGCATATTCATCTTCCGCAAGGGAACGCGCTGTCTGATAGACGCAGACGTGCGCTTCCATCCCCACCACAACGACATGGCTACGGCCCGAGGTCGTCAGTGCCCCTGCAAAGTCTGGCACTCGAGCCGCGGAGAACTGAAGCTTCGCTACCGGCTCGACCTCGGGCGGTAGGTGTTCGCGAAGCTCAGGGACTGTTGGACCAAGGCCCTTGGGGTACTGCTCGGTAACGAGAACGGGAATCTCCAACAGCCGAGCCGCTCGAAGGAGTACGGCCGTGCGCTCCAGATTCCTCGCATGGACTTGAGGGGGCATCGCCGCCGCGAGGCGTTCCTGCCAATCAATCAGGGCGATGATGGAATTCTGCGGTGTCAACGACAGCATGACGACTCCTCCCCGCTTGGCATGCTCCGTCGTCGAAGAGACGACCTGAGACCTCGTACGGGGCCGCATCGTGTCCGTTACAGAGGCCGGAAGTCAACGCGAAGCACACGAGCTGAGCTTGCAGGCCCCGAGCCGAGAGCGCATGCTCGCATCCGATGATGGACTGGCTTCAAGCACTGCTGCTCGGCGCCCTACAAGGGCTGACGGAGTTCTTGCCGGTGTCCTCCTCCGGTCACCTCGTGCTCTTCCAGGAGTGGCTCGGGGAAGCGTTCTTCGCCATGGGAGAGGAGGGGCTGTTCATCGTCCTGCTACACGCCGGGACGCTCCTCCCCGTGCTGTGGTTCTATCGCGCAGATCTGATGGCAATCGTGTCGTCACTCATCGGATCGCAGAGCAGCGAGGGCGACGGACGAGAGCACCGACAGTTGGCAATCGCCGTGACCGTCGCAACGATACCCACAGGGGCCATGGGCCTCTTGTTCCAAGACCTGTTCGAGCGCCTCTTCACCAACGTCTCCGCGGTCTGTGCTGCGCTGCTGGTCACCGCCGGCTTGCTGCTGGCAACACGCTTCCGCTCTGAACCAGAGGGCTCGGGCCGACCGCCAACCATCGCCCTCGCGCTCCTCTTGGGCCTGGTTCAGGGGTTGGCAATCACTCCTGGCATCTCACGCTCTGGCGCAACGATTGCTGCCGCCCTCTTTCTAGGGATGGGGCGGGAGCAAGCCGCCAGGCTGTCATTCCTCATGTCGGTGCCCGCCATCTGCGGGGCGCTGGCCCTGAAGCTCTCGTCGGGCATCTCGTTGAGCACCATGCCCTGGGGGCCCGCCCTCATTGGCTTCGTGACAGCGGTCATCGTCGGCTACGGCGCCTTGGTGCTTCTCGTGGCCCTCGTGCGGAGAGGGCAACTCCACCGCTTCGCGGCGTACCTCATCCCACTGGCTGCGCTCGCCTACCTCTTCTTGAGTTGAGGCCCTCAGCCTCCCAAACGGCGACGGGGCAGGAGCGCCAGGAGTCCAAGGAACAAGAGCGTCAGAGTCCCCGGGCGCATGCGTCCCGCGACTCCACAGTCGCACCCTTCATCCGCCATACGGAGCACCTCGACGTCCTGCGAGATCTCGCCCGTTCCACCTGGCCCGGAAGCTCGCAGTGTCACCGTATGGGTTCCCGGCTCATCGAAGAGCCACGTGGGCTCGTACGTGCGGATCGCCTCCTCTTCGTTGCCATCCAGGATCCATTCAAAATCCGTAATGCAGCCGAACGCCCCCAACGGAGAGAGGTTCTCGAAAGCCACACTGAAGTCTCCGAGATTTTCGAAGCCGAATTCTGGCTGGGGCTGGTCACACGCGAGCACAACTCCGACCTTGCGCTGGTGAGCATCGAAGGCCCCTCCACACTCCTCATCCACCCCGTCCACGCTGAGAGTGATGGTGTACTGACCCTCCACCTCGTAGGTGTGGGAGACAACCGGCAAGCCGGAAGTGCTGCCGTCCAGCGTGACTCGCTCCGAGCCATCTCCAAAGTTCCACTGATAGCTGGTGAACTGCTCGCCTTGAAAGGTCTCTGGAATGCTCAGGTTCACCGTTAGAGGGGCCGCCCCCACAATGGTGCCCGCCGAACCTCCATCGTCATCGTCTTCGCCCGAGACCTCGAAATCCAGCGCCACCCCATACAGCGTATTGATCCCGCTCCAATCGTCTTCGTTGGGGATCTGCTGGGCATCGTTGCAAGACGAGACACTCCAGTACATCGTCGCAGCGCGAAGGAGTGGGTCCGGGCAGGCCTCGCCATCATCACACGAGTGCCCCAGGCCCAGCCCATGGCCAATCTCGTGCGTGGTCACTCCCTGAAAGTCATAAGCGTTGTGGCAATCAGGCGAGCTCACTGTGCCCGGGGCGCCCCAGTTGAGCCCTTCGTTGTAGATGATGTTCATCGAGGTCACCCGAAAGAACGCGATGCCGTTGTGATCCAACACCTCTTCACTTGCGTGGGTCACAGCGGCAGCCAGGGGCCCCGAGCCCAACTCATCTCGACCCGGACCATCGAAAGTAAACAGAGAAATATCCGGGCGATTGAAGCCACCAGTCTCGTTGTCGATCTCATCCACAAGGACCGCATCCAGCGGAGAGCACGGCACATCTCGCCACTGATCGAACGAGGCTTGAATGAGGTCCAGTTTTTCCTGCCTGTCCAGTCCCGAAGGCTCGGTATCGCCCACGTAGTACTCGATGGGGAGGTCGTCCAAGTGCCACGCCCTGGCAGGCTCAATGAGCTTGAACCCGCAAAGCACGGGCACCAAGCCCACAAGAGAGAGGAGAGTAAAGAGGCGACTCATTCGGAGCTCCCCACACCCCAGTGGGCTCTCAGGGCAGCATCCTTGGCAGGTGGCAAGCCCGGAATCGGTCGATAAGCAGGGACAAAGCCTAGATCGAGATCCTGGCGGATGAGCGCTCGGAGGTCGGCACCATAACGCCGGATGGCTGGCAGCTGGACCGCCGCCTCGTCAAACTGTGTCAACGTGCGAGAAGGGGCCACACGCACCACAATGTCCCGACCCGTGTCCTGCTCCTCGATGAGCGTAAACTTGCCCTGAATCATGCCGACTGTTCGATAGAGGGAGCCCCTGGTCTCAGCCTCCAAGAACACCAGGACTCGCTCGCCGGGAGTGTACACAGGCGAGCTAGGCATCTGGGTTACCTCACCGTCGAGACGACCGCCCCACTCCCGGACCATCACTTGATCGCCTTCGATAGCGCTGCCCTTGAGGACATGGGTCAGCTGGAGGCTCGCTACGGTTCGAATGTAGACGCCGTTGTCCGCGAGTTCGGGCTCGATGGAGACCACCTGGGCCTCCGCCACAATGTCGGCAATCCAACAGAGCTCGGCCAACTGAAGCTTGACCATCGTGGTCCCGGTCGCCGCACTGGGCAAGAGAATCACAGACAGGAGCGCCAGAGCACTGAGGGGTGAAAAAAGCCTGTTGAAAGCCCGTGTCACCGATTCACCTCCTGCAAGCCTCCCGATAAGGTAGGCTTCGTTTCTTATCTGCTGTGCTCGTCGTGTTGGACGGGCCCAGAGGCCCTCTCAGCATCTTGCGGCTGCTGAGATTAGCACGCTAAGAGCGAGGACCCATGGCTTCTTCTGAGTTGCGCCGGTACACGCTCCCATGCCGAGCATGGGTGGTCCTGTGCATCGCCTTGACCCTGCTCACGGCATCGCAAGCTGTGGCCACCGAGCAAACCGGCAAGATCCGAGGAACAGTCACCGGCGATGACGGAGCCGTCATCGAGGGCGCCTCCATTCGCGTGCAGAGTGACAACCTTCAGGGGATCCGCTCGGCGACGACGGACAAGAGCGGTCTCTACTGGCTCCCAGGCCTGCCTCCAGGTGAGTACGAGCTTCGGGTGGAGTTCGAGGGTTATCGAACGTATCTGCTCCCCAACTTCCGGGTCGTTCTTGGGGCCACGCTGGAGATCGATGTCCAGCTGACAACAGCATCCGTCGACGAGACCGTCACTGTCGTGGACGACAGGCCCTTGATCGATGTGTCCACGTCGACCACCGGTAGCGTCATCACTCGGGAATACCTCGAAGCCTTGCCCACGAGCCGGTCGTATCAGGCGGCCACTCAGTTCACACCGGGGGTCGGTGGAGGCTCCAATCCCAGCGCTCAGGGCGGCGCATACAACGAGAACAAGTGGTTGCTAGACGGCGCCAACACGACCGACCCAGTCACGGGCACCTTCTCGTTCAATTTCAACCTGGATGCCATTGAAGAAATCGAGGTCATCACGGGCAACTTCCGAGCCGAAAATGGCGGCTCGATGGGCGCCATCATCAACGTGCGAACTCGATCGGGGTCCAACAAGCTGCGTGGTGGTGCCAAGGCCTTCTACAGCAATGGCAACTGGTCTCCGAAGCGTGACGCTACGTTCACCCCGGATGGACGCCAGATCGAGGGTTCTGAGTTCGATCGCGACAGACAGGACTTTGACTTCAACGCCTACGTGGGTGGCCCTATTCTCAAGGACCGAATCTGGTTCTTCACCTCGATGAAGTACATCCGAAACATGAGCACGGCCCAGGGGGCGCGCTCTCCCCGGGTCTTCGACGGCTACAACATCTTCGGGAAGCTCACGGCAACCCCCCATCCAGCGCACCACCTGATCCTTTCGGTTTCCAACGGACCCGCTCGCATCAGCAACCGACGACAGTCTTTTCTGGTGGATCCCGAAGCCCAGTCCCACCAGTTCCAGAACAGCCTCGTCATGACCGGTGAGTGGCAGTGGTTCCTCAGCAGAGCGGTCACGGCCCGCGTTCACTACAGCCACATGAAGACTGACGTCGATGTGACGCCCCAGCCCTGCACCTGGCGAGATGATCTGCGCTTCAAGCAGTGTGAGTCGGGCCAGGAAGAGGGCTACATCGACTTCTACACGCCCGCTCGGATCGGCTCGAGGGGGGCTCGCTCCACAGACAATTACTACCGCTACTCGCTCAACGACAGATGGCGCGACTCGGTCCGGCTGACAGTCACCGGCTACGTGCCCAGGGCTCTGGGCACCCACGAGATCAAGGGCGGCGTCGAGCTCAGCTGGGTGCAGGCCGGTTACACCTTCGGCTATCCGGGCAACCTGTACTACGTAGATCGGCTTGAAGATGAGAGCGACCTGACCTCAACCCAGAACTGGTACTGGCGCGAGAGCCAAGGGCAGCTCTACCAACGGCACAAGGGCTCCACCATCTTCGCCTTCCTGCAAGACAGTTGGGAGCCCGTTCCGGGCCTCAACATCGATGTCGGCGTCAAGTACGACCGAGCGGTCATGCGCAACGACGAAGGCCAACGGATTGTGGACTTCAACACCGTCACGCCAGTCGCCGGGGTCTCCTGGGACCCCACGGGGCGCCAGCTAGCGAAGATCTACCTGGGAGGCGGTATTGTCATCGACGAGAGTCGACTCG
Source organism: Deltaproteobacteria bacterium (assembly GCA_002724675.1). Classification (GTDB taxonomy): domain Bacteria; phylum Myxococcota_A; class UBA796; order UBA9615; family UBA9615. The sequence goes on along the minus strand of PBPL01000201.1, from coordinate 2,051 downwards.
CGGTGTCCGGCTTCGTCGACAAGAACGGCCTGGGAAGGAAGCTCTTCCTCGGCGAGTACTACGACGGTAGATACACCAACTTCTCCTACGACCAATACAGCTTCGACCGGGGCCAATCCAACTACGAGAGTGTGCAAAACCTCACCGTTCCACGCACCTACACCGTAGCTGCTGGCTTCGAGGCCCAATTGGGCGGGCAGACCTCCATTGGGGTGCAAGGCACCGGGCGGTTCTTCCGCTATCTGTGGGAGGACGATGAGGTCAACTACATCTGGAATGGCTCTGGCACCAACACAATTGGCGTCATCAACGGCCAGCAAGACTACTTCTTCAGACTACGCACTCCCGCCGCTGCCTCCCGCAACTGGCTCGGCCTCATCTTCAAGCTCCAGCGTCGCATGTTTAAGAACCTGCTGGTGGACATCAACTACACGATGTCTCTGACGCGCGGGCTCACGTCGACCTACATCACCGCGGCGCTCGACAACCCCACCCAACGACCCTACGAGTACGGCTGGCTCTACACAGACCGTCCGCACGTCATCAAGGCGTCCGCGGCCTACAAGCTGCCCTTTGGACTATCCATTGGGGGCACCTTCAACTTCACCAGTGGCGGGCGGTTTGACCGACAGTTCTACGCCGAGAAGGGAGGCTACGCTCTCTTCGTCTCCGAGCGCGGAACCTTCGACTCGGTAAACCCCTGGTGGTCGGTGGATCTCAAGCTCAAGTACGGGCTCAAGCTCCCCCACGGCAGGATCTTCCTCAGCGCCGAGCTCAACAACGTAACCAACAACAGGCAGGCAACCGGGATCAGTTCCAGTGCGCTCAACAGTGGCGGCGAGTACTTCGCCTCTGGGCGGCAGTCCCCCATGAGCCTCGAGGTAGGAGGCGGCTATGAGTGGTAGCCAGAGACTGATCCTCGGTGTCGCCCTGGGACTCGGAGCGATCGGCTTGCTGTCCGGCTGCTTCGACGAGGAGATCGTCCAACAAGACCTGGATGGCACACTCGTCCTGCCGGCTGACTCCGTCACCGATCCCAGGTACGCGGGCATGATCTACGTGGGGATCTACGAAGGCTTCGATGGGGAACAGCTCGGCTACCCCTACCCAACGACAGGGCCGCGCGTAGGGGACAACCCCATCGGGGACGCTCTACCTTATGGGGGCACCTCCATCGGTGCCTATGCGTTCCCCTGCTACCGAGCGATCCGATGCCAGGTCCTGACGGGGCGCTATGCCGATCTGGATGAGCTCCTCGAAGTCCATCCCGTCAATGAGGAGGACGGCTCTACGGTCGATCGCGAAGGGATGTTCGACCAGTGCTCCTGGTACTACGGATGGAACGCGATCGATGAGTTCACTTTCATCGGGTCCGATGAGCTGGACTTTGTGCAACGAGCCAATGGCGACTGGGTCTCAGACTTCCGAGCCTGGCACAGTCGACTCCCCGAGGGAGCGATCCTGTGGGCCTTCTCGGACAACGACTACACCAGCTGTAGTCCCGACCAGGGCCCGATCAATCGCAAGCGCTCGGAGGACGACCAATACTTCCGCGAAGGCAGCAACTTCAATGACGTGCTGAACTTCCCGGACAAGTACATCACTGAAGGAGACTTCGTGACCTCGGACTTCCAAGTCATCGAAGCTGGAGTGACCTCTGGCTACGAGCTCGTACTGGACTACAGGAGGGACTAGAGCATGGACTCCCGGCGCCCCCCAGCTACCTTGTCCTGCCTGATGGCTTCGCTTGTAGCACTGATTCTGCTTCAGGCCTGCGACCTCAACACCAGCTTGTTGCTTCAGAACTACGATCATGAGGCAGGTTCTCTAGATTCTGCTGACGTGCGCGACCTGGACCTCAGCGAGACCCCACCGAGCATCGATGGAGGCACCTACGTGGGCACTCTAGGCCCATCCGATATCGGCGCGGGCAGCTACAGCGGGGCCAGCTTCACGATCACGGGTACCGGGGAGCGTGTCTGCCTGATCGTCGATCCTCAGTCCGTATGGCGGGATGACCTGTACATCGACGACAGCGGCAGCGAGACGGA
>PBPL01000200.1 GCA_002724675.1 Deltaproteobacteria bacterium | reverse complement strand
CGAGCGACTAGGAAGAATCGCTCCGAGAATGTGACGTCCTGGAAGCCAGCGCGCGTTTCATGGACCTCCGCACCGTACACATGTCGAAGATGGGTGACGAGGAGGTCTGGTGTGCTCATGAGTTGATAGGCGCAACCACCGTCCGCAACGGCAAAACGCACCCGATGGACATCGTCCTGACCATCTCGGCTGGCATCCCACTGGACACCAGAGGTCGGGTCGGACTTGTCTGAGTCCAAAGACAGTTCGCGTTCATCGGCTGAGCTGGTGTCCTCCTCAGCGGCCAGCGGAACCGCCAAGCTAAAGACAAGAGAGGCCATGAGGATGAAGCAACGTTGTGAGGTCATGCTGTGTCTCTAGTTACAGTATGTACACAATTGACCGCTACGGCAGGGCCTTCGAAAACTCCGTTTGATGGAGCAGCCATCGCACGCGCCGCTCAGCACACCTGTGGAGGTCTCCCAGCCAGGGGGGGTAGGATCCCCATGAGCCGAGAGGACCCAGAGCGCAGATGAACCGCCGGCCCCATCCCGACACAACCGTCGGAGTTCCCGCGCCCGCCCCTCTGCTGGCCCGACTGCTGGAGCCACGGACCGTGGGCCTGGTGCTGGTGCTCGCTGCCCTCTCCTCCTGGGCTGTCGCGGTCCCCAGCTTTGTATTCGAGGGCGCGGCCGAAGCCAGCCTAGCGACAACGGCAAGCATCGCATTGGTCTGCATCACTTCGTTGGCTCTGACGCTGCCCACCGCTCTCTCTCTGGGCCATCTGTTCCGCGCATCGCCGATCCTCTGGACACTGTGCTTGCTGGCCTTTGCATCCTGTGTTTGGTCTGCCGAGCCCACAGTCTCGCTACGTCGAGCATTGCTCCTGAGCATCTCACTCTTGTTGGCGCACTCGCTACACAAGACTCTTGCCATGAGCTTTCATCCAGTCCTCGGCGCGTCACTGGGTGTGCTCGTAATTCTGTCCGTCCTCGCGGCGCTCCTCGTCCCGGAACTAGGGGACTCTCGACTGGGCTGGCGCGGAATCCTCCACCACAAGAATGAACTCGGCTTCGTCGTTTCCAGTCTAGCGACAGTCCTCGCAGCCCTGGCCTGCTGGGGGGAGCGAACTCGGCGATTGTTGCCTGCGCTGGGGCTGGTCGGCTGTCTCGTTGTACTGGTCCCCATTCGGTCGAGTACTGCGGCGATCGCGACAGCGGTAGGCCTCAGCTTCGTTGTTGCCGGCTGGCTTTCCGACCATCGACCAAAGTGGCGCCTACCGGCCTTGGCGATCCCCCTGGTTCTGCCTCTGAGCTGGGCTGTGGTCCCCGCCATGTTCTTTGACGTGCTCGGTCGCACATCCCAGCTCACCCAACGGACTGGAATCTGGCAGGACCTCGCCGTCGAAATCCTCAAGCGTCCCGTTCTCGGCTACGGCTACGGGATGGACTGGCACCGGGTCCCGGAGCTGGCCAACAGCGACATCGTCCAACGAGGCACCTGGCTCATCGGAGCACACAACAGCCTCTTACAGGTGGGTTTTTGGCTGGGCGCCACAGGGACACTTCTCGTCCTCGTGGTCATGGCTCAGGTGACCCTTCGAGCGACAAAGCAGTTCATCAACGGACACCCCGGTACACACCGCGTGTTCCCCCTCGCCATCCTGGGCACCATCCTGACGACGGCGATCACCGAAGACATGCTGCTCCGTGGACACCTCGCGTGGGTCGTCGTTTGTTACCTCGCCATATCCCTCAGGCCGCGAGCTGCACGAGACCTGACGAGTCCCGGGCCACGACGAATTGCACTCTTCCTTCCGCGACTAGACGGGGGAGGCGCGGAGCGGACACAGCTGGTGCTTGCAGAGCGGTGGATTCAACAAGGCCATCGTGTCGACCTGATTGTCCTCCAGCGAGAGGGAGCTCTCGCCGACGAGATCCCTGAAGGAGTTCGTGTCATTGAACTCCGGGCCCAGCGGGTTCGTGGAGCAATACTGACGTTGGCTCGAACGTTACGACGCGACAAGCCGGACGTGCTGCTCGCGTGCCTGAACCACGCAAATGTGGCAGCCGTGATCGCCCACGGCCTCGCTGGCAGCAACGCGCGCCTTGCACTGCAGCAGCAATCCAGCCTCCCATCACTGTGTGCCGACCGAGCCCAGCTGTTCGCTCGCCTCTTAACGTGGTCCATGCATGCCTCCTACCCTTGGGCTGACCATATCGTGGCACCGTCAGAACGCATCCAGTACGAGCTTGTGCAGCATCTACGCCTGCCAACGAGCAGGGTCTCTCGGGTTCACAACCCCATCCACATCAGCGACATCCAAGAGCAAGCGCTCGAACCGTCGGGCATTGCCTGGCTGGACGAGAAGGAACACAAGGTCGTTCTCGCTGCGGGGCGGTTGGTGCCCATGAAGGGCTTCGACATCCTGATCGAGTCCCTCGCGCGCCTGCCAGCCAACGATCATATCCGGACCGTCATTCTCGGGGAAGGCGAAGAACGCGAGTCACTGCAAAGCCAAATCCAGGCAGCAGGACTGTCCGACCGAGTGCAATTGGCCGGCTTCGTCTCCAATCCCGCCGCCGCCATGGCACGTGCTGATCTGTTTGTGCTTCCGTCACGCTGGGAGCCCTTCGGCAATGTCCTCGTCGAGGCCATGAGCACGGGCACTCCAGTGGTAGCAGCCCGCTGTGCAGGCGGTCCCAACGAAATTCTCGAGAGCGGAAGGTGGGGCAAGCTTGTAGCTCCTGGCGACCCAGAGGCTCTAGCCCAGGCCCTTGCTGATGTCCTAGAGGGAGGCGGGATCGACGCCCGCGCCCGCGCGCAGGCCTTTGACATCAAGACCATCGGCAGTCGATATGACGACCTCCTGTTTGGTTTAGTGCCAGGAATGAGCGGACCACGACCATGAGAATCGCTCTTGTCACCGTCAGCTTTCCTGTCGCCTCGGAAGCCTTCATCGTCAACGAGATCGATGCCCTCTGCGGTGAAGGGGTGAGCATCGATGTCTTTCCCATGCTCCAGCGTCCTGCGACGGATCTCACCGGCCGTCTACAGCCGCTCTTGGACAACCAGCAGGTAAGAGTACGCACTCCTTCCAGCAATCCCGGAGCAACAGACAAGCAGGGGGCAGTACTCGCGGCGCTGTGGTTGGTGCGACACATTCTGCCAACGCTGTTCTACTCCCCCCTGGAAGGCATCAAGGCGCTCGTCCTTCTCTCGCGCACACTTTGGATCCATAGGCAGATCCAACACGAGAGCTACGATCTCGTGCACTGCGCTTGGGGACACCACCCCGCTAGCGTGGGCGCGCTAGCGAAACGCTTCACGCCGATTCCCGTGACCTTGTTCCTGGGCAGCTACGACCTCGACCGGCCCGGCCCTCTGACCCGTTGGCTGTACCACCGAGCCGACCGGGTCTTGACCCACGCAAAGGTCAACCGCTCGTTGCTCCGAAGTCGCCTGGGCTCGGGGGCCGAGGTGAGCGTGATCTACCGAGGTGTGCACCTACCTAGGCATCCCCCAAGCCACACGACTTCTGAAGACCTACAGCTGGTGTTCGCGGGACGACTGACGAAGCAAAAGGGGGCTATGGATGCCTTGGAGACCCTTCGAATTGTGAGAGCAAGGTGCGGAGACGGAAAGCTACTGGTCGCTGGCGATGGCCCACAGGCTCGAGCGCTCCGAGACCAAGCCCAAGCGGCGGGAATCAGTTCTTGGGTCCGGTTTACTGGCTTCCTTCCCCAAGAAGATCTGTTTGCAGAATTGGGCCGTGCCCACTTCCTGCTCCTGCCGTCCCGAGACCCGGGAGAGCGCTTGCCCAACGTAGTCAAGGAGGCCATGGCGATGGGGGCGTTCCCGGTGGTCTATCCCAGCGCTGGCCTGTCCGAGCTGCTGGGACCAGAGCACGACCCTTTCATCGTAGAGAGCCCCGAAACGATGGCTGAGGCCGTCCTCACCGCCTGGCGACAACCCAATGTGCGACAGGCTCTCGTCCAGAGCGGCTACGAGCGAATCGAGCGCGACTTCCAAATCCATCAATCCGCCCGGCAGCTAGCTGCATTGTGGGGCTCTCTGCAGCCGATGGACGGCGGCAAGCATTGAGCTAGCTAGGGTGCTTGCCTCAATCGCTTTCAGCGCGCTAGGTTCGGTCGCTATGACCCGCTGCATCCGTCCATCTGCTCTCGCTCTCCTAAGCCTGTTGGCTTGTACGCTGCTGCTCGCCAACCCGAGTGAAGTGCAAGCCAAGGACCTCAGGAAGCGCATTGGCGTTGGCTTCAACAACAACTTCTCGACGCTGACCTCTGTGTCCGTCAAGGTGGGGATGCCCACCAACAAGGACACGGTCAATCTTCAGGTCCAGGCGCTGGTGGGTTTCTCGATCTTCGCGGAGTCCGACGACCTCTTCTTTGCTGGAGGGCGGGCGCTGCTCCCCATTCTCGCCGAAGACAACCTCAACCTGTATGCCGCCGTTGGGGGTGGCTACGTTCGCGCTCACGCTGAGACGAACGGGGCGCGTATCCAGGCGGTACTCGGCGTGGAGTTCTTCCTCTTTGGACTCGAGAATCTAGGGCTGTCCGCCGAGTTCGGCGTCAACCTCGACGTCGTAGGTGAGGCGGTGGATATAGAAACGACATCCGGCACAGCAGCGTCGGTTGGGGTCCACTACTACTTCTAGTTATGGGGCACGCCACACGGGGCTCGGGCATCGGGACGACGGTTCCAGTCGCACTCCTGCTCATCCTGTCGCTCCTCCTCTGTGTCGCTAGCTCGCCCGCGGAGGCTGCGCGCTGGGACCCTCGCTATCGCTGGCACACTCTCGATACACCGCACTTCTCCATCCACTTTCATCAGGGAGAAGCCGAAGTCGCGGCTGAGATGGCGATCGTGGCCGAAGAGGTTCACGCCCTGCTGGCGCCGAAGCTGCAGTGGAAGCCCTTCGGCCGCACACAAGTAGTCCTCGTCGATCCCACGGACGCACCCAATGGATACGCGTCTACCGTTCCCTACAACGCCATCGTCCTCTACCTCACGCCCCCGGACTCCCAGTCCAGCCTGGCCAACTACGAGCACTGGCTCTGGGCCCTGTTCGTACACGAATACACCCACGTTCTTCAGATCGACATGGTCGGAGGCATTCCTCAGGTGCTGCGCTGGATCTTCGGGCGCCTCATCGTGCCAGGTGCCGTTCTCCCGTCCTGGCTAACAGAGGGCTACGCCACCTACATCGAGACCACACTCACTGCGGGCGGCCGAGGCAGATCCACAATGACCGATGCCGTGCTTCGAACAGCAGCCTTGGATGGAGTCCTACCAAGGGTCGACCAAGCCGACGGGTTCGGGCAACGATGGCCGCGTGGACAAGTGCGCTACCTCTATGGCGCTCGTTTTCATCTGCACGTCGCCCAGAAGACATCCGACGCCGCCTGGGTGGACTTCTACCAACGGCATGCTCGGGGAATCATCCCGCTGCTGCTGCCCGCCAAGAAGGCCTTCGGCGCGACCCTGGCCCAGCTGTGGAAGGAATGGCGGAGCGAGCTGTCCGATCGTTACCTAGACGAGGCCGAACGCATCGCTGCCGAAGGAGCGGGCGTGACGCCGACCCGTGTACTGCCCTCACGGGAAGGCGTCAGCAAGTATCCGCTCTACAGCCCCGACGGCCAGAGCGTCTTCTATGTGCACTCCTCCGCCCGCGAACGCTCCAGCCTCCGCAAGCTGCACCGGGATGGCAGCCGAGACTCTCGGATCCGCAAAGGTGCCGTAGCGGATCCCACCTGGTCTGCCGATGGCAGATATCTGTACGGAGCAGCCGTGGGTAGCACCAACCGGTATGTGAGCTACCGTGATCTCTACCGGTATGACGTCGAGACCGGGAAACGCAAGCGACTGACCCGCGGCGCCCGACTCACCCAACCCACAGCGCATCCGTCCGGCGACTGGCTCGTCGCTGTAAAGACCCACAGGTCACAGACACAGTTGGTCCGTGTGGAACTCTCCGCGAGCGATGTCGTGGAGGACGAGCCAGAGAGCGTTCCTTCCCAAGACGACGCTCGTGAAACCCAAGTCACCCAAGGTACCGAGGCCGAGGAGGTGGTCCTAGGGCACGAGGAGGGGGCCCTCATCAGTGCGATCACAGCGGCCCGGGATGGCTCACAATTCTCTAGCCCCCGATTCGACCCCCAAGGCCATAGGCTCGCGGTCTCCATTTGGAAGCCGGGCGGCTTCCGCGACATCCACGTTCTAGACACTCAAGGCCAACAACTGCGCGTGCTGAGCTGGGACCGGGCCTCCGACGCAGACCCCGCCTGGTCTCCTGATGGCCAGTGGCTACTCTGGTCATCGGACCGGGATGGCGTCTGGAACCTCTACGCCTACCGTTGGGCGGACGGCGCCGTCTTCCGTGTCACCAGGGTCATCGGAGGGGCTCGCAATCCCCACATTGCCCCGAACGGCAAGCACATCCTCTTCCAGAGCTACACCAGCTCTGGGTGGCGCCTGGAAGAGATGCCGTTTGACCCCAAACGATGGGAGCCCACGGCCCTCGCCGCTCGTTCTCTGCCTGGACCGGGCTACGGGCCCTCGGCCCAAGCCATGAGCCCTCTGTCGGCTGTCGAAGGGCTGCCAGGGCCGGCAGCGCCCTACGGAGAGGGCGCAGCCGCAGCGGTCAAGAGAGCCCAGCAGCGTGATGGCTACCGAACTCTTGCCCCGAGAGCAGCTGAAGGCTCTGAGGCAGTTGCCGTGGAGGCGGCGCCCCAAGAAGCCAATACAGGCAAGGTCAAGAAGACGAAGAGAAAACGAGATCTAACCGACCCCGGACCACGGGAAGACCCCACACAGGACATCCCGGCCAAGTTGGGGAAGCTCGCCCGCTACAACCCGCTACGAACCCTCTTCCCACCCCGCTACCTCGCGCTCTACGGAGCCGCGACAGACACCGGCTGGTTGGGAGGGGTCACCACAGGGGGGGCGGACGTTCTGTCGCAACACGCCTGGGCAGCATCCCTCCACTACCGGACCGACAGTCGTTTCCTGGGCTGGAGCGCGAGCTATACCCTCAACGCATTTCAGCCCGTCCTCTCCATCAACTACTCCAACCTCGCACTCGACTACGGCCCTATCTGGTTGAACAGTCCTGCTCCCAAGACACCCGGTGGCACCCGATTCGCGGGGGCCTACCGAGGTGAGGACCGCTACTTCGAGCGCAGAGACCGCCTATCGCTGGGTGCCAGTATCCCCATTGGGTTGAGCCACTCACTCACCATCCGGTACAAGCTGGAGTTCCGCCGACCGCTCCGCCCTCTCCCCAGCGATGTACAGCCCGACCTGTTGCCCGCCCAGGGCAGCTTCTCGGGTGTCGTGCTCGGCTGGAGAGTGGGACGCTCTGGACGCTACGCGGCGAGTATTAGCCCAGAGAACGCCGGCTCGCTGTCGGTGCGGGCCTCTGTCGAGAGCAGCTATCTCGGCGCATATCGAACGGAACAGGACGGTTCGAAGACTTCGCTCCACCGCGCAATTATCACAGCACGAGGCGAACGATTCATCACCCTCCCCTGGGCCCACAACCACGTTCTGGCCATGCGCTTTGTGCTCGGCGCCACAGTGGGCACGACCATCCCGCAACGAAGCTATCGCATTGGCGGGCCCTACGGCGAGAACCCCTACGTCAGCCTCCCAGACCGCTACTTCGCGCTTCGTGGCTACCCGACCTCCTCCATGCGTGGCGATCACCTGTACTTGGGCAGCGTGGAGTACCGGATGCCGTTGTTCTATCTGGAGCGCGGCTTGTGGACTGCGCCTGTGTTCCTGCGCAGCGTGGCCCTGGGGGTCTTCGCAGAGGCGGCCCAGGCCTTCAACACCCTGGACTATTCGGGATACCAAGCCTCCCCCTCGGGGTTTGTTGCATTCTGGGCTGCAACGAGGCCAAGTTTCGGTGTCGAGCTGATCGGCGACGCCATCATCGGCTGGGGGGGAGGCATCCAGGGACGTGTCGGCTACGGCATCGGTGTGGGCGAGGGCGCCCTGCCAGGCGGCACCGTCTACGCCCAGCTCGGGGCAAGCTTCTAGACCGGCGCTAGTGACAGAAACGTCACGCTGCTACAAGATCGGGCATAGACTGACCCCTCCACGGGGCATCAGCCTTGCTGATACACAGAGACGACTTGATGAGCACCCCGCCACCAGACCGCACGATACTGGCTCCGTCTCGGCGTCCGAGCCGGCCTGTAGAGGACGTCCATCGCACGCTGAGACACGTGCTCTCAAGCATGCTCTTGATCGCTGTTCTCCAAGGGGCAACCGGATGCGCAGACTCTGCGGCACTGGAGGGGGGCCAAGCTCTAGACGAGGCCACCGCCTCGGGCCAGACCCTCCTGGTTGTGGGAACCGACCCCGCCGCAATGACGACCGACATTTACCTTGTCCGCGCCCTCGGGGTGGGAGCGGCCTCAGCGCCCAGCATCGCCGAGGCCAACACATTCGGCGTCGAGGCCATCACTCGGAGCAACAGCGCCACCGAAGGGCTCCTAGACCCAACCACGGAGCGGCTCTTCTCCGAACAGCTCCCCTTCGCCATTCCGGACCGCTCAGGCAATCGCCTGGCGTTGGTCATCAGCAGCATCACCCAAGAGGATGAGCCGCCCCTGGCTCGCCCTGCTCTCTTGACCTTGTCTCCTCGGACGCAGCTAGAGGGCCCGGCTGTACCCGGTCTGTTCGGCGCGCGATTCACTTGGTTGGGGGAATACATTGTCCTCCAAATCGCTGACCCCGAGACAGGCCAGCATCGGCTACAGGTCGTAGCCTCCGACTCGATCGATGACATCACGTCCTGGTCGGACCTGGGCCCCGAGTCCCCCTCTCTGGACGTGCGCTTCCAAGGTCTGCTCGCTGAGAGCAACACCGTCCTTGCGCTCGCCACGGACCCTGACACGGGGCTCAGCGGCGCCTACCTCCTAGATCCTGATACGGGCCTGCAGACCGCGCTCACGGAACAGGTCGAAGCCAACGTGATTGATGCCGTGGTCTCGTCTGATGGTCAGTTGCTGGCGATCACGACCCAACAACTCCAGCCCGAGACTCGCGACATCACACTTATCGACGTCGCGAGTGGAACGGCCCACTCCATCACCGACACGCTGAACTCCGACTGCTACTGGCCGGCCTTTGCACCGGCACAGCCCCCTCCGAGCGCGACTCAACTGGCCTTTGTCTGCCAGGACCCCGACTCGGAGAGACCCGACATCGTCTTGTGGTCTGAAGAACTCGCCCAGCTGGACCTGGCCACAGAGTCACCGGCAACTCCCGAGATTCTGACGGCAGCACCACAGCCCGCGGTGTTCGACGGCACGATGGATGAGCTCGTACTGCGCAGCCCGCCCCAGTGGGACCCCGATGGACAACGCATCGTCTTTGGGGCTTCTACCCAGGCCGAGGCATACAGCGGCGACGGCATGACACTCTTCGCCCTGCCCTTCGACGGTACGGCCTACCCCATCTACAGCGGCAACGATACATCCGTGGGCTGGGCCCACTTCTCGAGCAACTCCGATGCCGATCAGTTGCTGGTCTGGGAGCGAAGCGAGACCGGCCTCGACGACACGAACAACACGCCAGGCGATTACCATCAGCCCATCCGGGTGGTCTCCACCGAGACGAGCATGCCCCAGGTTGGTTACGTCCAGCTGGGGGTCAACCTCCGCATTGGCTATCCCCTGTTTCTTGGGCACAACTCCCTGTTTTACCCCTGAGGGGACACTGCACGGATAGAGGATGGGGAACGTGGGGCACTCCCATGCCACCTATTCTTGGGCAGCTATGGACAGCGGGGTAGTGGCTCGAAGAACCGGTTGCGGCGGCTCCATCAATGCCGCACTTCGTCAGTAGATGCGAACACCAAAGGGCAGCCGAGCCAGGATCTGCCACTCACCAGCCCGAACGTTTAGCAATTCCTCCGCAGACCCGGACAAGGCCTCGGCCGCCATCTCCATGCCACCACCGGACGCGAGAAGTTGAAGGCGGTGGAGCAGCCCGGGCCGGGGGGGTTCGTAGAGCCAGGTCTCCCAGGTAGAGCCGATCGCGGCCCGGCGGCCAGCCTCCCGAATTGCATCCCAAGTGGTTCCCACACTGTCGACGAGCCCATGGTCCAGGGCCTGGGCTCCAGTCCAGATTCGCCCACGAGCGTGCACCTCCAGTTCATCAAACTCCATGTGGCGCCCGAGGGCCGCCTTCTCCACGAACATGCGGTAGTTCGCCTCGATGTGGGAGCGGAGCCGGGCGCGCTCCGAATCGGAGAGCCCCGCTGTTGCCGAGTCCATGCCGGAGTGCTGACCATAGGCCAGCACATCTCGGGTGATCCCAATCTTGGCCAGCAAGCCACTCAGGTCCATCTTTCCCGCCAAGACTCCGATAGAGCCCGTAACGGACAAGGGGGACGCCACCACGTGGTCCGCCGCCATGGAGAGGTAGTAGCCACCGGAAGCCGCCACCGAGCTCATGGAAGCCACGAGGGGCTTGGCATCACGAAGCCGTCCAAGCTCTTCCCACAGCAGATCGGAGCAGAGGGCGCTACCACCGGGCGAATCGATGCGAAGCACCACAGCATCCACTCGGTCATCCTTGCGAAGCGAGCGAAGGAGCCCTCGAAGGGGACGATAAGCAATACGCCCTGGGCGAACCACCGACTCATCGGAGTCCACGATCAAGCCCGTCGCGACCACCACCGCCACACGAGGCCCCGGCATGCCGTAGCCCTCCAACCAACGTAGCCGAGACCACGGGCGCAGGTAGGCCGAAGCGCTACGGAAAGACAGCCTGGACTGCCCAGCACCACCAACACGGAAGCCGCGGCCCACCTCTACGAGCCAGGCACCCCTGTCGCCGTCGCGGTCCAGACCGGAGTCAGACACGGAAGCACGGGGCTGCGGGGCTGGCACAACCCCGGAAGGCTTGGCAACCGCGTCGTCGAGGTCCTCGCCCAACGTGGAACGGATGACATTCTTCCAGTCGCGTGGGTAGAGCACATCATCCACAAGCCCCACCTGCAACGCCTCTTCGGCGACATAGGGCCCGCCATCGACGAGTTCTTGAACGACCTGGGGCGCTAGCCCGCGACCTTCCCCGATGGCGGCGAGCAT
>PBPL01000199.1 GCA_002724675.1 Deltaproteobacteria bacterium | reverse complement strand
TTGGCTGACGACGACGACACCGGCGACGATGCCACCGGCGATGACGACGACACTGGCGACGACGACGACACCGGCGCCGACGACACGGGCGACGACGACACGGCTGACGACGACACGGGCGACGACGACACGGGCGACGACGACTCCAGCGGAGATGACGACTCAGCAGGAGACGATGACACCGGCGATGACGATACGGGCGACGATGACGACACGGATGATGATGACGTCACCGGGGATGACGACTCGGGGGATGACGATGACTCGGGCCATTCCCAGAGTGGAGACGACGACACGGGCGATGACGACGACACGGGCGATGACGACGACACGGGCGATGACGACGACACGGGCGACGATACCGGCGACGACGACGATTCCAGTAGCGATGACGACGACTCCAGCGGAGATGACGACGACTCCAGCGGAGATGACGACGACTCCAGCGGCGACGACGAGTCCGGCGGCGATGACGACGACTCCAGCGGAGATGACGACGACTCCAGCGGGGACGACGACGACTCGAGCGACCCCGCGGTGATCGAGGCAATCCCTCAATGCGGTTGTCAGTCAAGCGCGCTTGGGTCGGGCTCTACGGTGTCGTGGCTGCTGGTCGCTTTGTTGCCTTGGTTGGTGAGGCGACGTCACTTGACCTCCGGCGGGGCCACCTAGCCACTTGCGCGGGATGGGGTCACAAGCCGCAGGCCGACCGCTGTGGGACTAGAGGCAGCCTTTCTCTCGTGCGGCCTCGTAGAGTAGCGACACTTCGGCCCGAAGCGCGGCCTCATGGGCCTTCCAAATCTCCGATTGCTTCAGCATGCCTTCGCGGCTGACTTCCTTAGCCTCGTAGAGCCGGTACACCTCGTTGACTGCGTCGACTCGAGTGCCTCGCTCGTCTTGAATATCGAGGATTTTCTGTAGGACCTGAGTGCACTCACTCGAGATGCTGAGCTGGTCGGACAAGCAGCCTGGCGCCAGAAGCGAAGCGATGATCATGGCACAGAGGAGGTGATGTCTCAGGCCTGGAGTGTAGCCGCTTCATGACCTTTCGTGGAGAAGAGTGCAAATGGTCTGCCCTTGGTGAGGGAACAACTGGCGGCGGATTCCGGGTCAGTGCCCGTGGTTCGGACCGTTGCAGAGAACCCTCTCGTGGTGCGAGTGTGGGTTGGGGCTGGTCCTGTTAGGATGCGTGCCCCCAGGAGGCCTCATGTTTCAGCGTTTTGTCTTGCCCATCGCTCTTGCATCCTTCTTGTTGCTGCCCGCTGGCGCCGCTGCGAGGAGCGCCCTTCTGCCGTCCAGCAGCTTCGAGATCTTTACGCCGGACTCGAGTGGTGGCGGATGGGTGATCCACAAGATCCCCATCAAAGGCGACCTGCTGTGGGGCTGCGCCGATGTCCGTCGAGTGGACCGATGCAACCCAGTGCCGCTGCCGGATTTCATGCCGGCGACATCTCTCGACTTCATTCACATTGATGACAAGACGCAGGCAGCCTGGCTCAAGGTGACCGTTCCGGTGCTGGGGGACACTCTGATGGCCTGCTACGACCCCGAGGGCAGTCCCCGCTGCGAGAAGATTACACTAGAGGCGGCCCCTCCCGTACTGACCATCGACCGCATCTGGCCTGCGTACGACGCAGGTGATTCCGGGGGGCAACATGCCTCCGCGCAGGGCGGGATCCTGGGTGGCCGGGGCGGAACGATCGTGTCCACGGGGCCCTCCAAAGCAGCTCGGATCGAGCCGTCGAGCAAGGGCTCCATGTGGCTCTCCGCATCCATCCCAGTTCCCGGACCGGTGAACCTATATGCATGCCGAAACCTAGCTACCGAGCCCGAATGCCAGCTGTCGGTGCCCGATGTCTACCAGGTCATGCGGGAAGACGTGGGCTTCAAGAAGGTCTCTTCCGCTACGAACTCGAAGGGACGCTTCGTGGGTGTGGTGATCGAGGACATCGTCGAGGGCTCTGCTGCTGCCCGCGCGAAGCTCCGGCCCGGTGAGGTCATTGTCCGGGTGGGTGGATTCCCGCTGAAGAACACCGCGCACTTCAAGGGACTCCTCACCCAGTGGCCAGCGACCTACGAGATTCCGCTGGAGCTGCGCGGTGGCCGAGAGGTCAACCTGAAGGTCCGTCGCCCCAGCCGCAAGAAGAAGTGATCTGACGACCTAGAGGTGGTCCAGAGTCCTGACTGCGCTCGCTGCGACGCTCCATGAGGCAGGCCCACCTTGGTGCGGCATGATGTCTCCTCATCAGGGGCGGGAATCGACCCGCGCCTGCACAGGAGGCGGGAACCATGGTTTCAATTCGTTCGTTTGTCGTGGGGCTGCTGGTAGCAGGCTCCATTGCTCTTGCACTACAGCTCGTGCCTGCCGGACACGCCGATGAGGGCGGCTGGACCTGTTACGTGGCGGACCGGTTCCCGGACATGCAGGATGCCGCAGCCTGGAAGGGCTCTAGGCGAGTCGCTGAGGGGCTGAACCAGGTAGCAGCCCATGTCCCAAAGGGCGAGATCCTGGTGCTCGAGCTGCCAGTGACCCGAGGCTGGGGCGTGATCGGCGGTGGCGGTGGCCAGGGGGCGCCGAGCGTTGTCTGTGTGAACCGCTGAGTCTTGACATGTGAGGGTCGGCACAGAGGGGGCTTCCCCCTCCTGCCGCCTCATCCTGTGCTCTGGGCCCTCAGCGGTACTGAACGCTCCAGGCTCCAGACCCGCAGCAGTTCCAGGAAATGACCTCGTCGGTGCCGCCGCCGCTCAGCATCTCGACGTTGACGCGGGATGCCAGCGCATCGGGGATGGCGTGCGTGCTGCCGCACTCGGCAATCACGGTGGCCGAGTAACCGTTGTCCGTGGACAAGAGGTATTCACCGGTCTCGGGGGAGTCGCCGCAGCCCACATCAATGACCACCTGGGTCACGTTGAAGAAGGCGCCCAGGTCGCAGGTGGCCGTCTGACCGACGGCCAGCGTGTTGGGGCCGCCGCAGTCAAGGCTGCCGGTACAGTCGGGCGCGAAGTCCGGTGAGATGCGCACGGCGGGGTCGCCGTCGTTGCAGTCCTCGGGGGTCAGGACACCGTCACAGTCCTGATCGGCAGGCTGGATCGTAGAGGTCGGGTCCGAGTCGTCACAGTCAATGGCCGTGGTGAAGCCATCCCCATCTACATCATTGGGATTGGCGGGGATGTCGAGAACACCATCGCAGTCGGCATCGGTGAGCCGCACTGTCGAGGCTGCATTGTTGTCGTCGCAGTCATCGGCTGCGAGGACCCCATCGCAGTCACTGTCGGTAGTTGTCGTCGTCGTCGCTGTGCTGTCGTTGTCGTCGCAATCGGTGAAATAGAGGACACCGTCACAGTCGGCGTCCAGCAGCGGGATGAAGGTGGGATCTGGGTTCGAGTCGTCACAGTCCACCCAATAGGCGACGCCGTCCCCGTCCACATCGACGATGGGAAGGTCATCGCCCGAGTCATCGTCGTCGCCCGAGTCATCGTCGTCGCCCGAGTCGTCGTCGTCGCCCGAGTCATCGTCATCACCTGCTGTGTCGTCGTCGTCATCGCCTGCTGTGGTGTCGTCGTCATCGCCTGCTGTGGTGTCGTCGTCATCGCCTGCTGTCGCGTCGTCGTCATCGCCGGCTGTGGCGTCGTCGTCGTCGCCTGCTGTAGCGTCGTCGTCGTCACCTACTGTGGCGTCGTCGTCATCGCCTGCTGTGTCGTCGTCATCGCCTGCTGTGTCGTCGTCGTCGCCCGTGTCGTCGTCGTCGCCCGTGTCGTCGTCATCGTCGTCGCCTGTGGCCGGCGCCATGGTGATCTGGAGCTGGTAGTCATTGCCTTCCACGACACCTGCGTCGCTCCACAAGCGGACCTCTAGGGTGTAGACACCCGAGACCTCAATGGTGGCAGGGCCGAGGTTCTCGTTGTCCGACACGGACATGCCTACAGCAACCGTGTCGCCATTGGGGTCCGTAAGAGTTGCATCGATGTCTCCCTCAGTCTGTAGAAACAAGACATCGGCAGAGATCTGGTAGCCCACCAGAGCCTGGAATGAGAAGAAGTCGTCATCGTCCGGGCAGATGCGAAGGCCTGGATAGTTCATCGCAGCGATCATTGCGGCCGTCTCTGCCGAGTCGTTGTCCTCGAACATGTCGTCCGCACAAGTGGACGGGCTCTCACCACTATCGTCGTCGTCTCCGATCACGTCATCGTCGTCCCCGGAGTCATCGTCGTCCCCGGAGTCATCGTCACCCAGCGCCGTGTCGTCGTCGCCCAAGGCGGTGTCGTCGTCCCCCGTACTGCTGTCGTCGTCGTCGCCGACTGCGGTGTCGTCGTCGCCGTCGTCGATCGCGGTGTCGTCGTCGCCTGCGACGGGCGCCTGTTCATCAGCCTCGCAACCGAGCAAGAGACAGGCACCACTCAGTAGAAACAGGAGCAAAGTACGTTGTGTCATGAAGCCTCCTTCGAGCCGACCCAGAGCGACACGCCCTCATGGACTATCATCGCACGGTGGAGGGTGTACATAGTCCAAAACTGCAGCGGCCACAACAAGACTCCCACCCGGAGCGAAGCGATTGTGTGTGAAGTAGGCCAAGCGATGTTGGCTCTGCTTGCAGTTGTGGAAGAATAGGCACCCACGATACGAGGAGGCTCAACGCGGACCATGAAGCGCGCCTACATTCTACTGCTTGCATCTTTGCTCTGTTCTAGCTGCGTCATGAGGGGGATCGACTATCTTCGTCAGGGCGACGATGACGACGACGCCGGCGATGACGACGACGAGGAGGGGCTCTGCAGCCAGCTGTGCTCGTTTGCACCGGCGGCAAACATGGATGATGGCTCGTGTGTCTACGATGAGCTCGTGGCGCTGGGCTCTTATGACTTCCAAGACGATTGGGAGGATGACGAGGACGCTATGGACGACGAGGACTTCCAGGAGTGGGACACCGACGACTGGCCCCCCTGCCAAGTGCTCTATTACAACTTCGTCTCGCAGTTCGACTCCAGCATCGACAATGTCCCGCCGGTCACTCAGGAACAGTGCATGGCTTGTGCTGCTAACGCCAATGTGCTCGAGCTTCACTGCCTCAGTGCGAGACAGGAGTGCTTTGGCCTCTGAGCCGTCGGTTGGCTGCTGACCTCAAGCTCTCTTGGGGGCCAGAACGAAAGCGCTGCAGTGGCCGTTTAGCCGCTGGTTCTTCGCTCCTGTGATAGCTCGATTGGCGTCCTCCTCGGTGGGAACGCCCCGTCGGTCTGGGCTGTCATGGGTGGGTCATCGCGATGCGAAGACCCAGACCATGGCCCCGATTCTCGGGATGGTCGTGGTTCCGTCGGGCCACCCGTGTGAAGTCTGCAGGGGCATACCAAGCGCCGCTTCGATAGCTCCGATAGTCCCCAGTGAGGGGCCCCAATGGGTCGGTCGTTGGCGCCTCGTTGTAGTAGGTGGGGTCGTAGCCGTCGCCCATCCACTCCCAGACGTTCCCGCTCATGTCCACGAGATCAAAGTTGTTGGGGGCCTTGAGTCCCACGGGGTGGGTGGTCGAGCCGCTGTTGTCCAGGTACCAGCCCACGTCGTCGATGGTGTCGGAGCCCGCGTAGATCAGGGTGGAGTCGGCCCGTGCGGCATATTCCCACTCGGCCTCGCTGGGGAGGCGGTAGCCAACACAGTCGTAGGGGAGCCCACTGGAGCTGTTGATTGTCACGCTGCCACAGTGCATGCCTTGTCCAGTCTCTGAAACGCAGTCGTCCAGCGTGTAGCACTCGTCCAGCCCTTCGGCCTCCGAGAGCGAGTTGGTGAAGGCCAAGGCTTCGTACCAGGTCACCATCTCTACGGGGCAGTCGTCTCCACAGGTCGAGTGAAACGAGGGTGTGTTCCCCATCATGGATTGCCACTCAGCTTGCGTGATTTCCGTGCGTCCTAGCCAGAAGTCGCGGGTTAGGGTGACTTGGTGCGTCGGAGATTCGTCGGGAGCGCAGTCGGATTGTTCTGGGGTGCAGCCCATCTGAAAGGTTCCCGCGCAGATCTGAACGAGATCGATACCCTGAATAGTCCGAGTCGACAGGCAGTCGCTGTCTGGCGTGCTCTCGCCGCTGTCATCGTCTCCGAGCGCATCATCGTCGTCGTCCGTCTCGGGACTCGAAGCGCACCCTGTCAGCAAGAGCGCGACAAGGAACGGCGCAAGCGCTACCGGTCGCAGCATGGGAAGGCTCATGACCACCTCGTGTATCTCAGCGTAACTTAGCGACCTGGTTCGACGCAGGAAACTCTTCACGATGAGCTTCTCTACATCGAGTTCTGTCGTTCAGTAACTGTTGAATTCCGTTTTGTGATCGTTGTTCCCCAGGCTAATCTGAAGGTCCTGATTACACCGAACCGCGTCTCCCGGGTAGGTCGGGGGCTGGGGGCGCTCTAACAGAGGGTGCCGGACCCTTCGGATCGACCCATTTTTTTCTACCGCCGCCCATTCTTGCGCTCCATGCTGTCGGTCGCCCCGTCGGGTGTTCTGGTTGCACTCTTGCTGGTCTGGGCTTGTCCATCTCCCGACCCTCCTGTTGAGGGTGATGAGCCCGGGGAGTGTTCCGATCGTGCGGACAACGATGTGGATGGTCTGTTCGACTGTCTGGATACGGACTGTGTGGGCTCGCCGGACTGTGCGAGCGAGGATTACCCCACGGAGCTGAACCTATTCGATGAGATGCTCCAGGGAGATGATCAACTGGCGAGCCTTTGCGAACGCCTGGCATCGGGAAACATTCAGTCGGTGGTTCGGGATGTCTTCTGCGCTGAAGTGCCCCCCCAGGTTACAAGCTCCAGAGAGCTCTTGGACTTGTTGGGGCTCGGCTTCAATGGCCCCTCGGGTATCGAGGCGCAGTTGGAGTTGGACAATGGAAACCCAGCCTGGGCGGTTGCGGGGCACTCGGCCTCACTGAGTCGTCGGATCGTCACGCCGGTGAACCCCCGCGTGATCGTCCACACGCCGGTCCGCTCTCATCTCGAGCCTTCGCCGGGGTTCGTGGCGGTGGCGATGGTTCGCGGCGAGGGCTTCGCCGAGATCGTCACTCACGACCCAGTGCGTGATGAGCTCGACTTCTTCTTGCTGAAGTTCACCTATCGCTGCGCTGACCCTCTGAACTGCACCGATGAGGAGCAGTTCGGTGAGAGCTACGAGACCGGCTGGCTCGATTACACCCTCTACGGTGAGTTGGATCTCGAGAACACGAGCTTGGACTGTCTCCAGTGTCACCAGCACGGACTCCGCACCAGCCCAGAGAACCGCAAGTCGTTGCTCATGTTTCAGCTCAACAGCATGTGGATGCACTGGCTGTACGACGTCAATTACTTTCGCGACTGGACCGACAATCCGGCAGATCAGGGCCCGTTCGACGCGATGCTCGAGCAGTACGTGGCGGCTCATGGGACCGAGGAAGAGCCTCTGGGAGAGACCTACGGCGGCATACCGGACGGGTCCCTGTATGGGGCGCGGCCCAAGTCTCTAGAGGAGTTGATCGAGGCCAACGGCTACGGCAATGGCTTCGACCGCACCGCCTACTCGCCCGATGGCGCGGCCATTGGGCTGCTGGAGAATGATCGAGCGCGGGGCATGTTCTTCGACTACGTGTGGGAGGAGCTCTACGAGCTGAGCGTTCACGGCTTGATGATTGCTCCCCCCGGTCGCGGCGAAGATCCCTTTGACGAGAACAAGCTGGAGACTCTGGTCGGCAACTACGCTGCCTATCGCAACGGCATCACCACCGACTTTCCCGATGTCACGGATGTCTATGCCGAGGCGAGCTTGAGCGCCTTGGGCCTTCGGGTCCACCCGGGCATGGGGGCAGCCGAGATGCTGGTCAATGCGTGTAGCCAGTGCCACCACGACGCACTCAACCCGGACATCACGCGCGCCCAGTTCAAGCTGGGGCCCATCGCGCGAGGCCGGGCCGATAGTGCTCTCGGAGATCACTTCGCTCACTTGGGAGTCGGGCACCTGCGGCTGGTTCAGGAGCGCATTAACCTCCCTGAGGACCATCTCCGCGTGATGCCACCGGCCCGCTTCCGCACCCTCGACAGTGCCGAACGGGCTGAGATCACCCAATGGCTGGACGTCGTCATCGATGGTCTGAGCGTGCCGGATGATGGGCAACCGCCCAGTCCACTGGTTGCTGGCTTCGACATACGCCCCACTGAAGTGGTCGTGCCTGGGCCCCCCCACTCGGCCCAGCAGATGCTCGAGTCTCAGATGCGCAAGAAGCAGACGAGCATGGCGGTCATGCGAGCGACGCCAGGATCGGACGCTGGCGGCTACGTGGAGTACTACTTCGAAGAAACGACCGGCAATCCGGGCGGTACAACGAGTGGCTGGCAGGTGAGTCCCCGTTACCTCGATACAGATTTGGTCCTGGGAGAGACCTACATCTATCGGGTCAAGATGCGGGATCGTGCGGGCAACGAAGGGGAGTTCTCACCTACGGCTGGCTTCGTGCTGATGGAAGTGAACCTGGAGTGTGACCACGATGAGCACGAGCATCCCTCTCTCGGGGGTGACGGGGACGACTCTGACTGTGACTCAGTGCCCGACAGTGAGGAGGGGGAGGGGGATACTGATGGGGACGGCATCCCCGACTATCTCGATGAGGACGACGATGGAGATGGGATTACCACCTACGCCGAGCGGGAAGATGCGGTGGTCTTCGGGCCGGACGGTGACGGCGATGGCATTCCCATTTGGTTGGACACCGACTCGGACGAAGATGGCTACCCAGACCTGGTGGAGGGGGGCATGGACACCAACGGCAACCTCCTCCCGGGCTATCTAGACCCGACGGAGCCCTGCGGTGACGGCAGCTGCAATGGCGGCCATGGGGACTTTCACGAGGACTGCGAGATCTGTCCGGCGGATTGCGGCTGCGATGCAGGGCTCTCGTGTGTGGCCGGTGAGTGCCAATGAGCCACTTGGCTCGCTGTCGGCTTGTATCGGTTCTAGCTGCCTGCCTGTTGCTGTGCACCTGCAAGGCGGCGCCTCCGAGCCTGGAGGGGGACGAGCCGGGCGAGTGTGGGGACCGGGCCGACAACGACGTGGACGGTCTGTTCGACTGCGACGATTCGGACTGCCTGGGCTCGCCGGACTGCGCCAGCGATGACTAC